>NZ_JBSFLI010000002.1:0-67162 GCF_053598955.1 Streptomyces sp. NPDC001056 | reverse complement strand
GGCGAGGGTGCGGGGCCCTTCCCGAGGCGAGGGTGCGGGGCCCTTCCCGAGGCGAGGGTGCGGGGGTCTTCCCGAGGCGAGGGTGCGGGGCTGTGGGCGGGAGTGTGGGAGGGAGTGTGGGAGGGGCGGGGCGGTGGGGGCGGGCGACTCGACCGTCGCCCCCGGGGCTCGAATCTACGGACCGGAACCGGCCCACTGAAGGCGTGATCCACGGCGCTGGAGGCCGGTCCGCCGGGGAATCCGTGCTATTCCTCCTCCATGACCGCGATATCCCTGGACGCCATCGACTGGCGCATTCTCGACGTCCTCCAGCGCGACGGACGGACCAGCTTCGCCGACCTCGCGCGCGCCGTCTCGATGTCGGCCAGCGCGGTCACGGAGCGCGTGCGGCGGCTGGAGGAGGCGGGGGTGATCAGTGGTTACGCGGCGGTCGTGGACCCGGAGCGGGTGGGGCTGACGATCATGGCGTTCGTACGGCTGCGCTACCCGAACAGCAACTACAAGCCGTTCCACGACCTGGTCGGCGCGATGCCGGAGATCCTGGAGGCGCATCACGTGACGGGCGACGACTGCTTCGTCATCAAGGTGGCCGCGCGCTCGATGCGCCACCTGGAGGAGATTTCCGGCCGGATCGGTGGCCTGGGCTCGGTGACGACCAGCGTCGTGTACTCGTCTCCTCTCCCCCATCGCCCCATCAGCAGCTAAACCCGTAACGGAAGGCAATACAGAACAAATCGCCCCACACTGGCACATCCACCCTGGAGTCGCAGGTCACTGACGCGCCATCACCCGAATGGACCCCCCAACGGGCACCATCTCATATCTGAGATAACCTCAACCTCATGGCAGACGACTACCTCGTACGCATCGGCAAGCTCATCCGTGATGCCCGGCAACACCGGGGCTGGACACAGACGCAGCTCGCGGAGGCGCTCGGCACCAGCCAGAGTGCGGTCAACCGCATCGAGCGCGGGAACCAGAACATCAGCCTTGAGATGATCGCCCGCATCGGTGAGGCGCTGGACAGCGAGATCGTGTCGCTCGGCTACGCGGGCCCGATGCATCTGCGGGTCGTCGGCGGCCGCCGGCTGTCCGGTGCCATCGACGTCAAGACGAGCAAGAACGCCTGCGTGGCCCTGCTCTGCGCGTCCCTGCTGAACAAGGGCCGCACCGTGCTGCGCCGGGTCGCGCGCATCGAGGAGGTGTACCGCCTGCTGGAGGTGCTCAACTCCATCGGTGTGCGCACCCGTTGGATCAACGACGGGGTCGACCTGGAGCTGGTCCCGCCGGCCGAGCTGGAGATGACGGCGATCGACGCCGAGGCCGCCGTACGCACCCGGTCCATCATCATGTTCCTGGGCCCGCTGCTGCACCGCATGGACCAGTTCAAGCTGCCGTACGCCGGCGGCTGCGACCTCGGCACCCGGACCATCGAGCCGCACATGATCGCGCTGCGCCGGTTCGGCCTCCAGATCGCGGCGACCGAGAACCAGTACCACGCGCAGGTGGACCGTACGGTCCGCCCGGACCGCCCGATCGTCCTGACCGAACGCGGCGACACCGTGACCGAGAACGCGCTGCTGGCCGCGGCGCGGCACGACGGCGTGACCGTCATCCGCAACGCGTCGTCCAACTACATGGTCCAGGACCTGTGCTTCTTCCTGGAGGCGCTGGGCGTGAAGGTGGAGGGCATCGGCACCACCACGCTGACCGTGCACGGCGTGTCCAACATCGACGTCGACGTGGACTACTCCCCCTCCGAGGACCCGGTCGAGGCGATGAGCCTGCTGGCCGCGGCGGTGGTCACCGAGTCCGAACTCACCGTGCGCCGCGTGCCGATCGAGTTCCTGGAGATCGAGCTGGCGGTCCTGGAGGAGATGGGCCTCGACCACGACCGTTCACCGGAGTACTTCGCGGACAACGGCCGTACCCGCCTGGTCGACCTCACGGTCCGTCCCTCCAAGCTGGAGGCGCCGATCGACAAGATCCATCCCATGCCCTTCCCGGGCCTGAACATCGACAACGTCCCGTTCTTCGCCGCCATCGCCGCGGTCGCCTCCGGCCAGACCCTGATCCACGACTGGGTCTACGACAACCGGGCGATCTACCTCACCGACCTCAACCGCCTCGGCGGCCGCCTCCAACTCCTGGACCCCCACCGCGTCCTCGTCGAAGGCCCCACCCGCTGGCGCGCCGCCGAAATGATGTGCCCCCCGGCCCTGCGCCCCGCCGTCGTCGTCCTGCTGGCGATGATGGCGGCGGAGGGGACGTCGGTGCTGCGCAACGTGTACGTCATCAACCGGGGTTACGAGGACCTCGCGGAGCGGCTGAACTCGATCGGGGCGCAGATCGAGATCTTCCGGGACATTTGATACGACGATGCCGCCGCACCCCGTCTGACCTGCCATTTAGCGGGCCAGGGAGGGGTGCGGCGGCATGTCTGGGACTTCTCTGGGACTTTGGGCCTGCGGCGGACTACGAGCCACGCTCCACAGGCTCTGGCGACCGGCCTCGGCTGGGCCCAGAGCCAGGTCAAAGTCGACCATCCGGGCGGCAGCCTCACGCACTTCACCATCGCGGCCACCGGTAAAGACGGCAACTACTGGTTCCGTATGCGCTGGGACAACGGCCAGTGGACCAACTGGCAGGTCAGCTGCGCCGTCGACCCCAACGGCCCCTACTGTCCGTGACGACATGGTGCTTGTGTCAGAAGTGGGTGGTGCGGGAGTCGACCAGGCCCCACAGCCCCTGCTCGCGGCAGCCCAGGCGCATGCGCTGCACGGAGGTGCGCGAAACCGGCCCGAACCCGATCGCGGTCGGCTCCGCGGCCTTGGCCTCCACGCTGGGCGTCGGTGAACGCGATCGGGCCTGCATCACCTCCTCGCAAAGCGCCGACGTCCGTGGCGCGGCCGTCCCCACTGGCGTGGCATGTCCCGGCGGAGGGTGCCGGGGCCGGCGGCGGAACGCGACGAGACGATGCCGCGCCGCCGGACGGTGCAGCGGCGCCGGGCCGGGTGCCGTCCCGCTGTGGAACGATCGGTGACGACAGGTGTCCACAGGGGAGAAGGACTGCATGAGCGGGCGACGAGATGCTGACGGCAAGGCTTCCACCACGGGGCACGAGCACGGAAAAGGGGCCGGGGAGACCGTTGCCGATCGGCTGCGCAGCGCCCAGCGCGTCCTGTCCCCGGCCGAGCGAAAGATCGCACGGGCGCTGATGGCCCGTTATCCCGCGGCCGGGCTGGAGTCGACGCACGGCCTGGCGGCACGGGCAGGGGTGAGCGCGCCGACGGTTGTGCGCTTCGTGAGCAGGCTGGGGTTCAGCGGGTACGGGGAGTTCCAGCAGGCCTTGCGGGACGAGGTACAGGCCCGCCGGGCGTCACCGCTGACCTTGGCGCCGGTGATAACCGACGCGTCCCACACCGGCGAACTGTCCGAGGCGGCCGCCGAGGTGGGCCGCGTCGCGCTGCACCAGACGTTCGCGGCCCTGCCCGAGAAGGACTTCGAGCAGGCCGCTGCTCTGCTGAGCGATCCCACCCTGCGGATCACCGGTTTCGGCGGCCGGTTCACCCACCCGCTGGTGCAGTACTTCATGCTGCACCTCCGGCTGATGCGTCCCGGCGTCGAGATGTACGCCCAGCCGCCGCACCGCGATGCCGGATTCCTGGTGGACGTGGGGCCGCAGTATGTGTGCGTGGTGTTCGACCTGCGGCGCTATCAGCGCGACACCGTGGAGCTGGCCAGGCTCGCCCATGAGCGCGGGGCCCGGATCGTCTTGTTCACCGACCCCTGGCTGTCGCCGATCGCCGAGTTCGCGGACGTGGTGCTCACAGCGCGGGTCGAGGCCCCCGGCTCCTGGGACAGCATCGTGGCTCACACGGCGTTGGTCGAGGCGCTGGTCGCCGCGGTCCACGCTCGGCTGGGCCCGGCGGCCGACCGCCGGATGCGAGAGGCCGACGAAGCGGCGGAGGGCTTGACCACCGACTGATGTGAAATGCTTGTTTCGTCTTCTCTGGGCGTTGACGTGGATGATGGAACAGTTATTTCATACCGGGGTCCGGGATGCACACAGCAGCCCAGTCCCCTTCGGAGCGCCTCGTGGCAGATCACCACCGCACCCCGCGCAAGCTACGTCTGTGGGAGGCCGTCGCCCTTTCCGTCGGCATGATGGGCCCCACTCTCGCCATGGGCCTCAACGGAGCCGGGGTCGCCAGCGCCGTGGGGCCCGCCGTGCCGCTCGTCTTCCTGCTCGGCCTGCTCGGGGTCGCGCTGGTCGGCTACGGCTTCTGGCGGCTCACCCGCTACTTCAACCACGCCGGCTCGGTGTACGCGCTCGCCGGCATCACGATCGGACCGCGGGCGGGGTTCTTCGGTGGATTCGCCCTGCTGGGTACCTATATTTCCTTCCTCACCTGCACCCTCGCGGCCACCAGCGTCTTCCTGCACGCATTCCTGCGGTCGCTCGGTCTCCACTCGACCGGCCCTTGGGTCGTCACCGCACTGGTCGCCGCCTTCGGTGTGACCGCCCTCAACTCACGCGACACCCGGCTGACCGCACGCACGCTGCTTGTCGTGGAGGGTGTCGGCATCCTCGCGATGCTGCTGCTCACCCTCGTCATTCTGGGGCGCACCGCCACCGGAACGGCCCCCCGGCACCAGACCCTCGACCTGTCGGCCTTCTCGCCGCACGGCGCCGGTTTCGGCACGATCATGGCCGCCACCGTCTTCGCCTTCCTGTCCTGGGCCGGCTTCGAGGCGTGCGCCTCACTCGGAGAGGAGACGGACAACCCCCGGCGCAACATCCCGAGAGCACTGGCCGGAAGCGTGATACTCACCGGGTTCCTGTACGTACTCGTCATGTACGCCCAGACCGTCGGTTTCGGCACGGACAAGCAGGGTGTCACCGCGTTCGGTCGGTCCGAGTCCGCCCTGTCCACGCTGTCGGGGCAGTACATCGGAACCTGGTTCGGCCTCGTCGTGGCCTTCACCGCGGTCGCGTCGGCCTTCGCCTCCGCGCTGTCGTCCTCCGCCGGGGCCGCGCGCATGGTGTACGCCCTGGCCAGGGACGGCTTCGGGCCGAAGGCCCTTGCACACACCCATCCGCGCACCGGTGCTCCGACCACCGCGCTGCGTTTCACCGGGGCGGTATCCGCGGTGCTGTGCGCCGTGATGTTCGCCGTCGGCAGCGCCGCCTTCGACATCTACTACTGGTACGCCACCCTCGGAGTGCTCTGCGTGCTCGTGGTGTACGCCGTCGCGGGCGGCGGGGTCATCGCCTTCATCCTGTCCGGCGGCGGCCGCATACGCCGATGGGAGCTGATACTCCCGCTCACGGGCATCTGCTACCTGGCCTTCGTCTTCTTCAAGCAGTCCACCGGCCAGACCGCGCCCTACACGTACTTCCCCTGGATAGCGGGGGCCTGGTGTCTGGCCGGCGGCCTCGTCGTGCTGCTCGCCCCGGCGCTCACCCGGCGGATCGGTGATCGTCTCGTCAAGGAGACGCAGGCCACCGCCGACCCGGTTCCCGATGTCGCAGCGGCCGCCTCCTAGTTCCCACGGCACGTGCGTCGCCCGCCTCACGGCATCCCGTACCGCCCCTTCCACAGTCCAGGAGAACCCAGTGGACAGCAGTGCCCTCGTCTTCGTCGCCACCTGTGACCTGGCCGGCCAGGTCAGAGGCCGGGCGGTGCCCTCCCCGGACGAGCCGTCCGTGCTGCGGACCGGAACGGGATGGGTCCCTGCCGACCTTGCCATCACGTCGTTCGGTCCGATCGCCCCCGACAACGTCTTCGGCTCCGTGGGCGATCTGCGGCTGGTCCCGGACGCGGCGACCCGGGTGGACATCCCCGCCGACGGGGGTCGCCCCGGCCTCCGTCTCTACCTCGCCGACCAGACGACGCCGGACGGCGAGCCCTGGCCGTGCTGTCCGCGTACGTTCCTGCGCGACGCACTGCGTGAACTGCGTGAGCGCACCGGACTCGTGGTCACCGCCTCGGTGGAGCACGAGTTCACCCTGGAGGGCCTGCCTTCTGGTCCCCCGTTCTCGTTGCAGCGACTGCGCGATGCGGAGCCGTTCGGGTCGGACCTGATCCACCTTCTCGATCAGGCCGGGCTGGAACCGGAGACCTGGCTGCCGGAGTTCGGCGACGGCCAGTTCGAAATCACCCTGCGGCCCAGCGACGCCCTGGTGGCCGCCGACCGAGCCGTACTCCTCCGCGAACTCGTGCGTGACCTGGCGCGCCGTCGCGGGCTGAGAGCCACGTTCGCTCCGATGACCGACCCCGAGGGGGCCGGCAACGGCGTTCACATCCACCTGAGCCTGAGGGACGCCGACGGACGCCCGGTCCTCCATGACTCCGGGCGGCCCGGGGCCCTGTCCGAGTGCGGCGCCCGGTTCGCCGCCGGAATCCTGCGGCACGCGGCGGCCCTCACCGCGTGGACGGCTCCCAGCCCGGTGTCCTTCCTGAGGCTCGCCCCCCACCGATGGAGCGCCGGTGGTGTCTTTCTCGCCGAACGCAACCGCGAGGCGCTGCTGCGGATCTGCCCGACCACGAGGATCGCCGGCGCGGATCCGGCCACGCAGTTCAACCTGGAGTACCGCGCCGCGGATGCCACCGCCAACCCGTGGCTGGCGCTGGGCGCCTTGGTCCGGGCCGGACTGGAGGGCCTGACCCGCGACTACGGGGAGCCGATGGTGTGGCCCGAGGACGCCGAGGAGACGGACCTCGCTAACGTCCCGGCGCTTCCTGGCTCCCTTCAGGAGGCGCTCGCCGCCCTGGAGGAGGACGAGGTCGTCCGATCCTGGTTCGACCCGCGCCTGCCGGCCACGCAACTCTCCGTCAAGCGGCACGAACTCGCACTGCTGGAGGGCCTCGACGACGCGGCCCGCACCCGGAAGGTCTCCGATGTCTACTGACACCCTGTCCGCCGCGATCGACGGCATCGAACTGGTGGACCACCACGTCCACGGCGCTCTGCACCACGAGGTCGACCGGAACTCCCTGGAGCAGATGCTCACCGAGTCCGACCGCCCCATCCCGCCGTGGATGACCCAGTTCGACTCACAGATCGGCCTCGCCGTACGCCGCTGGTGCGCACCGGTCCTGGGCCTGAGCCCGCACGCCTCGCCCGAGGACTACATGGGGGCCCGGCACGACCTTGGAGTCGTGGAGGTCACGCGCCGGCTGCTGGCCGCCGGCGGCATCGGGCACTATCTGCTCGAGACCGGCTACAAGGGCGACGAGATCCTCGATGTGCAGGGAATGACCGCTGCATCCGGCCGGCCCGTGGACGAGGTGGTGAGGCTGGAGACCGTCCTGGAGGACGTGGCCCGGACCGGGGTCTCCGCCGCCGACCTGCCGACGCGGTTCCGTGAAGCGCTGGCCGAGCGGACCGCCCACGCGGTCGGGCTGAAGAGCATCGTCGCCTACCGCTACGGCTTCGACTTCGACCCGGAGCGGCCCACCGACCAGGAGGTGACGAACGCTGCCGGCGCATGGCTGGCCAGGTCGCGGAGCGAGAACTCGTTCCGGGTGTCCGACCCGGTGCTGCTGCGCTTCGCCCTGTGGACCGGCGTCGACCGCAACCTGCCGATTCAGCTGCACGCCGGGTACGGGGACCCGGACGTCGAGTTGCACCGTTGCGATCCGCTGCTGCTCACCCGGTTCATCAAGAACGTCGAACCCCATGGCGTGGACCTGCTGCTGTTGCACTGCTATCCGTTTCAGCGCAATGCCGGTTACCTCGCCCAGGTCTTCCCCCACGTCTATTTCGACGTGGGTCTCGGCGTCAACTACACCGGCGCCCGCTCCGACGCCGTGGTCGCCGAGTCGCTGGAACTCGCTCCATTCGCCAAGATTCTCTTCTCCTCCGACGCCTGGGGACCCCCGGAGCTGCATCATCTTGGCGCCTTGCTGTGGCGGCGGGGCATGTCGCGGGCGCTGTCCCGCTGGGTGGTGGACGGTGACTGGAGCGTGGACGACGCGGTGCGGATCGCCCGCATGATCGGACGGGACAATGCCCGGCGGGTCTACGGTCTGGCTGGTGGAGAATGAGTTCCCCCACCGACTCGGCCGCGCTGCTGCGGGCCGAACTGGAACGGCAGATCCCGGCCGCCGTCGAGCTGCGCCACCGGCTGCACGCCCACCCGTGCCCCTCCGGGGACGAGGCTGAGACCCGGGACGCGGTCCTGGCCGCCCTGCCCACGCCGCACGGCGTGACCAAGACCGCCGACACCGGTGCGGTGGTCCGCATCGGGGGACCGGGCCCGGCTGTCGCCGTCCGCGGCGAGATGGACGCCCTGGCGGTCCCCGAGGAGACCGGCGTTTCCTGGAGATCCCGCCGGCCTGGTCTCATGCACGCCTGCGGGCACGACGTACACCTGGCCGCCGTCGTCGCCCTGGCTCGCGCCGTCGACCGGGTCGGCGGACCGAGACCACTGCTCGTGGTGCTGCAACCACGTGAGGAGACCTACCCCTCCGGTGCCAGGGAGATCATCGAGGAAGGCGTCCTGGAACGGGAGCAGTGCCGGGCCGTCGTCGGCGCCCATGTGCAACCCCTGCTGCCGGCCGGGGAGGTTTCCTGCACGCCTGGTGTCGTGAACGCCTCCTCGGACGAGTTCACGGTCACCGTGCGTGGATCGGGTGGACATGCGGCGTACCCGCACCTCACCAGCGACCCCGTGCTCGCGCTGGCGCACGTGGTCGTGGCACTGCAGAGTCTGGTCAGCCGGGCGATCGATCCCATGACCTCCGTCGTGCTGAGCGTCACGGTGCTCAGCGCCGGCGAGGCCGCCAACGTCGTCCCCGGAACCGCGACGGCCCGCGGCACCGTGCGCGCGATGCGCACCGCCGACCGGGAGACCATCCACGCGCGGATGGCGGAGGTCGCCTCTCTGGTGGCGCGTTCGCAGGGCTGCGAGGCCGAGGTGGAGATCGTGCACGGGGAGCCTGCCCTGGACAACGACGTGGCGCTGGCGGCAGCGGCCACTCCGCTGCTGCGCCAGGCCGGTCTCGAGGTGTCGCACTCCCTGAGGTCGGCCGGCTCCGACGACTTCTCGTACTTCTCGGAGCGTTTCCCGTCGTTGATGCTGTTCGTCGGCACGCACGGGGGTGCGGCCCGGCTGCATTCCTCGTCCTTCCTGCCTTCCGACGACCGGGTCCGCGACGTGGCCGAGGCCCTGCTCGCGGGCTACCTCGCCGCCGCACTGCCGGTCTGACGAACCGGCACCGCAGTTGTGGTGCCAGCGCATCGGCGTGCATCGGTCAGGCCGCCAGGACGGCCGTCGGGGTGGAAGGCGACCTCGGCGGTACCCCTGGCGGTGAGGGTGGTGCCGGGGTGGGCGTAGGCGTCGATCCCGACCAGGGGGCCGCGCTCGCCTGGGATCAGGAACCGTCAGCGGACGCACCGCCGCTCGTGGCACCGCCCTCGGGTGCGGAGGTAGCGCCCTCCGGGTGCCGCCCTCGACGACCGACGCGGGTCGGCCATGCTCGACGACCAACCGCGCGGCGGGCCGTCTTCTCGGGCGATGGGACGTCTCCGGCGGCCGTTACCGGGCATCCCTGGCCCCGAGCCTGCTTCTCAGGCCCGGGGCCAGGTCTCCGGGAGGTTGTGACCGCCGTCAGCTACGAGGACCGATCCGGTGACGAACGAAGCGGATTCGTGTGCCAGGAACGACACGCAGGCGGCGATCTCCTCCGGCGTCCCGCTGCGCCCGAGGGGGCCTGCCGCGGCGGCCTCCGCCTCGAACGGCAACTGGGAGCCTGTCGCCACATAGCCGGGCGCCACGACGTTCACGGTGATGCCGTCCCCGATCACCTCCAGAGCGAGCGCCTGGGACAGTCCCACCAGTCCCGCCTTCGCCGCCGTGTAAGTGGCCTGCCCAGGCATGGCATTGACCGTGCCGGTGGTGGAGCCGACGGAGACGATCCGGCCGTAACCGGCCGTCCGCATCGCCGGAACGACCGCTCGGGACATCAGGAAGGCGGTAGTGAGGTTACGGGCCAGCGCTGCGTTCCATTCGGCCAGCGACAGAGCGGCCACATCCTCCTCGGCGTCCCATCCCGAGCTCACCGATGTCATGCCGGCATTGTTCACCAGAACGTCCAGCCGGCCCCATCGTCGCAGCGCGGCCTGGACCAGGGCGTCCGCGCCCTCCTCGACGGTCAGGTCGGCCACCACACCGACGGCGGCCTCGCCGATCTCCGCCGCACGCTGGTGTACGCGTTCGGACGTCGCGCCCAGCACGACCCGGCAGCCCTCTGCCACCAGTACACGGGCGACAGCCATGCCGATGCCGTCACGGGCGCCGGCGCCCGTGACGATCGCCACTCGATCGCGAAAGCGCGTCATGGCCGCAACCTCTCTGTGCCGTCCCTGTTCACCGCTGCCGTCCCAAGCGCATGCTTCTTCTCCGCGGCCGGATCGGGCCTGAACGCGCCGATCACCGGGCCCAACTGTGCACTGCACACCACTGCTTCAACAAGACCAGATTGGTGATATCGGTGTCAAGGCGGCCCGATCGCCACTAATTCCGTACCTCACAGGGTGCAGTGGTGCCGAAATCGTCATTCCGGGACCGAGGGGCAAGCATCGACGATCCGGTCGATCACGTCCCCCGCCTCGGCCGGCTCGTCGACCTCGGTGCGGGCGCCGGGTGAGTACACGTCCCGGGTGACGACGCCGCGCGGCTCGACCGCCGTGACCGGGCTGGGGCTGATGGACCGCGCTGCGTCCGCCGACTCGCGCCTCCGATCCCGACGCCGATGGCAAGCGGTACTTCGAGCACGACCCCGGCTCGCTGGGCGAGGACCCGGTGGACTGCGCCCCGTACGAGGCCTCGGATGGGCACCTGCCGCTGCACCCGACGGCCGTCACCAGGCCACCAGTGTGCTGGTTGCTTGGCCGCGACCGCCGGTAGGTCCGCGGGCAGCGCCGTGCGCATGAGCAGCTTGCGCCAGGCGGCTTACTTCGCTTCGTCGCGGCGCAGCGTGACGCGCCACAGGCGCCGAGGCAGGCCGCCTTCTTCGAAGGCGGCCTGGTCGAGCGCGGTGAAGCCAGTCGCCAGACGGTCGACGAGTGCCTGGTCGAAGAAGTGGACGATGAACCCGCCGTTTTCGAACATGCCGTCGCCATGGCTGACGCCTGCGCCGTAGTGGGCGTCGCCGGTGTGCCGCACCGTGTAGACGTGCAGTCCGCCGGGGCGCAGGACGCGGTGAACCTCGGCGCTGAGGGCTTCGAGTTCCAAGGTCGTCAGCGCCATGTTGAACAGCATGTGGCTGTAAACGGCGTCGACGCTGGCGTCGGGCAGCGGAATCGGCTCGCGTACGTCGTGGGCCAGTGTGGTCAGCAGCGAGGCGGTCCCGGCCGCCTCGGCTTCCTTCTCCAGGTCGGCGAGCGCGTTCGGCGAGTAGTCCAGGGCGGTCACGGCCATCCCGGCGCGCAGGAACGCGTGGGTGTCGCGGCCCTGTCCGGCGCCGAGTTCGAGCACGTCGCGGACGTGGGCGTGGCCGAACAGGTCTGCGGCGTAAGCGCCAGGCTCGCTCGGCTCGGTGCCGTACATCTCGGGGTTCGCCTGAAAAGTAGCCTGCCAGTGGGCACGCTGCGCGTCGCGCAGGTCATCTCCGGTCGTCATCGGGGCCTCCGGTATGGGCTATGGGGGAGGGGCGGGGGTGGTGCGCAGCGGCGAGCACCACTGGCGGGAAGATCGGCATCGGTGCTGGTAATGCGGCCCCATCGCCGGGATGCCTCCCCTCGGTCCGGCGGGCGACATGGGCGGCGGCGAGCAGCGGCAGGGCGGCGATCGGTGCCGCCGGGTCGGGGTCGGCCGCCGCGCGGCCGTCGGCGGTGGGCACGACGGGCAGGGTGGCGACGCCGAGGCCGGTCAGGCGCTGCGCGGACACCGGATCGTCGACCACCTCGTGGACGACGAAGGGCAGGCGGAGGCCAGCCGGCCAGCGCCGCGCCCCGGCGCGCCGGCCGCATCCCGTCCGGCGGAACACCTCGATCGCCGTGCCGGTCATTGCGCGTCGTCCGAGGGCCATGCCAGCGGCCGCAGTCCGTCCAGCGCCGCCCGCAGCCCGTCCCCGGCCAGGCAGTAGAACACGTAGCCGCCGCGCCGCTCGCCGCGCACCAGGCCGCGATCCCGCAGGATCCGCAGGTGGTGGGAGACGGTGGGCTGGCGCACGCCGGTCGCCTCGACGATCGCGCTCACCGGCACGCACGCCATGTCCAGCGCGGTCAGGATGCGCAGCCGCGTCGGGTCGCCCAGCGTCTGCAGCAGCGTGGCGAGCACCTGTGCCTCTCCGGTCGGCATCGGTTCGCCAGTGCTGGTCATGGTCCCTGCCGTCGTCATGTTCCGTGCCTCCTCCCGCACTGCATCAATATATCTAGCTGTCTGGATATTCCCTTCTGGGGGGAGACCGGCAGCGATTGAATCACCCCGCGCACCCAGCGCATGCGTGCAAGCAACAGGCAGCGGCCCAGGAAGTCGATGTGCCGGTCCTTGGGGCGTTGTCGGCCCGCGGGGCCTCGGGCACCTGCCCCTTTTTGCAGCCCTGGCGGATAGGGTCGATCACGTCCGCGAGATCACCGAGGCCCTGGTTCGGGGCACCGAGGAGTCGTCGATGCACCCTCCGGACCCGCGGTATGCCGCGCGGCTCGCCACGTATGGGACCGTCAGCACGCGCCTGTCCCTTCTGAGTGACCGTCGGCTCAGCGAGGTCGTGGCCGCCGCGGCCCCGTTCGGTTCCGGCATCGGCGGCAGGTCGGCGGAGCTGGACATCGATGGCACGCGGGTGTTCGTCAAGAGGGTTCCCCTGACGGACACCGAGTTGCGGCCGGAGAACGTGCGGTCGACGGCGAACCTCTTCGGACTTCCGATGTTCTACCACTACGGGGTGGGCTCGGCGGGGTTCGGGGCCTGGCGGGAACTGGCGGTGCACGTCATGACCACCAACTGGGTCCTCGGGAACGAGTACGACGGCTTTCCGCTGATGTACCACTGGCGCGTCCTGCCCGACTCCCCGCCCGAAGGGTTCGCCGATGAATTCGGGGGCATCGACGGGGCGGTCGCGCACTGGGAGGGCTCATCAGCCGTGCGCGAACGTCTGGAGGCCATCGGCCGGTCTTCGTCCAGCCTGGTTCTCTTCCTGGAGCACGTCCCGCAGACACTCGCCGACTGGCTGCACGACTACCGGTCCGCCGCGCCGGAGAGCGGGGAGGGGGCGCCGTACCCGTGGGTGGAGGAGGCCCTTTCGCGGGGGACCGCCTTCATGAGCTCGCACGGACTCGTCCACTTCGACGCCCACTTCGCCAATGTCCTGACCGACGGTCGGCTGTTGTACTTCGCGGACTTCGGACTTGCCTTGAGCTCCGGCTTCGAACTGTCAGCGGCGGAGGCGGAGTTCCTCTCCGACCATCTCTCCTATGACCTCTGCCATGCCACAAGTCATCTGCTCCGCCATCATCTGTCCGATGGTCTGCGCGGCGGTATGGAACGCGAGGCGTTCCTGCGCGAGTGGATCGCCGGCCACCTGCCCGACGGCGTCCCACGCGAGATCGCCGCGATCATGGACCGGCATTCCCGAGCTGCCGTGATCTTCGGCGAGTTCGCCCGCCGTCTGCTCACCGAGAGCAAGCGGACGCCATTTCCGACCGCCGAGATCAGGCGGGCCTGGCGCCCCACCACGGTCCTGGCGCCCCCCTGAGGCCGGACTACGGTGGAAGCCGTCGTCAGAATGCTTCGGGATGGGTGGCGTGGCGGGGACCGAGGCGGCGCCGCAGTAGGCAGTTGAACTTCGACGAGACGAAGTGGTCACGGGCGTCGCCGCGCTCGGCCTCGGCCTCGGCCTCGGTGTTCCGCTATCCTCCGGAGGACAGTCGGCTTGCGGCCTGGTCCCATGGCTGAGGCTCGACCAGGTCGTCCCTGTCGACGGCGTCCTCCTCGAACCAGCTGGTCCCCGAGAGCCATGTCTCCAGCCACGTTGCGAGGCCGGCGGAGTCGAGGAACCAGCACTGATCCCACGATCCGCCGCTGTACGGGTTCGGCTCGAAGAGCAGGACCTGACCGTCCTCGCTGAGACAATCAACGCCTGCGTACATACCACAACCCCAGGTCAGGATGGGTACGACGCCTTCGGGCCACTCCGGGTGCTCCACTCCAACGGACGCCTCACGTCGCGTCAGGTATTCGCCGGCGACGCTGGAGCCTGGACCAAGCAGCGGCAGCAGTCGGTAGTCAGGGCCGAAGCCGCCGTCAGCGACCTCGCGATACAGGCGCGCGAGCAGGGGATGCAGCGCGAAGCCCAGTTGCTCCTCGGCCTGCGCGATCTGGGCATCTCCGACAGGCGCGGGAAGATCCTCACCGTCCGATGCGGCCCGGATGGCAACGCGTTGTACGAGGTCATCGATGTCGGTCATGAGCGTGATGCTGTCAGAGCCCACCGGCATGTCGACGGCCAGGGCCGTCGGGCGGACTGTCGGGCTACAGAAGTTCAGAGAAGCAGGCGTGTTCGTGCTACAGCCTGATACGTAGGGACAGGCGCGGTTTGCCGACGGCCGGGAGTGGGTGGAGGGACGCGGCAGCCCCGCCCACGAGCTCCACGCCGCCTGACGTCCGAGAGAGGCTGCGGGGTCGGGAGCAGCGGGTGTACCCGACGCGGCGCCGCCGGTCAGCCGATCAGCTCGTGCGGCACGGGGACGCCGCCTCCAGCGGTCACCAGGCCCGTCGCGACGGCCGCGGGCACGGACTTGTCATGGAGGAACATGAGCCCGATCTGCTCGACGGCCCGCCGACACACCACACGTCGAGTGGTGCACAAGCACACCCCGACTCGATCCTGTACGGCACCGACCCGGGCACCTGCCCGTCACCAACGTCCGCCCCGTAGCCTCCTCTGCCAGCGGGCAAGATTCTCCCGAACACTCAGGTTATGTGGATGGGCGGGGCCCATGAGCCGCAGGCTGCGCATCAGTAGCTCCTCATACGCGGCCACAGCGCCGACCGCATCCCCCGCCAGAAGGCGAAGCAGGTGCGGGTGGAAGGACAGCGCCTTCAGGGCGGGGGTTGCTTCCACCAGCACCGCGGTCCGTGCGGCCCCGGCCAGGGCCTGGGCTCGTTCCTGACGCTCGCGCAGCGCCTGGACGAGTGCGGCGGTGAGCTGCCCGGCTGCGGAGCCGTCCGGGCCGGGTAGTTGCAGGGCGGCGGTGCCCCCGCCGATCTCCGGATTGCTGCTGCTGGGCAGCATCTTCGCGAAGCGGTCGGCTGGCCTGGCCTTCATTGCTGCCGCGCTGGTCAACGCCTCCCTGACCGGGGTCGACCTCACCGGCCAGATAGGCGGACGCGATCGCTGTCAGCCGTCGCTCAGGCAATGTCCTGCCTCACAGCAAATCGGGCGGGATGGCCTATCATCGGCGGATGATCTTTATCGTCGTCAAGTTCCCCGTGAAGCCCGAGCACGCCGACGAGTGGCCGAAGCACGTCGAAGCCTTCACCCAGGCCACCCGCGCCGAAGCCGGCAACTTGTGGTTCGAGTGGTCCCGCAGCCTGGGGGACCCCAACACCTACGTCCTCGTCGAGGCATTCCAGGACGGCACCGGCGAGGCGCACGTCAATTCCGATCACTTCCGCGCCGGCCTCGAAGCGATGCGTCCCCTGCTGCGCCGCACCCCCGACATCGTGAGCACCACCATCGCGGGAGCGGACGGCTGGGGCGCGATGGGCGAACTGACCATCGACTGACGTACGAGCCGACAGAGCCGTCCGACACGGACGGCCTGCTGTGCGGCCTCGTTCTCGTGTGGCCTCCACCGTCGAGCCCTGCGATCTACGCGCCGGGTGGCAGGGGGCTGGTTGAGTGGGGCTCCGCCGAATGGGCCGATGAGTACTTCTGACTAATCGATGCCGACCGGCCGAGCGATCATCCCGTCCTTGCTCGGTCCAATGACGTCGGCGGATGGCATCGGTACGACATGTCCACCTCAGAGTTCCTCTGCCGGGTCCTTGCCGATGCCGATTTTCGGCCTTTCGGGATCGCGCAGTACGACCTCGGCACGACGTTCAAGCCCGGCTCCGGCGACCCCGTCGACGGCCAGCCGCTCTGACGAGAGGCCGACCACTCCACGCACCGGCTGCCTCCGGAACCGGTCACCGAACGCTGTTCCAAGCGATCAACGATGGGCCAGCCCAGAAGCTTTCCGCGGCGGCGTTGTCGAAGCATGATCCGGTGCGTCCGCAGCTCTGCCGCAGTCCCAACTTGCCTATTCGGTGCCGGAACGCGGGTGGCCAGGTCCAGCCAGCAGGCGAGGTAGAGCCATCCCTCGGCGGTGGGCAGGTAGGTGATGTCGCCGACCAGCCTGGTTCCGGGGCGCTCGGCATGGAAGTCGCGGCCGATCAGGTCCGGGGCCGGCTCCGCCTTCGCATCAGGCCCGGTCAGCGAACGTCGCCTGCGCCGGGTGACGCCGCGGATGTCGCGCTCACGCATCACGCGGGCGACGCGCTTGCGGTTCACCCGCCGGCCCAGGCAGCGCAGTTCGGCGTGACTCGAACCCGGCTGCGTGATCCACAGCGATCGCGGCAGTGAATACACATCGGCCCGCGCGGGACACCGTAGGTGTGCCGGGAAGCGATGTGCACCACAGTGATCTCGTGCGCGAGCGCGTCGTCGGCGGCCTGCCTGGCACGACGGGCGGCCTCGCCCTCGCACCAGGCGTAGTAGGAGGAGCGGGCGACCTTCAGCACCCGGCACAGCAGGACGATCGGGTACGTCGCCTTCTCCGCATAGATCAACCGGTACAGCTCGCTCACCGGTCGTTCTCCTTCACGAAGAAGGCCGTCGCTTTTTTCAGGATCTCGATCGTCTGCTGCTGTCCGCGGACCTCCTTGCGCAGCCGCTTGAGCTCCTCACGCTCGGCGCTGGACAGCTCACCGGACTCGCCCTCGCCCCGGTCCGCCTTCGCCCGGCGGTACCAGCCGCGCAGGGACTCGGAGCTGATGCCGAGTTTCCGGGCAACGGCGGTGACCGTCTTGCCCGAAGAATCAACGAGCGCGATCGCGTCCCGCTTGAACTCCTCGGATCTCGCCGCCGGGCTCGACCGCCGCCGTCCAGGCCGGGGCGGGGACCTTGAGTACGGCCTGGTGAATCTGCTCGGTGATGGTCATGCCGACCGAGTACGACAGCCACCGGCCGCGCTTCGCGAGCCAGGCCACGAACTCATGGGTGCCGCCTCCGGAGTCGGTACGAATCAGCGTCCGCCGGCCTCTGCGGTAAGTCTTCGGCAACTGGGCCAGGGCCGGTTGGGCCGTGGCGATGTGGTCGGCGGCGGTGTTGCTGCCCGCGTTGCCCGGCCTGAGCAGGCCGGCCACCGGCTCCCCGCTGCCACCGGTTCCGTGGTCGACGAACCCCATCAGCGGATGGTGTCCGAAGGTCTTCTTCCAGGTCGCGGTGGCGTCCTGCTTCTCGGAGTGGGCCAGCACGAGGACCCCGTCCAGGTCCACGGTCACCTGCCCGGCGGCGTCCGGGGCCGCGTTCTTGGCCACGTTCCAGACGTGCTCGCGTGCTTCGGCCCGAGCGCCCCGTATCGCGGCCAGGGCCCTCGGCCCGACGGCGGCGAGGGTGTCGACGAGCCGGGAGACCGTCGGGTCGGAGGCCACCGGCCCGAACACGGCCGGCTCGGCCCGCAACATCCCGACATCCGCCAGGCAGTCCCCGCCCAGCGCGACCGCGAGTGCCACGTCCAGCAGGATCTTCCCCGGATCGTGCACCGCCCGCGGCCGACGCCACGGCGCCAGCGCAGCCGATATCGCCCGGTCCAGCCCGGCCTTGCGGACGGTCTCGACCAGCAGCACGGCCCCGGCCTGGGACACCACCCCGCGGCCACCGCCCTCGATGCGGACGCGTGGATAGGACCCGATACGCTTCTTCACCTGAGAAGTGCCTCCGACGGTGGCAGGAACAAGGACCTCGACAATCCACATTCTCGCTGGTCAGAGGCACTTTTCGCTTAACCGACCACCCGTCGGACAGCCAGCTTCATGAAAGCGCGAGGCTGGAACTGCCGTGAACGGAATCCCCGGTGACGAGTGAAATGATCTCGCGTGGCTGGTGTGATCACGGCTTCGGAGCCGTCCTGGATAGCCCCGTACACCGGGCTGAGTCCTCGCCTGTTCGGCAAGCTGGTGACCGTACTGCGGCGCGAGGGTGCTGATGCGCTCCGGAGGGGCGGCCGTGGAGCCTCCCGCTGGAGGATCGGGTTCTGCTGGTCGCGGCTTACTGGCGGACGAACTTGACGATGCGCCAGCTTGCCACGCTCTTCGCGGTGTCCAAGTCAGCAGCGGACCGCATCATCGACCACCTCGGGTCGAAGCTCGCGCTCCAACCCCGCAAGCGGTTCGCCAAGGACACCGTGCTCATCGTGGACGGCACCCTGGTTTCTACCCGGGACCACGCGGTGGCGGAGCAGTCCAAGAACTACCGGTACTCGACCAACCATCAAGTCGTCATCGACGCCGACACCCGCCTGGTCGTCGTGGTCGGCCGGCCCCTGCCCGGCAACCGCGTGGCTGAGCCATGACACGCTGGTTGGACCTGGTCACGAGAGTTGGAACCAGCTCGGTCGGCGCCGACCAGACTCGCCTCCGACCGGGGGGCGTCAGAACGGTGAAGGTCACTGGGTTCGACGGAGTCCGACGGCGGAAGCGATCCGGGCGTGGCTCGCACGGACGGTGAACCAACCGCGGCTCCCGCCGCTGACGGCTGACCGTCAGCGGCGGGTCTCGATCCTCAGGCCGCCCGTGGTCACCCGGCGGATGTGGTCGCTCGCCAGCAGGTCGTGCGGCTGGCCGAGCTCGATCGCGCTCGCCGCGTCCAGGCGGGCCAGCTGGGCGGCCGTGAACTCGACCTCCAGGGCGCCCAGGTTCTCCTCCAACTGGGCGGGAGTGCGGGCCCCGATCAGCGTGGTCGCCACGCCCGGGTTCCGCAGGGTCCAGGCCAGCGCGATCTGGGCCGGGGTGCGGCCCAGATCGGCGGCGACATCCCGGACGACCCCGGCCACGGCCAGGTTGCGTTCGGTGAGCGTGCCCAGGGCGAGGTTGAGGCCCCTGCGGGTGCCGTCGTCGGTGCCGTCACCCGTCGCGGCCACGTCGTCCCGGCCGTACTTTCCGCTGAGCACCCCGCCGCCCAGCGGTGAGTACGGGACCACGCCCAGGCCCAGTTCCCGGGCCATCGGGATCAGGTCGCGCTCCGCGGTGCGTTCGATCAGGCTGTACTCGAGCTGAAGCGCGACCAGCGGCGACCAACCGCGCAGGTCGGCGATCGCCTGCATCCGGGACACCTGCCAGGCCGGGGTGTTGGAGATCGCCACGTACAGCACCTTGCCCTGCCGGACCAGATCGTCCAGGCCGCGCAGGATCTCCTCGACCGGCGTGCGGAAGTCCCAGACGTGCAGGTACAGCAGGTCGATGTAGTCGGTGGCCAGCCGCCGCAGGCTACCCTCAACCGAGCCGAACAGGGCCTTGCGGTGACCACCCCCGGAGTTGGGGTCGTCGGGGCGGCGCAGCGTCGAGTACTTGGTCGCCAGCACAAGGCGTTCGCGCTTCTCACGGGCGAAGTCGCCCAGCAGGCGCTCGGAGCTGCCGTCGGTGTAGGTGTCGGCGGTGTCGAGGAGGTTGCCGCCGAGCTCGACGTAGTGGTCGAACAGCTTGCGGGCCTCGGCCCGCTCGGCACCCCAGCCCCACTCGGTGCCGAAGGTCGCCGTACCCAGGGCCAGCGGTGAGACCCGCAGTCCCGAGCGGCCCAGCAGCCGGTAGGCGTCGAGGGTCAGTGCCATCAGGTCCTCCTGTGCTCGTGTTCCGTTGCCAGGACCGAGTCTGTGGCGGCGGCGGCCCGGGAGTAAGGGACGGCACTTCCTGGGAAGACCGGCCCCACCCTGGTGGTTGAACCGGTCATGATTACCCGAACCATGGACCCCGCCCAGGAGTTGGCCGCCTTCCTGCGCAGCAGGCGCGAAGGCCTCGACCCCGACCGGCTGGGCCTGCCGTCGCCCCGGCGGCCCCGGCGGACACCGGGGCTGCGCCGAGAGGAGGTCGCGGAACTGGCCGGGGTCAGCACCGACTACGTGGTCCGGCTGGAGCAGGGCCGCGGGCTGCGGCCCTCGGCAGAGGTGCTGGCGGCGCTGGCTCGGGCCTTACGCCTGGATCCGAGTGAACGCGACTACCTGTTCGACCTGGCCGGGCACCGCCGCCCCGGCACCACCGGCGGGCCGGCCGCCGATGCGGCGCCGTCGCTGGCCCGCCTGGTCGGTGACCTCTCGCCGCTGCCGGCCATGCTGCTGGACCACCGCTACGACATTCTCGCCTGGAACCCCGAAATGGCCCGGCTGCTACCGGACTTCGAGACCGTGCCGCCGTCACGGCGCAACGCGATGAGGCTGTGCCTGTTGCACCCGGCGATGCGCGGCTTCTACGCCGACCGGGAGCAGGTGCTGCGGGACGGGATCGCCCACCTGCGCGCGGCATGGGCCGCGCACCCGGAGGACCGGGAACTGTCCCGCCTCATCGCCGAATTTGTCACACAGGACGAGGAATTCGCCCGCTTGTGGTCGGAACGGAAGGTCGGCGTCAACGGACGCGGCCAGAAGTTGCTGCGGCATCCGGTCGCCGGTGCAATCACCGTCGACTTCGAAGTCCTGCTGCCGCTCCAGGACCCGGAACTGCGCCTGCTGGTCTACCGCGGCGCGGACGAGGAGAGCCGCGCGTCCCTGCATCGGCTGTGCGCGCGGTGAGGTGACTGGGCCGAGAAGACTGACAACTCATCCTGGACTGAAGGGCCCTCTGGTCCAAAACCACATGGTCGCGTGCCGCAGCCGTGCCGGATGCAGGAGTCAGCCACGGTCAACACGGTTGCCTGGCGGGCGCGCCCGTGCCAGGCAGCTCCACCGACAGAGCTGCAGGTCACCTGCAAGACACCCCCGCCTGACTCCTAAAGCGGTGATTGCTCGACCCACCGTTGCAAGCGGGCGCAGGCCACCAGTGCGCTGCCGTCTTCGGTGAAGTAGAACAGGTAGGTCCATTTCCGATCGGCAGAATCGATCATCCCTCCGCGCACCGGTCGGCCGTGCTCGCGCAGGAGCCGCACCATTCGGTCCAGCCCAAGAGGTTCCACTCCGCGCAGTCGCATGCGCTGAAGTCGGCGTGCGAAGACCCCGGCGTGCTGCTGTGCGGGATGCGCCGTATCCCACACGCTGTAGGTGGCGCCGCTGCGGAGGGCGGCCAGAGCAGCCACGGACACCTCGTCGTCACCGGCCAACAACTGCTCCAGCACATGCCGTTCCATGGTCACCCCCACCGGAATCCTGCGGTACAGCAGCCAGGTACCACAACCCCGGCAATCGCCCGCGTCCGGTAGCGTCCCCTCCCCGGTAACAGCCGGAACGGCCGTCACCGGCCGATCCATGGTTGTCGGTTTTCGGGGGACGGCTTGCGGGGGCGGGCACGACGGCGGTCGGGAGTCAGGGGCACCGCCGCGCCGACGGTGGGCGTGCGAGGGGAGTTCAGGGGTTCGTGAACTCACCGCGGGAGCGGGCGGGGGTTTGTCCGGGGGCGAACATCGCCGGGACCCCTGTCCGTGGACACGGGCGGTGTGCTCGACCGGCGCCACTGCGTCGGCGACATCCCGTACGCCCGCCGGAACGCGCGGCTGAAGTGTGCCGCGTTGACGAACCCCCAGCGGTGCGCCACGGCGGAGACGGACAGCCTTCCTCGGCGGGCGAGTTCGCGTCGGCACTCCTCCAGGCGGCGCTGCTGGATCCAGCGGCCGAGGGTGGTGCCCTGGGTGGCGAAGAGATGGTGGACGTGGCGCACCGAGACGAAGTGGGCGGCCGCGATCGTCCCGGGGGACAGTCCGGGGTCGGCCAGGTGGTCGTCGACGTACCGCCGGATGCGGGCCACCAGCGGGTCCGCGGGGCCGGGTGCGGGCCCGCCCGCGGAGTCGGCGCTGCGCTCGGTCACGAGGGTGGCCAGCAGGTCCGCCGTATGGCCCGCCAGCCGTTCCGCGAGCCAGTCCGGGCACGGTCGTACGGTCGACGCGAGGGAGCGGAGCATCGGGGACAGGAGCGCGGCCGCACCGCCGTCCCGGGGCCGGATCGGCACCGCGAGGACGCGCCGCAGGTCGGTCGCGGAGACCGCCAGCGCGCCCTGCGGCACCCGGAAGACGTGCATCCTGATCGGCTCTTCGTGCACCAACTCCCACGGTCTGGTGGGGTCGTTGAGGATCATGTCCCCCGGTGCCAGCTCGGCGCTGCGGTCGCCCTGGGTGAGGACCGTGGCTCCCGCGTCCTGCACGCTGAGCACGACCGTCCCCGGTGCCGGTGCGCCGCTCGGCCGGTTCGTCCCCGGGCCGGGCACGCCGCTCGACCACTCCGGCCCCGGCCAGACGGTCCCTCGTGTGTCGCCGGGTTCCCGCACGAGGGTGGAGACCTGGAGGAATCCCAGACCCGAAGTGCATACGTCCGACACCATGTTTCCCGCCTCCACGCCCTGTACCGGTCTTCGTCCCCCACCCTGCCGCGGTGCGGGGAGCCGCGAATCAGGGAAAGTCCCCAGTCGTCGGGTGCGGCCACCGCGGTGGCCGGCGCGTTCGTTCGGTGAGGGAGGCGTGAAGACCGAGGTCCGCTAGGGTTCGATCATGCTCTTGTACGATCGGGGGACCGAGCGGGCTGCCTTGGACGGCTTGCTCGGCAGGGCGCGCGAGGGCCTCAGCGGAGTCGTCGTCCTGCACGGCGGCGCCGGCATCGGCAAGACGGCTCTGCTGGAGTACGCGGCCGCCCGCGCCTCCGGTTTCCGGGTCAGCCAGGTCGCCGGGGTCGAGGTGGAGCAGGAACTCGGCTTCGCCGCGCTCCACCGTCTGCTGCTGCCGTTCCTCCCCCGCCGGGACCGGCTGCCCGCGCCCCAGCGGGACGCGCTGGAAACGGCGTTCGGGATGAGCGAGGCCCCGCCCCCGGACCGGTTTCTCGTCGGGCTGGCCGCCCTGACCCTGCTCGCCGATGTCGCCGCCGAGCAGCCGTTGCTCATCGTCTGCGACGACGCCCAGTGGGTGGACCGGGAGTCGCTCGACGTCCTCGCGTTCGTCAGCCGCAGGCTGCACGCCGACGCCATCGTGATGCTGTTCGGCATCCGGGAGACCGACGTTCCGCGCACCCCCTTCGGCGCCCTTCCCGAACTGGAGCTCGCGGGGCTGCCGGACCCGGACGCGCTGGCGCTGCTCACGGCCCAGGTGGACGGGGGGATCGACCGCGTCGTGGCACGGCGGATTCTCACCGAGACGGCCGGAAACCCCTTGGCCATCAGGGAGTTGGCCCGCTCGGTCGCGGCCGGCGAGCTGACCGAGGGCGAGCCGCTGCCCCTCGACCGCCGGGTGGAGGCCCGCTTCCTGGCCCAGGCGCGGGGGCTGCCGCCGCTCGTGCGCACCGTGCTGCTGACCGCCGCGGCCGACCCGACCGGGGACGCCGACCTGGTGCGTCGCGCCGTACAACGGCTGCGGCCCGCCACCGACGACGAGGTGGCGCAGGCGTTCGAGGACGCCCGGCGCTTGGATCTGCTGGCCGATCGCGCGCTCGACGGCACGGCGCACTTCCGGCACCCGCTGATCCGGTCCGCCGTCTACGGCGGTGCGCCGCGCCTCGAACGGCGGCGCGTGCACGCCGCGTTGGCCGCGGAGCTGGACCGGCCGGCCCAGGCCGAGCGGCGCGCCTGGCACCGGGCCGCCGCCACCCACGGCCCCGACGAGGCGGTCGCCGCCGAGCTGGAGGCCTGCGCGGAGCGCGCCCGCGAGCACGGCGGGTATCTCGCCCAGGCGGCCTTCCTGCAACGCGCCGCCGAGCTGTCCCCGGAGGGTGTCACGCGTGACGTGCGGCTGCTCGCGGCCTGCGCGGCGGCGCTGACGGCCGGTGCGCCGTACCGGGCGGAGCAGTTGCTGGAGTTGCTGTCGCCGGAGCACCGGACCCCCCGGATCGACGCGCACGCACGGCGGTTCCACGGGCTGATCTCCGTGCTGCTCGGCCGGGACGACGCGGTGGACAGCCTGCTGGCGGCCGCGCGCATCCTGCTGGAGACGGACCCGCGGGCCGCCCACGACACGCTGCTGGAAGCCATCGACGCCGTGTGCGTGGCCGGGAACGCGCGGGCCGGGGCCGGAGCACCCGCCGAGGCCGTGGGGGCGGCCGGGAAGGCACCGAGCGGGGCGGATGCCCCCACTGACGCCGGGGGCGCGGCCGGGCACGCGTGGAACGGGAACGGCACGCCCGCCGACACCACGAGCACGGACCGGGGCGCGCACGCCGGGGCCGGGGTGCCCGGCGACGCCGGGAGTGTGGACGGGCACGCGCAGGTCGGGGCCGGTGCCCTGGACATCGCCCGCAGCGCGCTCGACGCGCCGCCGGTCCCGGGCGAGCCCGGCGTGGCGGACCTGCTGCTGGCCGGGCACGCGACGCTGATCGCCGTGGGGCATCCGGCCGCCGCGCCGATCCTGTGCGAGGCGCTCACCGCCATGCAGGCCGAGCGGGCCGAGTTCACGGATGCCGCCCGGTGGATCCTGCTGGGGATGATCGGCGCGATCGAGCTGTGGGACCTCGACACGCTCGGTGCCTGCGCCCGGCGGTACGCCGCCGCGGCGCGCGGCCAGGGCGCGCTGCGGATGCTTCAGGTGGCGGCGCACGCCCTGGCGACCTGGGAGTTGTTCCGCGGAAACCTCTCCGCCGCCGAGGAGCACTTCGCCGAGTTCAAGGACGTCTCGGAGGCGACCGGCGCGGACCCCCGCCGCTCGCATCCCAGCGATGTCATGCTGCACGCGTGGCGGGGCGACGACGAGCGCACGCGCGCGGCGGTGGCGGCCCTGGCGGGTCCCGACTCCGGGCGTGCGGGCGGCCTCCAGGTACAACTGGCGCGTTCCTCACTGGCGTTGCTCGAACTCGGCCACTGCCACTACCGGGAGGCACAGGCGGCCGCGCAGGCCGTCTTCGAGCAGGACCCGCCGCACTTCGGCGGTCTCGCCCTCGTCGACCTGGTCGAGGCCGCCGTGCGCAACGACGACCGCGACACGGCCGAGCGCGCGCTGGCCCGGCTCACCGAACGGGCGCTCGCGAGCGGCACGCCCTGGGCGCTGGGCCTGTTGGCCCGTGGCCGGGCCCTGCTGGCCGCCGACGCGGAGCCCCTGTTCGAAGAGGCCCTCGCCCACCTCGCCCCCGCCGGTCTCACCCCCGAGGTGGCGCGCACCCGCCTGCTGTACGGCGAGTGGCTGCGCCGCCGTCGCCGCCGGCAGGAGGCCCGGGGCCAACTCCGCGCGGCGCACGAGCTGTTCGTCCGCATGGGCGCGGCGACCTTCGCCGAGCGCGCCCGCCTGGAACTGACCGCGACGGGCGGTCGTACCCCCGCGCACGCCCCCGAGAGCGACCCCGGGCTCACCCCGCAGGAGGCACGGGTGGCCCGGCTGGCGGCCGAGGGGGCCACGAACCAGGAGATCGCGGCCGCGTTGTTCCTCAGCGCGAGCACGGTCGAGTACCACCTGGCGAAGGTCTTCCGGAAACTGGGCATCGGCTCGCGCCGCAGGCTCCGCGAGGTGCTGCCGCCGTGACCGGCCGGGGTCAGGCCGCCAGCTGGACCTCGGTGCCCGGGGCGGCGCCCGGGTAGGCGTCGACGACCAGGTTGAGCTGGCGCTGCATGTACCAGATGTTCAGGCCGAAGACGAAGGCCAGCCACATGCTCACGGCGGGGCTGCACGTCACCGGCAGGCCGGCCGCGCGCTGGGCGTTCGCGATGGCCTTGCCCGTGTTGTGGAACGAGACCAGCGGGGCGATCAGGGTCCAGCCCAGGAAGAACAGGACCAGCATGCTGCCCGCAGGATTGAGGGTCTGGCGTCTGTCGAACTCCTGCAACTCCTTGTGGATCTTGTAGTACCACACCAGCTGGTAGATCCCGAGCGTGACGATCGGCAGGCCCAGCCACACGGCCACGGGCCCCCGGCGCTTCATCGCCAGACCCGGCAGGCGGGTCATGGCAGGGGCACCGGCGCCGGCGCCGGGCACGACCGCTCCGCCGGTCGCGAACGGCGCGCTCGTGCCGGAATCGGTGGTGGGCTTGTTCTCGTCCATGTGGTGGGCTCCCTCGGCTGGTTCGACGTTCCGACCGAGGAGCATGACAGTAAGTGAAGAATCTGTGAAGGTAGTTGGCGATTCAATGAAGATTCGTCACGTCTTCGTGATCCAGAACCCGTCTCAGATTGTGCTCCGCGATCGCTCTCATCGCCTCGCGGTGCGGAAAGCCGCCGTCCAGGAGACGCAGGGGGCGGCGGTGAGGGAGAGACGGTGGGCCGGCGTGTAGAAGGCGAGGCGGGGGTGGGTCCCCAGCCCCACCCGGCGCGCCCTCGCGCCGACCAGGCTCAGCCCATCCCCGTGCCCCCGCACCACCAACCCCAAGCCACCCCCACGCCCCGCACCACCAACCCCAGCACGCCCCCGTCCTCCCGCTCAGCCCGCCACGACCGCCTCCGCCGCCGCCACCCCGCACACCCGGGCGGCGCCGTACGTGGCGATGTGCAGGGCCCCCCGCGGTGCCGCCTGGGGCAGGCCCATCTCCACGACAACGGTGTCGGGACGGGCGGCGAGGAGGGTGTCGAGGGCGGAGCGCATCCAGGCGTGGCGGTGTTCGTCGCGGACGACGGCGACGATCCGGCGGTCACCGGCGGCGGCGAGGGCGAGGGTCCCCGCGTCCGTGCCGGTGAAGGAGCCGTCGGCGCTGCCGGGCACCAGACGTCTCAGCTCGGCGGCCACGCCCCAGGGGGTCTGGTCACCGACGGCGATGTTGGGCTCGGGGTTGAACCGGGCGACGTAGACGGGCGAGTCGACGGGAACGGCGGCGCCGGCCCGGGTCAGGCGCAGCGCCCGCCGGGCCGCGGTGAGGCCGATCTCCGGTGCCGGCTCCGTCCGTGCCGCGTCCTCGCGCGTGCCGGCCGTCCAGCGGGCCAGCTCGCGCACCCGGGCGGCCGCGTCGGCAAGTCGTTCCTCGGGCAGTTCGCCGGAGCGTACGGCGGCCACGAGCGCGTCGCGCAGGCCGAGCACCGTGCCCTCGTCGCACAGTCCGCCGCCCACGCAGATGGCGTCGGCGCCGGCCGCGATGGCGAGGACCACGCCGTGCTCCAGGCCGTAGGTGCCGGAGATGGCGCGCATCTCCATGCCGTCGGTGACGATCAGCCCCTCGTAACCGAGTTCGCCGCGCAGCAGCTCGGTGAGGACGCGGCGGGAGAGGGTGCCGGGGCGGTCGGGGTCGAGGGCCGGGACGAGGATGTGCGCGCTCATGATGGCCCGGCTGCCGGCGGCGATCGCGGCGCGGAACGGCGGCAGTTCGCGCGCGAGGAGGGTCTCCGCATCGACGTCGATGCGGGGTACGGCGTGGTGGGAGTCGATGTTGGTGTCGCCGTGGCCCGGGAAGTGCTTGGTGCAGGCGGCGACGCCGGTGGACTGCAGGCCCTCGACCCAGGCGGCGGTGTGCCGGGCGACGAGGTCGGTGGCCGCGCCGAAGGAGCGGACGCCGATGACGGGGTTGTCGGGGTTGGCGTTGACGTCGGCGGAGGGCGCCCAGTCGAAGTTGACGCCACAGGCGGCCAGGCGGCGCCCCAGCTCGCGGGAGACGGCGCGGGTCAGGTCGGCGTCGTCCACGGCGCCGAGGGCGTGGTTGCCGGGGAAGGCGGAGCCGGTGCGCACGTCCAGACGGGTGACGTCGCCGCTCTCCTCGTCGATGGCGACCAGCAGATCGTCCCGCTCGGCCCGCAACTGGGCGGTCAGCGAGGTGACTTGCTCCTCGGTGACGACGTTGCGGCCGAACAGGGCGACGGAGGCGAGGCCCTCACCGAGGCGGCGGCGCACCCAGTCGGGGGCGGTGGTGCCGTCGAAGCCCGGTTGCAGCACCGCGAGGGCGTCGCGGGTGAGGGTGTCGGGGCCGGTGGCGAGTGTGGTCATCGGGCGTCATCCCTTCACGGCGCCGTCGGTCAGACCGCTGACAGCCTTGCGTTGCAGGAAGATGAAGAGGATCAGGATGGGCAGCGCGAACAGGGACGATGCGGCCATAGTGGCGCCCCAGTCGTCGCCGAAGGCGGTCTGGAACTGGGACAGCCACAGCGGCAGGGTCTGCTTCTCGATGTCCTTGTCGAGGATCAGGACCAGCGGGAACTCGTTCCAGGCGGTGATGAACCCGAACAGCGAGGTCGCCATCAGGCCGGGCGCGAGCAGCGGGAAGATCACCTTGCGGAAGGCCTGGAAGCGGGTGCAGCCGTCGACCATCGCCGACTCCTCCAGCTCCTTCGGCACGGCGGCGATGTAGCCGCGCAGCGTCAGGACGGTGAGAGGCAGCACCATCATCGCGTAGAAGACGGTGAGCGGCACCAGGCTGTTCAGCATGTCGCTGTCGCGCACGATCATGTAGATGGCGATGATCATGACCTCCCAGGGGGCCATCTGCGCCAGCATGAAGGTGACGATGAACCCGCGCCGCCCCTTGAACCGCATCCGCGCGAGCGCGAAGGAGGCGAACAGGGCGATGACGAGCGACAGCAGCACCGAACAGAGCGTCACCGTGACGGAGTTGCCGACCAGCGTCCAGAAGTGGTCGGCGTGCACCGCCTTGTCGAAGTGGCCGAAGGTGAAGTGGGTCGGGAACCACACCGGGTTCTCGGCGATGATGTCGCCGGTCGGCTTGAAGGCCGTGGCGAACATCCAGTAGACGGGGAACACGAAGCCGACGAAGAGGACGACGGCGGTCGCGTTGGGCCAGACACGGCCGAAGAGCGAGCGCTTCACAGCTCGTCCTCCTCTTGCTTGAGCACCATGCGCAGGTAGTACGAGGTGATGACGAGCAGGACCAGGATGGTCAGGAAGGAGATCGCCGCGCCGACCCCGAAGTGCTGGTTGCCGACGCCCTCGACGTAGGCGTAGATCGGCAGGGTCTCGGTGAGACGGTCGGGGCCGCCCTCGTTCATGGCGAAGACCTGCGGGAACGCCTTGAAGACCCAGATGACCTCAAGGAAGGTCGTGGAGTAGAGGAAGGGCCGCAGGAAGGGCAGGGTCACGGAGGTGAAGCTCTGCCAGGCGCCGGCTCCGTCCAGGGCGGCGGCCTCGTACAGCTCCTTGGGGATGGTGGTCGTCGCGGCGTAGAGGTTGATCGCGACGAACGGGACCGACTGCCACACGATGAGCAGGACGATCACGGAGAAGGTGGAGAACTGGCCGCCCATCCAGTTGTAGTCGGCCATGGAGTGCCAGCCCAGCTTGTCCAGCACCCAGTTGACGACGCCGAAGCGCTGGGCGAACAGCCACTGGTAGACGGTGGTGGCCGCGATGTAGGGCATGGCCCAGGCGAGGACGAGGCCCACCAGGAGGGTGAGGCGCATCTTCTTGCCGAGGCGGGCCAGCAGCAGTCCGATCAGGGTGCCGATCGCCATGATCAGGACGACGTTGGCGGCCGTGAAGAAGACCGAGCGCTCGACGACCTTCCAGAAGTCCGGACCGGTCAGGACCTGCTGGTAGTTGTGGAAGCCGTTCCACTCGGTGAGGTGCTGGATGAGCTGCCGCGGGTTGAGGTTCTGGAACGACAGCATGCCGTTCTTGACCAGCGGCCAGCCCAGCAGGACCAGGGTGGCCGCGAACGCGGGCAGCAGGAGGAGATAGGGAGCGGCGGCGGGGCGGCCGGCCGGGGACCGGGAGGCCCGGTCCGCACCGCGCGGCGGCGCCGGCACCCGGCCCTTGCGGACAGCGGGCCCCCCGGCCGTGTCCGTGCCTTCGGTCTGCACTGGCATGAGTCGTCGTCTCTTCCGTGGCCGTACGGCGTCCGTGTGCCCTGCGGGCGCCAGGGGACGCGCACGGCGCAGGTGAGCCGGGGGCGTCGTGGTGACGCCCCCGGCGCGGGGCTAGTTCTGCTGGGCGAGGCGCTGGTTGATCTCGCCCTCGACGTCCTTGGCGGCGGCGGCCGGGGACTTGCCGTTCAGCACGGCGGTCATGTACGACTTGATCGGGTTCGGCGTGTTCTCCACCGCGGCCCACTCGGGGATCAGCGGGGTGGTGCCGCCGACCGAGGCGCCCGGGGCCGCGGCCTCCGCGGCGGCGTTGCCCTTGAGGTTGCTCTCCAGGGACTCCTTGTTCGGGATGACCCCGCTGAGCTTGGCCAGTTCGCCCTCGTACTGGTCGGACAGGGCGATCTTCAGGAACTCCTTGGCCAGCGACTGCTTCTTGCTGTTCTGGGCGACGGCGAGGTTGGAGCCGCCGAGGAAGACGCCCTCGGGCCTGTCGGCGGTGGCGCCGGGGACGGTGAAGTAGCCGAGGTCCTTCTCGATGGACTTGTTGGCCTGGACGGCGGTGGCCGCCTCCCAGCCCATGCCGATGAACGCGCCGGTCCTGCCCTTGGCGAAGACGGTGGCCTGCTGCGGGGTGGCCTCGTCCTTGTCCTTGGGGGCCTTGGAGTAGGAGGCGTACTTCTTGTAGATCTCCATGGCCGCGGCGACCTTGGGGTCGGCGAGGTTGGAGACGTACTTGTCGCCCTGCTTCTTCACCAGGTCGCCGCCCTGGCCGACGATCAGGCCGTCGAGGAAGTACCAGTTCTGGCCGGGCAGGTAGAGCGGCTCGGCGTCGGTCTTCTTGCCGATGGTGTCGAGGTCCTTGAGGAACTCGTCACGGGTCTTCGGCGTCGTCTTGATGCCGGCCTGGTCCCAGATCTTCTTGTTGTAGACGACCACGCGGTTGGCGAAGTACCAGGGCGCCGCGTACTGCTTGCCGTCGTAGACGGACGATTTGGAGACCGAGGCGGTCCAGTCGGCGCCGATGGACTGCTTGAGGTCGCCGAGGTCCGCGAGGCCGCCGGTGGCCGCGTAGGCGGGGGTCTGGGTGTTGCCGACCTCCAGCACGTCCGGCGGGTTGTCCTCCGAGAGGGCGGTGGTGATCTTCTGCTGGATCCCGTCCCACTTCTGGATCTCGAACTTCAGCTTGGCGCCGGTCTTCTTCTCGAACGCCGCCTGGACGTCCTTGGACCACTGCGGCGGCGCGGAGCCGTCCATGGTCCACACGGTCAGGGTCTGGCCCTTCCAGCTGTCCGGCCCCGCGTCCTTGCTGTCGTTGCCGTCGTTTCCGCCACACGCCGCAACGGAGACCATCATGCCCGCGATCACGATCGCGGAAGCGAGCTTGCGCTTCACGCCACCCTCCTCAGGGATGCCACTAACCCCCCACGCCCCCGGCGGTGACCTGCGTACGACGCTGTTGCACGTAGGGCTCTGGGACCTGGCCGCTAATGGTGTAGACCAGTACGGTGGAGCTTGGCCTAGACCTTTCGGGGTGTCAAGGGTGGCCCCGGGGGCGGATGGAGGCCGTTACGAGAAAGTCACCGGAGTACTTTCGTCCGCTCGCGGTCCGGGCTCGCAGGCATGTCCGTCCTTTTCGCCCGGTCCGTTCAGTTGGACTAGACCATAGGGCACTTGGTCGCTATAACGGGAGCCCATCGACACAGCCGGAAGGCAGGCATGACCACCGACGTCAGCGGCGCGCGCGTGCCGAAGTACTACCGGATCAAGCAGCGGTTGCTCGCCATGACCGAGGCGCTGCAACCCGGTGCGGCGGTACCGGCGGAGCGAGTGCTCGCCGAGCGGTTCGACACCTCCCGGACGACCGTGCGGCAGGCGCTCCAGGAGCTGGTCGGGGAGGGGCGGCTGGACCGCGTCCAGGGCAAGGGGACGTTCGTGGCGCAGCCGAAGCTGTACCGGACGCTGCACCTCACCTCGCACACCGAGGACATGCGGGCCCAGGGGCTGTCGCCCGCGTCGCAGGTCCTCGACGTCGGGGAGGTGCCGGCGGACGAGCGGCTCGCGGGGCTGCTGGGGATCGCGGCCGGGGAACGGGTGCTGCGGATCGAGCGGTTGCGGCTGGCCAGCGGGGAGCCGATGGCGATCGAGACGTCGCATCTGTCGTCCCGGCGGTTCCCCGGGCTGCGGGGGGTGCTGGCGTCCTGTCCGTCGCTGTACACCGCGCTGTCCGGGGTGTACGGGGTGCGGTTGTCGTCGGCCGACGAGACGATCGAGACCTCGCTGTCCACGCCGCGGGAAGCCGCGCTGCTGGCGACGGATGTGGGGTTGCCGATGCTGTTGCTCTCCCGGCACTCGCGGGACGCGGAGGGAGTGCCGGTGGAGTGGGTGCGGGCGGTGTACCGGGGGTCGCGGTACAAGTTCGTCGCGACGCTGCGCCGACCGGTGGTCCGGGGGGCGCGGGAGTAGGAGTCGGAGGCGCCAGGGGCGGAAGGCGGGGGGCCTCGGCCAGGGGTCAGGCGGCGCCCCGCCGGCGCCGGGGAGTGTCCCGGCGCCCGGACCGCTGCGTGCGCCCTCAGTCCAGGAACGCCGTCTCTATCCAGCGTCGTACCGCCCCCGGGCGCATCCGGTGCAGGCGGTCCACCGTGTCGGCGACCTCCTGGGAGCCGCCCACCGAGAGGAACTTCTCGCGGACCAGGTCGGCGTGGGAGGCACGCGTCTCCGGGCCCGCGGCGCCGACCGGGATCAGGCGGGTGCGGGAGACCGTGCGGCCGTCCGTGAGGCGGACGGTGACGCGGGCGCCGGTGGCCTTCGTGGAGCGGGAGAAGTCACGGTTGTCGGCGCGGACGGCGCCGACCAGGTCCACGAGTTCGTCGCCGCCGAAGCCGCGCAGCCACGGCACCGCGAGATCCCCCGCCTCCCGGACGGCCTCGCCGAACGGGGCGTCGGACAGGAACAGTTCGCGGGTCATCTCGGTGTCGTGCTCCAGGCGGACCCGCTTGGCCAGGGCCCAGCGGTCCGGGTCGTCCACGCGCGGGGAGGAGAAGTCGTCCACGGAGAACCCGCCGGTGAGCAGGGTGGTGGCCACGGGGTACGGCACGTCCAGGACCAGTGCGCCCAGCGGGGACCCGGGCCCGGTGACGTAGCTCGCGGCCCGCTCCCCCGCGAACAGCGTGTACAGGGAGGCCTCGACGACGACCTCGGCGACGTCCGCCGCGCGCACCGCGCCGAGTTCGCGGTGGATCTCCGCCGCGCAGTCCACGGCCGCGTCGATGCCGGGCCCGCCGGGGTGCATCTTGAAGGACAGCGTGTCCGTGTGCCAGCGCCGCCCGAGCCCCTTCGCCACCGCCTGCGGCAGCGGCACCGTGGCGAAGCGGGCGAGGAAGCCGTCGCTGTGCTCCATGATGTCGGGCGCGCCGCGCAGCCCAGCGTACGCCGCGTCGCAGGCGTCCATCGCGGTGCGCACCGGCGTGAAGGTGTTGAACAGCCGGGCGTCGCTGGCCAGGAAGGCGCGCATCAAGGGCCAGTTGGGCATGGCGAAGGCCAGCCCGAAGGCGTTCTCGTACAGGCTCGCGGGCGCCCGGTCGCAGTGCAGCCGGCCGGCGACCGCGCCGGCCAGGTGCGTGTGCACCGCACTCTGGCCGCGCAGGGGCCCGAGCGTCGCGGAGGCGGTGATGCGGGCCGCGCACTCGTTGGCCGCGACCACCGAGGTCAGCAGCGAGAGCCCGTCCAGGCGGCGGGCGTAGGCGAAGGCGAGCGGCACGGCGACCGTGGAGTTCGACAGGTGTCCGGCGTACGCGGTGTCGTCCAGGTTGAGCCAGGAGCCGAGCGCCGCGAAGACCCCGGCGGCCTGTCGGGGGTCGCGCTGCATGGGATGCCCGAAGGCGGCCACCAGTTTGCGGCCGAGCGGGTGTCGGAGTCCGGCCCGGATGGAGGCGATCTGCGACAGCACCTGGCTCGCGGCGAGCTTGAGCACCCGGCAGGGCACGGCCTGCGGGCGCAATGTGGCGGCCCAGTGCGACAGTTCGCGCAGCGGGGTGTCCGCACCGGAAGGGCGGCGGGCGGCCGGGGGCGGCGCCTCGGCCTGCTCGGCCCAGTCGGCGCACAGCGCGCGGGCGACGCTCTCCGCGAGGACGGCGGTCATGGCGGGTACCTTCCGTGCGTGCGTCGAGGGGAGGCCGGCGGCCTCGACACGAGTGCGGGAGCACCGGATCGGTCCGGTGCTCCCGCGACACGTGGCGGTGTTACGCGGCCGGGACCTTGTCCAGGAAGCCGTAGACGGCCTTGACCTTGCCGGCCTCGTCGGCGACGAGGACGTCGAAGCCGATGGCGATCGGCTCGGCGCCCGGCTCGGTCACCAGGCCCCACTGGAAGCGGGCCTGGTTGTGGTGGGCGTCGACGGTGCCGTGCAGTTCGAAGGAGAGGCCCTTGAACTGGTCACGGGCGCCGGCCACCACGGCCGCGAAGCCCGCGTGACCCTCGACCGCGGCCAGCGGGTCGATGTACGGGGCGTCGGCGGTGAACAGCTCGGCAATGGCCGCGGCACGCTTGTCGGCGTCCGCCTCGTTCCAGATGTCGAGGTAGCGGGTGACGGTGGTGGTCAGGTCGCTCATGCGGGCGATCTCCTTTTTGGTGGTGCTTCTTCGGTTCTTCGGACGGTTGGTTCAGGGGGTGGCAGGCGCCCACACGGGGAGGGCTCCGGGGAGCACCTCGAAGGTGGCCGCGGCGCCGATGCCGTGTTGGTACTCACCGTCGTGCTCCAGCGGGAGGCGGCGGCCGTCGGTGCGTTCCACGGTGATCCGGCGGCCCCGTGCGTACACGGTCGCCGGATGGGTCATATGGGCGGCGTCCAGGGTCAGTTCGGGGACCTCGGCCGCCGGGATGTCGCCGCCGATGACGCAGACGTCGAGCAGTCCGTCGTCGAGCAGCGAGTCGGGCAGTACCTGGAAGCGGCCGCCGCGGTAGGGGCCGCCGCCCACGTTGGCGAGGACGGTGGGGCCCTCGTGCACGATCCGGCCGTCGACCGTGACCCGCCCGGGGTACGGCTCGTACCCGTCGGCGGTGTCGGCGAAGGCGCGGACGTAGCGCTCGCGGCCGGTCAGCGGCACCTTCTTCGCGGTGATCAGCGCGTCGGCGATGACGCCCGAACAGGCGCCCAGATACACGTAGTTGCGGGTCTCGACGAGGCGGGCCAGGTCGAGCCGGCGCAGCCGGGCACTACCGCCGACGCCGTGGTCGGTGAGGATCGCCTTGAGCGACTCGCTCCAGGGCCGCTCGCCCCACAGCATCTTGTAGCCGGAGTTGCCGGTGCCGCCGGGCACCACCGCGAGGCCGGCCCCGCCGTCGGCCGGCACCAGTCCCTGGACGGCCTCGCGGACCGTTCCGTCGCCGCCGACGGCCACGATCAGGTCGGGCGCGTCGTCGGCGCGCTCCAGGGCGCGCCGCACGGCGACCGTCGCGTCCCCCGGTCCGGTGGTCGAGTGGACCTCGGCCCGGTCGAGGCAGGACGCGCACAACTCCTGGATCTCGTTGATGAGTTCAGGGCTGTGACTGCCAGAGGCCGGGTTGGCCAGGATCAGGGCCCGGGTGGGTCCGGGTGCTGCGGTGTCTGCCATGACGGGCGCTCTCCTCACGTCGGACGCACCGGCGGTGGACGGAACACGGATGACTCTGCCAAGGGGTCCTGACCTGGCGCTGACACGCGGCTGACGGGGCCCGGCGACGGGGGCGAGGACCGGACAGGCGCACCGGTCGGCGAACGGACGCCGGTGGCCGGAACCGAGCGCTCGGGCGCCGTCGAACGGACCAGGCGGGCGCCCTGCGAACCGACCGCGCGCCCGCCGTTCGAAGCGGCGGGCGCGCGATGCGGTGGCGGGGTGGCCGCGCGGGAAGCCCGCGCGGCCGCACGGCTCAGGCCGTGGGGGCCTTCTTGGGCGGCCGCGGGAACAGCTGGACCAGCGCGACCACCCCGAGCGCGAACGGCACCAGCAGGTACACGCTGGCCCGGAAGGCGTCGGCGAAGGCGTCGGGGCCCGTGCCGCGGCCGAGGACGTGGTAGAAGACCACGCCCACCACAGCGACCCCGATCGCGCCGCCGACCTGGTTGGCCGTGGACAGCACGCCGGAGGCCGCGCCCGCGTAACGCGGGTCGGTGCCCGCGAGGGCCACGGTGGCCAGCGGTGCCATCACCATCGCCATGCCCGCGCCGCCGACCAGCAGCCCCGGCACCAGCCAGGCCACCGGACCGTGGGTGCCGATGTGCTCCACGGCGGCGTACAGCGCGATCAGACTGGCCGTCACCACCAGCGCGCCGACCGCGAGGGTCTGCCGGCCGAGGGCCGCCGCGATCTGCTTGGCGGTCAGCGAGACGCCGAGGAAGCCCACGCCGAGCGGCAGGAAGACCAGGCCGGAGTCGAGCGCGCTGAGCCCGCAGCCCTGCTGGAGGTAGAGGGCGAGCACGAGGAAGAAGGAGGCCATGCCGGAGTAGTAGACGACGGCGGTGATCACGCCGACGGTGAAGGAGCGCTGGCGGAACAGCGCCGGGTCGACGAGCGGGCCGCGGTCGGCCGCCGCCAGCCGCCGCTGGTACAGGGCGAACAGGGCGAGCAGCACCGGCGAGGCGGCCAGGCACACCCATGTCCACAGCGGCCAGCCCTTCTGCTGGCCCTCGGCGAGCGGCAGTACGACGGCCACCAGGCCCGCGGAGACCAGCACCATGCCGAGCGGGTCGAGCCGGGACTTGCCCTGCGCCTTGGACTCGGGCACCACGCGCGGCGCGACGACCAGCGCCGCGACGCCGATCGGCACGTTCACCAGGAAGCAGGTGCGCCAGCTGAGCCCGGCGATGTCCAGGTGGATCAGCACACCGCCGATGAGCTGGCCGAACACACCGGCGAGGCCCAACGTCAGACCGAAGGCGTTGAACGCGCGGATGCGGGCGGGCCCGCTGTAGACGGTGCCGATGATGGCGAGGACCTGGGGGCCCATCAGCGCGGAGGCGAGGCCCTGGCCGACGCGGGCCGCCACCAGTTGCCCGGCGGTGGGCGCGCTGCCGGCCCAGGCCGAGGAGAGGGTGAACAGGGCCACGCCGATCAGGAACATCCGCCGGCGGCCGTAGAGGTCGCCGAGCCGGCCCCCGGTGATCAGACCCGCCGCGTACGCGAGCGCGTACCCGGCGACGATGAACTCCACGGCGGACGAACCGGCGTGCAGGTCACGCTGGGTGGCGGGGATCGCCACGTTGACGATGAACATGTCGAGGGTGATGACGAAGGTGCCGATCAGGATGATCGGCAGCATCGCCCAGTGCGGGGTCGCGGGCACCTGCGGTGCGGCGGCGTCCCGCGGGGCGCGCGCGGCACCGGACGGGTTCCCGTTCTGGTCCGGGGCGGCTTCCCGGGGTTCTTGTAGGGCCATGACGGCCGTTCCTTTCTTCGTTCGGTGGGAGGACTGGGGAGCCGCCCCTCCCGTCACCAGGACGGGGTGTGCAGGATCTCCAGTACGGCTGCGGAGAAGCTGAAGCCCGCACCGGCCGCGACGACGAGGACGAGGTCACCCGGACCGACGGCGCGTTCCAGGACGAGGTGTTCGATGCCGAGGAACTGGTCGCCGGGGCCGACGTGCCCGTACTTGCGGCCGACCTCCCAGGTGCTCTGCTTCTCCGTGAAGCCCAGCAGGTCGTAGTTCTCGGGGGTCTTGTTGCGGTGGACGTGCGGGGTGACGACGCGGGAGATGTCCTCGGTCGTCACGCCGGCCTCGTCCAGGACGCGCGAGGTGGTGGACATCAGGGCGGCCTCGTAGCGCTCCCAGGAGCCCTCGGCCTCCTTGGTGGCCGCGTGCTGCATGCCGCGCTCGATCAGCCGTACCTCCGCGCCGGGCTGGAGGGCGAAGGGTTCGAGGCCACGGTTCCAGCGCTCCAGCGAGTTGTCGGCGCCCAGGGTGGCGGCGACCACCCGCGCGAAGCCGGTGCGCCCGGACAGCAGCAGCGCGCTGCCGCCGTCCGCGAAGATGAGGTTGAGCTGGACGTTCCAGCGGTCGACCCAGGGCGCGGCGAACCGGTCGCCGGTGGTGAGCAACACCTCCGTGGCAAAGCCGGAGTTGATGTATCCGGCGGCCAGGCTCAGCGAGCCGAGGGCGGCGTTGCAGCGCTGCTGGAGGTCGAAGCCGGGGGCGCCGGGGCCGACGGTCTCAAGGGCGACGTAGGACGCGGCCGGCCACATGTCGTGGCCCTGGTAGCTGCCGGAGGAGTGCAGGACCAGGCCGACGTCCCCGGGCGCGACGCCGGAGCGCTCCAGGGCGAGGCGACCGGCGCGTACGGCCATCTCGGGGCCGGAGAGGTCGTCGGAGACGGCGATGTTCTCGAAGCCGATGTCGCGGTGCTCCTCGTCGACCAGGCCCTCGGCGGTGGCCTGTGCCACGGTGACCGTGTCCGGTATCCAGGACCCGGCCGACGCGATGAAGAGGTCTTTGTCGAATCTCATGCTGCTGCTTCTCTCGGATGGGTGGCCTCGGCGGGACGTCGGGGAGAGACCGACGAGCGCCGTGTCGGCGGGCCGCCTGCCACCTTCTCGCAGGCCGCTGACACGGCGCTGACGCGCCCTTCCCGGTCAGCTCACAGCGGTGGCCACGGTCCGCTGGAGCCGGTGTGCGAAGTGGGCGGTGACGGCCTGGGCGTGGGTGTCGATGTAGAAGTGGCCGCCCTCGTACTCGTTGTGTCCCAGGTACGACGGGGTGCGCGCGGCCCAGTGGGTCATGGCGTCCGGGGTCTCCTGGAGCGGGTCGCTGCGGCCGCCGTAGGAGGCGAGCGGGCAGCTGACGCCGGCGCCGTCGTCGTCGTAGTCACCGGCGACGCGCAGGTCGGCGCGCAGGGCCGGTACGACGAGGGCGAGCATCTCGGGGTTGTCGTAGACCGCGGCCGGGAAGGAGCCCAACTTCTTGATCCACTCGACGAGTTCGGCCTCCGGCATCCGGCTCTGCTCCTCGGTCGGCTTGAAGAAGCCGACCGGCGACCAGCCGGACATGCCGATCATCACCGGGGCCGGACCGCCCTCCTCCTCCATGCGGATGGCGAGCCGGAAGGCCAGCTGGGCGCCGAGGCAGTGGCCGAAGAAGGCGAAGGGCCGGTCGTCCAGGTCGTTGAGGACGGCCTCGTGCAGGGCTTCGAGGAGCGGCCAGAAGTTCTCGTACGTCTCCTCCTCCCGGCGGTTGTGCCGGCCGGGGAGGGTGACGGCCTGCGGGGCGATGTCCGGCGGCAGCAGGCGCTCCCAGTCGCGGTAGATGATGGCGCCGCTGCCCGCGTGGGGCAGCAGGAACAGCCGGATCGAGGCGTCGGGCGAGGGCTCCACGGGGTGGAACCAGTGTCCCTCGCTGGACATCTGGCTGCCGATGGTGCCGATGGCGGTGGTCACGACTGCGTGCTCCCTAGGGTGGGTCCGGCGCCGAGGGCGCGTACCGCGGGCAGCAGCACCTCGGCGATCTCCTTCAACTGGGGCTCCGGGTCGAGGGATCCGATGCGGATCACCAGGTGCCGGGCGCCGGCGCGGACGTATCCGCCGAGCCACTGCGCGCACTTCTCGGCGCTGCCCCAGGCGTAGGCCTGGATGGTGCGCATCTGCTCCAGGGAGCGCCCGTAGTAGTGACTGATGTAGTGCTCCAACTCGGCCTCGGCGGCGGCCTCGTCACTGTTGACGGTGACCGTGGCGTACAGCCCGGGGACCACCGTGCGCCCCGCCTCCGCGGCGAGTTCGCCCAGACGGCTACTGGCGCGGCCGTAGGCGTCGACGTCGGGCAGGAAGGGCAGCCAGCCGTCGTAGCGGGTGGCGGCGCGGGCGAGCACCTTGGGGGTGTCGCTGCCGGCCAGCCACAGCGGCGGGCCGCCGGGGACGGCGGGCGAGGGCAGCCGGTCCAGGTGCTCGGCCTGCCAGAACCTGCCCTCGAACGCGGCGGGTTCGCCGTCCTCGCCGGCGCGCCAGGCGGTACGCCACAGTGCGGCGATCTCGTCCAGGCGGCCGACGCGGCCCTGGAAGGAGGCGCCGACGGAGTTGAACTCCTCCTCGGTCTCGGCCATCGGGAAGCCCGAGCCGAGGCCCAGGATCAGCCGGTCGGCGGCGACGTGGCTGAGGCTGGAGATCATGTTGGCGCCGATGAGGGGGTGGCGCAGGGCGGGGGTGAGGGCGGCGGTGCCGACGGTGATGCGCCGTGTGGCCGCCGCGGCGGCGGACAGCACGATCAGGGGGTCGAGGCGGGGGCGGGCGGTGAGGGAGTCGCCGGCCCACAGCGAGTCGAAGCCGAGGGCTTCCGCGTTCTTGGCGAAGTCGAGCAGGGGGGCTGCGGCGTAGGTGCCGTTGATGGCCTGCTCACGGGTGGGGAGGAGGATGCCGATCCGCAGCGGTTCGGTACTCATGGGCTTGTCACTCTCCGCGGGGACGTCGGGGAACGTGGTCATACGGCACTCCCGGCAGGCGCACTCGTCGCCGCCGTCAGCTGCTGCCGCACGGCGCGGCGCAGGATCTTGCCCGAGGGGTTGCGCGGGAGGGTGTCGGCGAAGTGGTAGGTGCCGGGGATCTTGTAGTCGGCGATGCGGCCGCGCAGGGACAGCAGGAGCTCGCGCGGGGTCGCCTTGGTGCCGGGGCGCAGGACGACCACCGCGTGCACGCTTTCGCCCCAGCGTTCGTCGGGCAGGCCCACCACGGCCGCGTCGGCGACCGCCGGGTGCGCGGCGAGGGCCTTCTCGACCTCGGCCGGGTAGATGTTCTGCCCGGCCACGATGATCGTGTCGTTGATGCGGTCGCAGAGGTGGAGGTAGCCGTCCTCGTCGAGGTATCCGGCGTCGCCCATGTACAGCCACTCCCCCACCAGGGTGCGGGCGGTGGCCTCGGGCAGGTTCCAGTAGCCGAGCATCCGCGAGGGCGCGCGCACGCAGACCTGGCCGATGACGCCGGGCGGCAGGCTCTCGCCGTCGGGGCCGATCACCTTGATCTCGTTGCCGGGGCAGGGCAGGCCCACCGAGGTGAGCCGGGTGCTGCCGGCGTGGTGGTCGCCGGGCGGCAGACAGACCGCGACGCTGCCGGTCTCGGTGCTGGCGTAGATCTGCGCGAACTCGCAGCGGTAGGTCTCCAGGCACTGCTTGAGCAGCGTCTCGGACATGGGCGCGGCGCCGTAGGCGATCTTGCGCAGGGAGACGAACGCCTCGGGGCCCGCGCCGCGTTCGGACGCCATCGCCTGGAGCATCGCGGGTGCCGCGAAGGTGGTGGTGACGCCGTGGGCGCGGATGAGGCGGACGGCCTCCTGCGGGTCGAACTGCGGCATGATCACGCTGGTGCCGCCGGCGTTGAAGGTGTGCAGGAACCAGCCGATGCCGGCGACGCCGAAGCCCGGCAGGGAGATCAGGGCGACGTCCTCGGGCAGCCAGTCGATCCAGTCCACGCCCCGCTCGCGGCTGGCGTGCGGCAGGGTGAAGAAGCTGCGGTGGGCGAGGATGGCGCCCTTGGGCAGCCCGGTGGTGCCGCTGGTGTAGATCTGGATGACGGCGTCGTCGGGTCCGGTGCCGGGCACCGGGTCGCTCTCGGGCTGGTCGGCGGCCCAGGCGAGCAGCCCGGCGCCGCGCGCGGGTTCGCCGTCGGCGTCGGTGCCGTCGACGCGGATCACCCGGCGCAGGCCGCGCAGTTGGGGTCGTACGGCCGCGACCGTGTCCCAGAACTCGTCGTCCACGAAGATCAGCGCGGCGCCGGAGTCGCGCAGGATGTGGTCGACCTCGCCCGGGGTGAGCCGCCAGTTGACCGGCACCAGGACGGCGCCCGCCTTGGCGCAGGCGATCATCACGAGGTAGTAGTTCGCCGACTCGCGGCCCAGGTAGGCGACCCGGTCGCCGCGCCGCACCCCGCTGGCGTGCAGGGCGTGGGCGGCGCGGTTGCTGTCGCGGTGCAGCTTGTCGTAGGTGGTGACGCGGCCTTCGCAGATGATCGCGGGGTGGTCGGGGCGGGTGTCGGCGTGGGCGCGGGCAAAGTGGTGGAGCGTCCAGCGCTCCCTCGGTATGTCGCTCATGATGGTGTGCCGTCTCTGTCTGACCGTCTGACTGACTGTCCGGCCGTCACGCCGCCGGCGCCGGGGCGAGCTGCCCGTCGACGAACTGGGCGAGCGCGCGGACCGTGGGATGGTCGTGGGTGAGGGAGGCCGGCAGGGGCAGCCGGAACGCCTGCTCCAGCGCGGCCTTGACCTGCTGGGCCATCAGGGAGTCCAGGCCCAGCGACACGAACTCGCTGTTGGGGTCCAGTTCGTCGCCCTCCTCCAGGTGCAGGACGGCGGCGACCTTCTCGCGGACCACGCCGGTGACGGTGGCGAGCCGTTCGGCGTCGGGGAGCGCGGTGAGGGCGGTGAGGTCGAGGCCGGTGCCGTCCTCGCCGGCGCCCTGGCGGGCGAGCCGGTCGTAGAACAGGTCGCCGTTGACGCTGCCGGAGACGTAGCGGTCCCAGTCGAACTCGCCGACGATCCGCTGGGTCCGGGGGCGGCCCCACAGGCGGGCGAGGGTGTCCAGGGCGCGGGTCGGGGAGAAGAAGCGGACGCCGCTGCGTTCGATCTCCTGGCTGAGGTGCTCCTCCAGCCGGGCGGACATGCCGACCCGGGCCCAGGCGCCCCAGTTGACCGACAGGCCCGGCACCCCGCGCCGGCCGCGCCACTCGGCGAGCGCGTCGAGCCCGGCGCTGGCGGCGGCGTAGTGGCCCTGGGTGGCGCCGCCGAGGACGGAGGCGATGGAGGAGTAGGTGACGAAGAACTCCAGGTCGGGGAAGGAGGTCTCGGCGGCCTCGTGCAGCAGCCAGCCGCCGTACGCCTTCGCGGCGAGCTGGGCGTCGATGGACTCCCAGGTCAGCTCGGAGATCAGCTTCTTGTCGTAGGAACCGGCGGCGTGCACGATCCCGCCGAGCGGGTACGGCCCCGCCTCGATGTGCCGGACCAGCCGCTCGACGTCCTGCGGGCGGGAGATGTCGGCGCGCACGACGTCGATCTCGGCGTCGGCCGCGAGGTCGGCGAGGAGCGGGGCGGCCTCCTCGGTGGCCTTGCCGCCGCGGCTGACCAGGGTGAGGTGGCGGGCGCCGAGCGCGGCCAGCTTGCGGGCGGTGACCAGGCCGAGGCCGCCGAGACCGCCGGTGACCAGGTAGGTGCGGTCGGGGCGCAGTCCGGCGGGGCCCTCGTCCGCCGGTTCGGGCCGCTCCGCCAGGTCCTCGGGCAGGGTCACCCAGGCCGGTCCGGACGGGTCGGACAGGGCGGTGCGCAGGGCCTCGCCGGTCTCGTCCAGGCGGAAGCGGAGCGCGCGGTCGTCGTCCCCGGCGGCCGGTACGACGGCGACGGCGGGCACGGTGAGCGTGGCGCGGAAGGTCCCGTCGTGCCGTACGAGGACCTCGTCGCCCGGCGCGAAGCCGGTGCCGTCGGCCGCGGCGAGCACGGTTCCGCGGGCCAGCCGGCCGAGCACCGGCGGGAGTTCGATCTCCCCGGAATCCCCCGTCTCCTCGGCGCGTTCGGCGCGCCCGGTGTCCAGGGCGGCGCGCGCGTCCTCGGCGGTCAGGCCGACGGCGCTCACCCGGATCTGCACCTCGTCCGCCTCCGGGGCCCGGTCGGCGACCGGCGCGAGCACCAGGTCGGACAGGTCACCGGAGTCGGGGGCGCGCAGCTCGAAGCCCCCGGTCCAGGTGAGGCTGGCGTCGCCGGCGAGCAGCCGGCGCACATAGCGGCGGCCGGGGCGGTGGGCGACCTGGTACTCGCCGGCCGGTTCGGCCCGCCACTCCTCGACGAGCGGGGCGAGGCCGCTGCCCGGGGCGAGGTCGACCAGGGTGGCCCGGTACTGCGCGTACTCCGTGAGCAGCACCCGGCCGAAGCCCCACAGGGTGGCCGCGCCGAGGTGGCCGCCGTCGCCCGCCGGGTCGCCGGGCAGCCACTGGGCTCCCTCGGTGACCAGCCACAGCCGGGGCGGCCGGTTCGCGGTCTCCAACGCACCTATGAGCGTGAGGAGTTCGCGGTAGTTGTCCTCGCACTCGGCGCGCAGCCGGTCGGCGGACATCGGCTCGGGGCGCTGGTGCCACAGCCGGCAGACATCGGTGACGGTGGGGTCCTCCAGGGCGGCCTTGAGATCGGTGAGGTCGGGCAGCCAGGTGACCTTGAGGCCGGGTTCGCCGGCCAGTTCGGCGGCGCGGGCGGCCGAGGGGTCGAGGAGGACGATGTGCCGGGCGGCGGCACCGCCACGCGCGGGCAGGGCGCGGCGCACCCACTCGGGGCGGTGCAGGAACCGGCGGCGGCCGCCGCGGCCCTCGGGACGGGCCATGCGCACCCCGAGGAGTTCGGCGACCGGGTCGCCGTTCTCCAGCAGCAGCACGTCGGCGAGGCGCCGGTCCTGTTCGCCGCGGACCCGGGCGAGGACGCGCAGCTGCTCGCCGCGCGGCTTGCGGAAGTGCCGTACGGAGGCGATCTCGCGGGGCACGAACACCGGGCCCTCGGGGTCCAGGACGACCAGCGCCTGCACGGCGGCCTCCAGGAGCTCGGCCGGGACGTGCTCCACGGCACTGGCGTCACGGCCGGTCAGCTCGCCGGTGACCAGGCCGTCGCCGTGCCGGGCGGCCTTGAGGAGCAGGCGCATGCGGGGGCCCTGGGGGCGGCCGACGGAGGCGAGGTCGGTGTAGATGTCCTCGTCGTCGATGTGCTGCGCGGCCGGCGCGAGGCCCGCGTCCAGCTCGGCCAGCTCCGAGACGGGGACGAGGGGTTCGGGTTCGGCGGCGACCGTGGCGGTGGCGTGCAGGTTCTCCTCGCCGCCGACCAGCGAGTACACCTCGATCTCGGCACCGCCGCCGGGGCGCGGCCGCCAGCGGGTGGTGAGCGCGGCGACCGTCTCCGCGGCCAGCTCCAGCGGGGCGAGCAGCCTGAGGTCGCGGACGGCGTTGCGGGCGTGGCCCTGGACCGCGTCCTGGACGGCGAGCAGCAGGTCGACGTAGGCGCCGGCGGGCAGCACGGTGCGGTCGTCGGCGGCCAGGTCGGCGAGCGCGCCCAGCTCCTCGGCGGTGAACTCGGCGGTGAACTCCCGCACTCCGCTGGCGAATCGCTCCTCGGTGCCGAGCAGCGGGTGGCGCGCGGTGCCGTTCGCGGCGGAGCGGCGCGGGGTGGCGGAGGGCAGCCAGTAGCGCTTGCGCTGGAAGGCGTACGTCGGCAGGTCCACGCGGGCGGGGACGGGGTGCCCGGCGTGGTAGCCGTCCCAGGCGACGCTGAGCCCGGCCGCGTAGTACTCGGCGAGGGCGGTCAGGGTGGTCGCGGTGGTGGTGTCGCGGCGGCGCAGGCTGGCGAGCCACAGGTGGTCCTCGACGGTGACCGAGCGGCGGGCGAGCGCGGTGAGCCCGGCCTGCGGGCCGACCTCGATCAGGGCGTGCCGGCCGCGCTTGGCGACGGCGCGGATGCCGTCGAGGAAGCGCACGGGCTCGCCGATGTGCCGCACCCAGTAGCCGACGTTGCCGATCTCGCGGAAGCGCGCGAGGCGTCCGGTGACGTTGGAGATGAGGCTGATCCTCGGCTCGTGGAACTCGATGCCGTCGAGGGCGGTGCGGAAGTCGTCGTAGACCTCGGCCATCAGCGGGGAGTGGAAGGCGTGGGAGACCTTGAGGCGCTCGACGCGCACGCCCCGCCCGGTGAGGACGGCGGCGACCTCGTCCAGGGCCGCGACGCCGCCGGAGATCACCGTCTGGTCAGGGGCGTTGACGCCGGCGACGGCCAGGTCGTCGTGGTCCTCCAGGAGCGGGGCGACATCCTCCAGCGGCGCGGAGACGGCGGCCATGCCGCCCTCGGCGGTGACCGCCTGCATCAGCCGGGCGCGGGCGGCGACCAGCTTGACGGCGTCCGGGAGGCTGAACAGCCCGGCCACGGCGGCGGCGACGACCTCGCCGATGCTGTGCCCGAGGAGCACGTTGGGCTTCGCGCCCCAGGCCATCCACTGCTGGGCGAGCGCGTATTCCAGGGTGAACAGGGCGGGCTGGGTGTACTCGGTGCGGTCGATGGCCTCGGGGTCGGCGGCGGTGCCGAGCAGCAGCGCGCGCACGGAGCGGCCGAGGTGGGCGGCGAACAGCTCGTCGCAGGCGTCGACCTGGGCGCGGAAGACGGGGAGCGCCTCGTACAGGGCGGCGCCCATGCCGGCGTACTGGGAGCCCTGGCCGGTGAACATGAACGCGGTCTTGCGGATGCCGGTGGGGCCCTCGTGCTCCTGCTCCGCGGCCTGGTCGAGGAGCTTGACGAGGGCGGCGCGGTCGGCGACCGGGGCGGCGACCCGGTAGGGGTGGTGGGCGCGGGTGGTGTTGGCGCTGTGGCAGAGCGCGGCGAGGGAGGTCTCGGGCCGCTCGTCCAGCAACCGCCGGTACTGACCGGCGAGTTCGCGCAAGGCGCCCGCGTTCTTCGCGGAGAGGGTGAACAGCGGTGCCGCGCCCGGCAGTTCGGGCTCCTCGGCAACCCGGGCCGGTGCCTCCTCCAGCACCACGGCCCCGATCGTCCCCGCGAACCCGAAGCTGTTGACGACCGCGCGCTTCACCTCGGCCTTCCAGGGCTCGCACGCGGTGGGCACCCGCAGCGGGTACAGGTCCCAGGGGATGCGCCCGGAGGGGTTGTCCAGGTTGATGTGCGGATAGATCGTCCCCGCGCGCAGCTGGAGCACGGTCTTGATGACGCCGACGATGCCGGAGGCCGGCTCCATGTGGCCGAGGTTCGTCTTCACCGAACCGACCACGACGGGGCGGTCCTTGGTGTGCGAGTCCACGAACACGTCGCCGATGGCGCCGAACTCGATGGGGTCGCCGAGCGGGGTGCCGGTGCCGTGCGCCTCGACGTAACTGATGTCCTCGGGCGCGAGGTGGGCCGCGGCCAGCGCGCTGCGGATGACCTTCTCCTGCGCGGGCCCGTTGGGCACGGTCAGGCCCGCGCTGTCGCCGTCCTGGCCGACGGCGGTGCCGCGCACCAGGGCGAGGACGCGGTCGCCGTCGCGCTCGGCGTCGCCGAGCCGCTTGAGGACGACGATGCCGCAGCCCTCGGCGCGCGCGTATCCGTCGGCCGCCTCGTCGAAGGTCTTGCACTGGCCGTCCGGGGACAGCATCTGGGCGTTGGAGAACATCACCGGGATGCGCGGGTGGTGCAGGGCGTTGACGCCGCCGCACAGCGCGATGTCCGTCTCGCCGCCGCGCAGCGCCTGCACGGCCAGGTGCAGGGCGACCAGCGAGGAGGAGCAGGCGGTGTCCACGCTCATGCTCGGGCCGCGCCAGCCGAGGAAGTAGGAGAGCCGCCCGGAGAGCGGGAACATGGTGATGCCGGAGGCCAGATGGCCGTCCAGCTCCTCGTACGGCAGTGAGTCCAGTTCGAGGGCGTAGTCGATGGAGCTGGCGCCGATGTACACCCCGCCGTTGCCGCGGCGCAGCGGGGCCGGGTCGATACCGGCGTGTTCGAGCGCCTGCCAGGCCGTCTCCAGCAGCAGCCGCTGCTGCGGGTCCATGTAACGGGCTTCCTTCGGCGAGATGTTGAAGAAGCCCGCGTCGAACAGGTCGATGCGGTCGAGGAAGCCGCCCGCCGAGGCGCGGATCTTGCCCTTGTCGTCGGGCCCCGTCGGGGTGAACGCCTCGACGTCCCAGCGATCGGTGGGGATCGGGCGGATTCCGCTGCGGCCCTCGCGCAGAAAGTCGTCGAACTCGTCGGGTGAGCCGCTGCCGCCGGGGAACCGCAGCCCGATTCCGACGATCGCGACCGGCTCGGGCGCCTGCTCTGATTCCGTACGCGGCATGGAACGACTCCTCAAGCTTCCTGGATGGCCTGGGTCAGGTGGTCCACGAGGTGGGTGATGGTCGGCTCGTTGAAGAGCACGTTGACGTTGATCGACAGGTCCAGGAGCTGTTCCAGGCTCTGGCGTATCTCGGTCAGGCGCAGCGAGGTGAGCCCGAGGTCGAAGTAGGAGACGTCGACGGGGAGGTCCTCGGAATCGTCCATGAGGAGAACGACCTTGAATTTCCTGAGGACGATTGTCTCGATTTCCTCGGTCAGTTCGCTGCGCGGCAGCTCGCGCAACCGATGGATGGTGCTGTCGACGGGTGACATGCGCCTCATGCAAGCAGCGGCGGCTGACGTCCCACTGACGGCGCGGGCGTGCCCGGTTGGCTGGATCAGTCGGGTGTCAGCGCCGGATCAGATTCCGCTGTCACGCTCGCATTGCTTCAAGAAATCCACACGCCATATCCGAAAGGCTGGAGATGCTTCGCGAAGCCGCGCAGGAGGAGAGTGCTGAGGCACCTTCCGGATTGAAGAGTTACGACCTCTACATCGCGGGCAAGGACGTCGCCGGCGACGGCTGGGTGTACACCGTCAGCGGGCGTTCGCTGCTGGAAGACGTGTTCACCAGTGTGAGCCTCAAGCGCTCCCTCGAACAGGACCCGGAGTCCGAGGCGGCCAAGCACCCCTATGTCGTCGGGCGTTGCGCGATCGCGGACGACGCCGCCATCGACCTGGCCAGCCAGGCGGCCGCCGCGGCGGCCCCCGACTGGGCGGCGGTGCCGCTGGAGCGGCGGATGCGGCTCGGCACCCGGTTCCGCGAGGAACTGATCAAGCACGAGGACGAGTTCCTGCGGATGCTGGTCGCCGAGTCCCACCCGGTCAAGCTCGCCCGCTGGGAGCTGAGCTGCCTGCTCCAGATCTACGCGCCCGGCTCGCTGCGCTGGTACGCCAAGCAGATGCGGGTGGAGAAGGAGTACAACGGCCGCCGGCTGATCCTCCACCGCCAGCCCGACGGAGTGGTCGCCTTCAACCCGCCGCAGAACGCCCCGCTGCCCAGCGCCGCGCTGTGCGTGCTGGCGCTGATGGCCGGCAACGCGGTGGTCGTCCGCGCCCCGCGCAGCATCGCGCTGTCCACCATGTGGCTGCTGCGCGACATCGTCGCCCCGCTGCTGGAGGAGTTCGACGCCCCGCCCGGCGTGCTCAACGCGGTCTGCTCCAACCCGAAGCAGACCATGGACCGCTGGGTCGCCGACCCGCTGATCAACGACATCTTCTACATCGGCGGCAGCCAGGAGGGCCTGCGCTTCGAGCAGAGTTGCGTGGCCCACGGCAAGAAGCCGATCCTCGAACTCGCCGGCAACGACGGCATCGTGGTGTGGAAGGACGCCGACGTGAAGTGGGCGGCCGAGGCCATCACCGAGGCCTTCTACGGCTCCGGGCAGATCTGCATGGTGCCCAACTACGTGCTGGTCCACCCCGATGTCGCCGAGGCGCTGATCGCCGAGGTCAAGGAGCAGGTCAAGGGCATCAAGCCGGGCCTGCCCGAGGAGGAGGACGTGCTGCTGTCGCCGGTGCGGCGCAGCGAGCGCTTCTTCCGGCTGCTGCGCCAGGCCCTGGACAACGGCGCCGAGCTGGTCACCGGCGGCAACCGCACCGAGGTGGACGGCACGGTCTCGGAGACGGGCGTGTTCCTCCAGCCCACGGTGGTGCGGGTGGACGGCCTGGACCGGGCGCGCACGTACGACGTGGTCCGCGAGGAGACCTTCTTCCCGCTGATCCCGATCGTGGTCGCCGACCGCGACCATGACGACGCCCTGCTCGAATCGTTCCTGCAGTTCGTCAACAGCAACGACTACGGGCTGCGCAACTCCCTGTGGTCCCGCTCGGACCACGTGGTCGAGACGTTCGTGCGGCGCACCGTCAACGGCGGTCTGCTGAAGGTCAACGACTCCCACATCGGCTTCCTGCCCTATCTGCCGAGCCACGGCGGCACCGGCCGCACCGGCGGCGCCTTCGGCGAGGCCAACTACCCGATGCTCAAGACCTCCCACGTCCAGGGAGTGAGCATCGCCCGCGACGTCAGCCCGTACGACGCGGTCTTCGGCGCCTGACCCCACCCAGTCCTCGGAGGTTTTCCCGTGCGTTCCCTCGATGTCGCCCGGACCGTGTGCGAGCGGTTCCACCCCGGACTGCTCAAGGAGCTGGAGCAACTCCCGTACGAAGAACGGGAGAAACCCGGCAGTTCGGTGATCGACCTGTTCCGCATCCACGGCGGCGTGGGCCTGCTGATTCCCGAGACCTACGGCGGCCACGGCGCGGCCCCGCTGGAGGCGCTGCGCGTGCAGCTGGCGCTCGGCGCGATCTCCCCCTCGCTGGTCGCGGCCGTCTCCATGCACCACTTCACCGCCGCCATGCTGTACTCGCTGGCCGTCAAGTCGGGCCGGCTCACCGCCGCGCAGACCCAGCTGCTGCACCAGATCGTGCCCGACCAGCAGGTGCTGGCCTCCGGCTGGTCGGAGGGCCGTACCGCGGCGAACATCCTCAAGCCGGCCGTGACCGCGCGCCCGGTGGAGGGCGGCTTCCTGCTGTCCGGTTCCAAGAAGCCGTGCAGCCTGTCCCGTTCGATGAGCCTGCTGACCGCGTCCACCGCGATCCACGGCGAGGACGGCGGCGAGCCCGAGCTGGCGCTCGCCCTGGTCCCGGCCGACGCGCCGGGCCTGACGGTGCACGAGTTCTGGGGCAACGACCTGCTGGCCGGCGCCGAGAGCGACGAGGTGCGCCTGGAGGACGTGTTCGTGCCGAGCGAGATGGTGGTGCGGGCCGGTGCGGACGATCCCACGCGCCTGGACGACCTCCAGTCCGCCGGGTTCGTCTGGTTCGAGATGCTGATCTCCGCGGGATACGCGGGTGCCGCCGCCGCACTGGTCGAGCAGGTGCTGACCCGCAAGCGGGGCAGCGCGGACACGCGGGCCGCGCTGGCCGTCGACATGGAGGCGGCGCTGGCCCTCCTGGAGGGCGTGGCCCGGGCCACGGGTCCCGAGCCGGGCGACGAGGAGTCGGTGGCGCGGGTGCTGGTCGCCCGGTACGCCGTGCAGAACGCGCTGCCGGACATCGTGGCGCGGGCGCTGGAGCTGCTGGGCGGGCTGGAGTTCATCACGAACTCCGCGTCGGCGCAGTCCGCCGCGGCCACCCGGGCGCTGGCTTTCCACCCGCCGTCCCGGATCGCCGCGTCGGAGCCGTTGCTGACGTACTTCGACGGAGGGCCGCTGGTTCTCGCGTAGTCGGCCGGCCGCGGGCCCGTTTGTGGCCGCACATCGAGCAGAACCCCGCGCCCCTGACGGGGCGCCCCCATCGCCGACGTCAAAAGTCCCCTCTTTGGGAGTGAGTGACACGTGACCGTCATGCACGATTCCCCCCACGCCCCCGTCGTCGACGACGAGGCCGAGATCCTCAACCTGTACCGGGCCCACCTGAGCAAGGGACGGGCCACGCTCGCCGAGCTGTTCGGCAGTCACATGGAGGTGGCGTCCGAGGGCGCCTGGCTCACCACCAGTGACGGTGAGCGCTTCCTGAACGCGGGCGGCTACGGCGTGTTCATCATGGGCGCCCGGCACCCGATCGTCATGGAGGAGGTGGAGCGCCAGCTGCGCACCCACCCCACCGCGACCCGCATCCTGCTGGAGCCGACGGTCGCCCGTGCCGCCGAGTCGCTGGTGTCCGTGCTGCCGGCCGGGCTCGACCGGGTGCACTTCGCGCTGTCCGGCGCCGAGGCGGTGGAGACCGGTCTGAAGCTGGCCCGCGCGGGCGGCTTCAAGCGGACCGTGTCGATGCGCGGCGGCTACCACGGCAAGACGCTGGGCGCCCTGTCGGCGACCGCCAAGGACGTCTACCAGGCGCCCTTCCGCCCGCTGGTGCCCGACTTCCTGCACCTGCCGTTCGGCGACGCGGACGCCCTGGAGGCCGAGCTGAAGGCCCACCCGGGCGAGGTCTGCGTGATCCTGGAGCCGGTCCAGGGCGAGGGCGGCGTGATCATCCCGCCCAAGGGCTACCTCAAGCGCGTCGAGGAACTGGTCCGCGAGTACGAGGGCTTCCTCATCCTCGACGAGGTGCAGTCCGGGTTCGGGCGGCTCGGCGAGTGGTGGGGCGCCGACCTCGAAGGCGTCGTGCCGGACGTGCTGCTGGCCGGCAAGGCGCTCGGCGGCGGGGTGATGCCGGTGTCCGCGGCCATCGCCACCCGCAAGGCCTTCCGTCCCTTCGACAAGGACCCCTACGTCCACACCGCCACCTTCTCCGGGCAGCCGGTGCTGATGGCAGCGGTGCAGGGCGCGGTCCGTGCCGTCAAGGAAGAGCGCCTGGTCACCCGGGCCATGGACCTCGGCGCCCGGCTGCTGCCGCGGATCGCGGAGGTCGCCCACCGCAACATCCCCGAGCTGGTGGTGGACGTCCGCGGCCAGGGGCTGCTCATCGGCGTGGAGCTGGTCGAGGCGGGCCTCGCCGGCGAGCTGCTGATCGAGCTGTTCAACCACGGCGTGGTCGCCAACCACTCCATGAACGGCAGCTCGGTGGTGCGGTTCACCCCGCCCGCCGTGCTGAACGACACCGACGTCGACTACCTCGTCAACTCCTTCGACCTGGCCACCCGTGACCTGATCAAGGGTGCGGCCACAATGCCGGAAGGCGGTAACTGATCGTGCGGCACGTCGAACTCGAAGCCCTGATACCCGCGGAGCAGGCCGAGGAGGTCCTGCACGCCGTACGGCGCTGGGAGAAGTACCCGGACCTCGCGCCGCACGTGAACGCGACCACCGTGCACTCCTCGTACCCCGACCCCAAGCCCTCCTCCAGCTGGGAGCTGCACTTCCGCAGCGGCCTGTTGCGCTGGACCGAGGACGACACCGTGCTGCCGGAGGAGGGCGAGATCCGCTTCGAGCAGTCCGACGGCGACTTCGACTCCTTCACCGGGGTCTGGTCGGTCCGGCAGGACGGCGCGGACGTCACCGTCCGCTTCGACGCCGACTTCGACTTCGGCATCCCGAGCCTGGAGGGCATCCTCGACCCGATCGCCGAGCGGGTCATCAAGGAGACCGTCGCCTGGGCCCTGACCGGCCTCTACCCGGCCGTGCGCATCCAGGGCGGCATCGAGCTGAACACGCCCGCCACGGTCGGCGCGTAGCACCGGGCGAAGGAGCTGACCATGGACCAGGCGAACCCCTTCGAGACCCCGCGCACCTACTCGCTGCACCGCGCCGAGTACCTGGTGGGCCTCGCCGTCACGACCGGCATGATCGTCTACCACTTCGGTGACATCCGCTGGCTGCCGGCGCTCGGGCTGTTCCTCTACATCGACCTGATCGGCTACATCCCCGGCGCCATCGCCTTCCGCAAGAGCGGCGGCCGGCCGATCCACAAGGCGTACTACGTCCTCTACAACGTCATGCACAGCCTCATCACGCAGGGCGCGGTCGCCGCGCTGTGGTGCTGGCTGGTCAAGCCGGAGTGGGCGCTGCTGGTGCTGCCGTTCCACCTCTTCGGCGACCGGGGCCTGTTCGGCAACTTCATGAAGTCCTTCGCGCTGCCCTTCGAGCCGGTGCGCCAGGAGGGCTACCTGCACCTCCTGGACGACCTGGGCCTGCCCCACCCCAAGCCGGTCGGGCACGAGATGGACCCGGTGCCGGTCGGACACGTCCCCGCGCGTCCCGTCGTACGCGAGACGGAGGCCGTGCGATGACCACCGCCACGACCCCGGTGCGCCGGGCGGTGCGGCAGGACCCGGCCGAGCGCCGACGGGCCCTGTACCACCTGGCCTCCGCGGTGTCCGTGCTGACGACGGGCCCCGAGGAACGGATGCACGGCACCACCGCGAGCACCGTCACCCTGGTCTCGCGCTCGCCCCTGCTGGTCGGCGTGGTGCTGCGGGCGGGCTCGTCCTTCGCCCGGCTCGCCGCCCACGAGGGCCGGTTCGCGATCAATGTGCTCGGCGGTGAACAGGCCGACGTGGCACGGCGGTTCGCCGACAGCTCGCGGCCCGACGGCAGCGCGGCCTTCGCCGGCCTCGCCTGGACCGCCGACCGCTACGCCCAGGCCCCGCTGATCGCGGGCGCCCTCGCCCACTACATCTGCCGGTTCCACTCCGCGCACGCCGCGGGCGACAGCGAGCTGCTGCTCGGCCACGTCGTCCGGGCCACCGCGGACGAGGGCCTGCCGCTGCTCAGCTACACCGGCGGGCTGTACGCCGGTGCCCTGCGTCCGGCGAAGGAGACCGCCGCATCATGACCGCACCCGTTGCCCCCGAGGCCGACTGGGAGAAAGCCCCCGGCCTGCTGGACGGCGCGAAGGAACTCACCCTCGGCCCCGAGGAGTGCGACCTCGCCTACTGGATCACCTCCGTCGCCCAGGGCACCCTGCGCGACAGGGGTGTCACCGGCCACCACGAGAACGCCCTCACCCCCGACTTCCTGAAGGCACCCGGACCGCTGCGCGAGGCCCTGGTGCTGGAGTTCGGCTTCCGGGCGCTCGCGGAGGAGCTGGCCACCCGGCTGCTCGGCCACTACGTGACCATCGCGCCCGGCATCCCCGAGATGGAGTTCTACGCCACCCAGCTGATCGACGAGGCCCGGCACGCCCGGGTCTTCCGCCAGCACCTGGTGGACCTCGGCATCCCGCAGAGCACACTGCTGCGCGACATCGAGGAGATGGCACGGGACTACCGCAAGCGGGTCCTGGACCCGGTGGTGGACTTCACCCTGGACGTCGTCCGCGACAAGGCCGACTTCCCCGGCGGCGTCGCCGTGTTCGCCATCATCATCGAGGGCGTCCTGGCCCCCGCCGCCGAGCTCAGCGAGCGCAAGTGGACCCCGCTGTCCCCGGCGACGGGCGAGATCTCCCGCGGCACCGCCATCGACGAGATCCGCCACCTCACCGTGGCCAGCACCATCCTGCGCGACCACGTCGTCAAGCACCCCGAGTACACCCCGCGGCTGCTGGAGATCCTGCGCTCGGGCGTCAAGCTGTGGGACGAGATCCCGGACCGGGAGTTCGTCATCCACCGCGAGGAGCTGTTCCAGGAAGGCATGTTCAAGCACGCCGACCTGATCGGCGACTACGAGGTCTGGCCGGGCGTCCGCCTCCTCGACACCACCGCCGAGCAGCGCTACGACATGGCGGAGCGGTGGACGGACGAGATGGCCGAGGTCCGCATGGCGTACATGGGCCTGCCCGTCGAGGTCCTCGCCTCGGAGGCCGGCGCATGAGCACCGGGCGGGCCGCTGTCGTCACCGGGATCGGATCGTACGTCCCGCCCAACATCGTCACCAACGAGGACCTGTCGCGGCGCCTCGACACCTCCGACGACTGGATCCGCACCCGTACCGGCATCGCCGAGCGGTTCTTCGTCTCCCCCGGCACCTCCACCGGCGACCTCGCGGTGGAGGCGGGCCTCAGGGCCCTGAAGTCGGCGGGCGACGAGCAGGTCGGGGCGGTGGTGCTGGCCACCACCACGCCCGACCAGCCGTGCCCGGCGACCGCCCCGCAGGTGGCCGCGCGGCTGGGGCTCGGCCAGGTGCCCGCCTTCGACGTGGCGGCCGTCTGCTCGGGGTTCCTTTACGGCCTCGCGTCCGCCGCCGGACTGATCGCCTCCGGGGTCGCCGACAGCGTCCTGCTGATCGCCGCCGACGCCTTCACCACGATCATCAACCCGGAGGACCGCACCACCGCCGTGATCTTCGCGGACGGCGCGGGCGCGGTGGTGCTGCGGGCCGGCTCGCCCGACGAACCCGGCGCGCTCGGGCCGCTGGTGCTCGGCAGCGACGGCGAGCTGAGCCATCTGATCGAGGTCCCGGCGGGCGGCTCCAGGCAGCGCTCCTCGGGCCGCCCGGCCGCCCCGGAGGACCACTACTTCCGGATGCTCGGCCGGGACACCTACCGGCACGCGGTGGAGCGTATGACCAGCGCGTCCACCGAGGCCGCCGAGCGGGCCGGCTGGCGTCTGGCCGACGTCGACCGGTTCGCGGCGCACCAGGCCAACGCCCGCATCCTGGCGGCCGTCTCGGACCGGCTCGGCATTCCCGAGGAGCGGCGGCTCAGCAACATCGCGCGGGTCGGCAACACCGGTGCCGCGTCGATCCCGCTGCTGCTCGCCGAGGCCACCGCCGAAGGCAGGCTCACGGCGGGGAACCGGGTGCTGCTCACCGCGTTCGGCGGCGGGCTGTCCTGGGGCGCGGCCACCCTCACCTGGCCCGAGCTGCAAACCATCTGACCGTCCGTCAGCAAGATCCTTGAAAGGAACCGACATGCTGGAGCAGCTCAAGGAAATCCTGTCCAACAAGCTCAAGGTGTCGCCCGAGGCCATCACCCCCGAGGCCACCCGGGAGGACATCGAGCTGGACTCGCTGGCCGTCGTGGAGCTGTCGCTGCTGCTGAAGTCCGAGCTGGACCTGGACATCAGCGACGACGACCTCCTGGAGGCCGAGACCGTGGCCGACATGGTCCGGCTGATGGAGGAGCGGAGCGCGAAGGTCTGATGGCCGCGATGGACATCGCCGTCACCGGGCTCGGTCTGATCACCCCCGGCGGGATCGGGGTCGGGCCGAGCTGGGCGGCGGTCTGCGACGGCAGACCGGCCGCGGCCCTCGATCCGGTGCTGGCGGACAACCCCGTACAGATCTCCTGCCGGGTACCCGGCTTCGACCCCGAAGCCCTGCTCAGCGCACGCCGGGCCCACCGCCTGGACCGGTTCGTGCAGTTCGCGCTGGTCGCCGCCCACGAGGCGGTGGCCGACGCGGGCCTCGACCCGCAGACCTGGGACGGCGCCCGGGTGGGCGTGGTCCTCGGCTGCGCGGACGGCGGTCCGGGCACCGTCGAGGAGCAGCACCACGTGCTGCGCGAGCAGGGCGCGAGCCGGGTGTCGCCGCTGCTGCTGCCGATGCAGCTGCCGAACATGCTGGCCGGTCAGACGGCCATCGAGTTCGGGGCGACCGGACCCAACCTCGTGGTGGCCACCGCGTGCGCCTCCGGCGCGACGGCCATCGGCACCGCGCGGGACCTGCTGGCGCTCGGCCGCTGCGACATCGTGCTGGCCGGCGGCAGCGAGGCCATGATCACCCCACTGGTCATGGCCGGGTTCGCCCAGATGGGCGCGCTGTCCAAGCGGCACGACGACCCGGCGTCCGCCTCCCGCCCCTTCGACGCCGACCGCGACGGGTTCGTGGCCGGGGAGGGCGCCGGAATCCTGGTGATGGAGCGCGTCGCGGACGCGCGGGCCCGCGGCGCGCACATCCACGGGCGGATCATCGGGTACGGCGCGACGGCCGACGCCCACCACATGACGTCGCCGCATCCCGACGGCGCCGGCATCGAGGCGGCGGTGCGCGCGGCGCTGGCCGACGCGGGCGCCGATCCCGACGACGTCCAGCACGTCAACGCGCACGGCACGTCGACGCCGCTCAACGACCTGTCCGAGGCGCGGATGATCCAGCGGACGCTGCGCGGGGATCCGGTGGTGACGTCCACGAAGGGGGTCACCGGGCATCTCCTCGGCGCGGCCGGTGCGGTGGAGGCCGCGTTCGCCGTGCTCAGCGTCGAGCACGAACTCATTCCGCCCACGGCCAACCTGGTGATGCCGGACTCCCGGATGGACATCAAGTTGGCGCAGACCCTGACCGAGATGCCGATCGATCTGGCGCTGAGCAATTCGCTGGGTTTCGGGGGGCAGAACACCGCGTTGGCGATAGCACCGGCCTGAGCGCCTGCCCCGATTCGCCGTACGGCGGCCGCGGTTCGTTCGTGGTCGCTCGCGCGGTTCCCCGCGCCCCTTCGGGGGCGCTTCAACAGCCGTCCGCTGAGATGCACCGCGGGCGGCTGTTGCCCGTACGTCCCCATTTCTCCCCATAACTGGAGTAGCCATGTCCACCAGTGGTTCGCCGCCCGCGTCGGGGCGGCTCGGCACGGCGCACATCCTGTTCCTCATCGTCGCCGCCGCGGCGCCGCTCTCCGCGATGGTCGGTACGGTTCCGCTCGCGTTCGCGTTCGGGGACGGGGCCGGGGTGCCCGCCGCGTTCCTGTTCGCCGGGGTGACCCTGCTGTGCTTCTCGGTCGGGTACGCGGTCAGCGCCCGGCGCACTGGAGGGTCCGGCGGGTTCTACGCCTCGGTCGCCGACGGGCTCGGACGGCCGCCGGCGGTCGCGGCCGGCTACCTGGCCCTGCTGTCGTACAACTGTGCGACCATCGGGCTGGCCGGTGCGCTCGGGTACTTCACCCAGCTGGTGCTGGCGGCCCATGGGCTGACGGTGTCGTGGGAGTGGTGCGCGGCGGTCGGGCTGGTGCTGACCGCGGTGCTCGGCTACCGGGAGATCGCGCTGAGCGCCCGGGTGCTGGCCCTGCTGATGCTGGGCGAGATCGGGGTGCTGGCGGCCCTGGACGTGGCGATCCTCGTCCGGCACGGGCTGCACGCGCTGCCCGCCACGTCGTTCTCCCCGCACACCGCCGCCGGTCCCGGCGTCGGCGTCTCGCTGATGTTCGCGTTCGTGTCGTTCATCGGCTTCGAGTCGGCGGCGCTGTACGGCAAGGAGGCCCGCGACCCGGAGCGCAGCGTGCCCCGGGCGACGTACGCGGCCGCCGCGCTGATCGCCGGGTTCTACGCGCTGACCAGCTGGCTGGCCGTGGGCGCGATCGGCCCGGACCACGTGCGGGAGGTCGCGGGCAAGCAGATGGGCGACCTGTTCTTCGGGCTCGGCGACGACTTCCTCGGCACGGCGGGCAGCACCATGCTCCAGGTCCTGCTGTGCACCAGCCTGTTCGCGGCGACCCTGGCCCTGCACAGCGCCGCCAACCGCTACGCCCAGGTCCTCGCCCAGGACGGGCTGCTCCCCCGGGCGCTGGGCGCCGAGCACGCCCGGCACCGCTCGCCGCACCGGGCGAGCGTCGCGCAGAGCGTGGTGACCGCGCTGGTGCTGGCCGGGTTCGCGGTCGCCGGCCTCGACCCGTACGCCGACCTGACGACCAGCATGCTCGGCCTCGGCACCCTCGGCATCGTCACGCTCCAGGCGCTGGCCGCGCTGTCGGTGCTCGGGCTGCGGCTGCGCGCCGGGCGCGGGCACTGGTGGAAGGAGACCCTCGCCCCGCTGCTGGGCTTCGCGGGGCTCGCCACCTCCGTGTGGCTGGTGGTCGGCAACTTCGACATGCTCACCGGCTCCCCCTCCAAGGTGATCGCCGCGCTGCCCTGGCTGCTGCCGCTGGTCGCGGTGGGCGGCCTCCTCTACGCGGTCCGGCTGCGCGCGGCCCATCCGCTGCGCTACCGGCTGCTCGGCACCCGGCACACCGCCACCCCCGTCCCGGACCTCGCCCCCGCACCGTCAGGAGACCGCCATGCACGATCCCAATGAGCTGATCGAGGCCGGCGAGGACGCCGTCCGCCGCCTGGCCCGCCGCCGCTACGACCTCGACCTGGACGCCGTGGGCGGTGCGCTGCGCGCCCGTTCGGCCGCCAACGCCGAGGTGACCCGGCTACGCACCGAGTTGAACCGGACGGCGAAGGCCCGCCGTTCGGGCCCGCCCAGCGAGGCCGAGAAGGAGGCCGCCCGCGCGCTGCGCGCGGAGGTGCAGCAGGCGGAGGGCACCGCCCGCACGGCCGCGGGCGCGCTGACCGAGCTGCTGCTCGGGATACCCAACCTGCCGCTGGACGGCGTACCGGACGGCGATTCGGAGAAGGAGGCCGTGGAGGTACGGCGGGGCGGTCCGGCGCCGCGTCCGGCGGCCGGCGCCCGGCACCACGCGGAGATCGGCGAGGCCCTCGGCATCCTCGACGCGTCGGCCGCGGCGAAGCTGTCCGGCGCCCGGTTCAGCGTGGCGCACGGCGCCGGTGCCCGCCTGGAGCGCGCCCTCGCCGACTTCTTCCTCGACCTGCACACCCGCGAGCACGGCTACACCGAGCAGTCGGTGCCGTTCCTGGTCTCCCGGGACACCATGACGGGTACCGGGCAGCTCCCCAAGTTCGAGGAGGACCTGTTCCGCACCCAGGTCGGCGAGCGGGAGCTGTTCCTGATCCCGACCGCGGAGGTGCCGCTGACCAACCTGGTCTCCGGGGAGCTGCTGGACGCGCGGGCACTGCCGTACGCGTTCACCGCCCGCACCCCCTGCTTCCGCGCGGAGGCGGGGGCGTACGGCCGCGACACCCGGGGGGTGCTGCGGCTGCACCAGTTCGAGAAGGTGGAGCTGGTGCGGATCTGCGCTCCGGAACAGGCTCAGGAGCAGCTGGAGTTGATGGTCGGGCACGCGGAAGAGTGTCTGCGCAGGCTGGAACTGTCCTTCCGTACCGTGCTGTTGCCCGCGGGCGACATGGGCTTCTCGGCGCGGATGACGTACGACATCGAGGTGTGGCTGCCCGGCGGTGACGCCTTCCGGGAGATCTCCTCGGTGTCCGACTGCGGCACCTTCCAGGCGCGCCGCGCCGACATCCGGGTCAAGCGGGCCGACGGGCGCAAGACGCCGGCCGCCACGCTGAACGGCTCGGCGCTGCCGATCGGGCGGACCGTGGCCGCGCTGCTGGAGCAGGGCGTGCAGGACGACGGTTCGGTGCTGCTGCCGAAGGCGCTGGAGCCGTACGCCGGCTTCCGGCGGATCCTGCCGGGCGGCGCGACCGAGTGACACCACGGGAAGGGGGCGGGTGCCGGTCCGGCACCCGCCCCCTTCCCGTGTGCGCGCTCAGGCGCCCGTCATGTGCACCCCGCCGTCCACGTGGACGATCTCGCCGGTGGTGCGCGGGAAGAAGTCCGACAGCAGGGCGACGACTCCGCGGGCGGCCGGGTCCGGGTCGGTGAGGTCCCAGCCGGCCGGGGCCCGGCGGGTGGTCCAGACGTCGGCCAGCTCGCCGAAGCCGGGGATGGACTTCGCGGCCATGGAGCGCAGCGGGCCCGCCGCGACCAGGTTGCACCGGATGCCGAACTCGCCCAGGTCGCGGGCGAGATAGCGGCTGGTGGACTCCAGGGCGGCCTTGGCGACGCCCATCCAGTCGTAGTGCGGCCAGGCCACGGCCGCGTCGAAGGTGAGCCCGACGACCGAGCCGCCGCGCCGCTTCAGCAGCGGCAGGCAGGCGGTGGTCAGGGACTTGAGGGAGTACGCCGAGACGTGCACGGCCGTCGAGACGTCGTCCCACGTGCCGTCGAGGAAGGAGAAGGCGCCCTGGGGGCCGTAGGCGATGGAGTGCACGACCCCGTCGAGTCCGTCGGTGTGCGCGCCGAGCCGCTCGGCCAGGGTGTCGAGGTGGTCCGGGTCGGTGACGTCCAGCTCGACGACGGGAGCGGGCTTCGGCAGCTTCGCCGCGAACCGTTCGATGAGGGACAGCCGGCCGAAGCCGGTGAGCAGGACCTCGGCGCCCTCCTCCTGCGCGATCCGGGCCACGTGGAAGGCGATGGAGGCGTCGGTGACCACGCCGGTCACCAGGACCCGCTTGCCCGCGAGGATGCCGCTCATGCCGCCGACACCCCCTTGGGCAGGGCGCTCACCAGCGGGGAGTCATGGTCCTGGGGGCCGACCGCGCTGCCGCCGCCGGGCGAGCCGAGGGTGGCGAAGAACTCGGCGTTGGAGGCGGCGTGGTCGTCGCCCCACTCCTCGGGCAGGTCGTCCGCGAAGTAGATGGCGTCCACCGGGCACACCGGCTCGCAGGCGCCGCAGTCCACGCATTCCTCCGGGTGGATGTACAGGGCGCGGCTGCCCTCGTAGATGCAGTCCACGGGGCATTCGTCGACACAGGAGCGGTCCTTGATGTCGACGCAGGGCAGACCTATGACGTATGCCATGCTCAACTCCTTTCACAACAAAGGTTGTTCACTTCAGGGCCACACCGGTGGTGCGCTCACCGAGGGACAGCACGGTGACGGCCAGGACGGCCATGGCGGCGGCGATGACGGCGAACAGCGCGCCGGGGCCGTGCGCGTCGAGAACCGGCAGCAGCACGAACGGCAGGGCGCCGGCGCTGAGTTTGGACAGGGAGTACGCGGCACCCGCGGCGGTGGCCCGGATCTCGGTCGGGTACTGCTCGGAGAGATACACGTGCGAGACGCTGGAGAAGACGTTGCTGAACAGGGTGTACGCGAAGCCGCACACCACGATGAGCTGCGCCGACCGGGCGTAGGCGAAGCCGAGTCCGGCGGCCACCATCGCGGCGGCCGAGAGGGCGACGAGGGTACGGCGCTCCATGCGGTCCACGATCGGCAGGGCGAGCGCGGAGCCCACCGGGTAGCCGAGGAAGGAGAGCGCGGTGAAGCCGAGCCCGGCGACGAGACCGTAGCCCTTGGCGGCGACGATCTGCGGGGCGAGGGTGCCGAAGCCGTAGTAGCCGACGACCGACAGGACGCAGAACACCCACAGCACGAGGGTGCGGCGCAGCAGGTGGGGCCGGAAGATGTCGCGCAGCCGGGTGTCCCGCTCCGGGGTCTCGGACGGCGCGGCGGGCGGGGCCGGGGGCAGTCCGCTACCGGCCGCCTCGGCCTCCAGGCGGGCCACCAGGCGGTCGGCCTCCTCGGTGCGGCCGGTCGCGGCGAGCCAGCGCGGTGACTCGATCAGCTGACGGCGCAGCACCCACACGGCGGCGGAGCCGAGGGCGCCGAGCACGAACAGCCAGCGCCAGCCGGCCACCCCGAGCGGGGTCAGCGGCACCAGCCACAGGGCGGCGAAGCCGACCGCGGGCACCCCGCAGAAGGCGAGGGTGTAGGCCCAGGCGATGAACCGGCCGCGTTTGGCGGCGGGCAGCACGTCGGCCAGGTAGCAGTCGGACAGGGCCTGTTCGGCGCCGATGCCGAGCCCGGCGAGGAAGCGGGTGACGATCAGCCAGGCGGCGTTGGGGGCGAAGGCGCCGAGCAGTGAACAGGCCGAGTAGATGGCCAGGTTGATCAGGAAGGCCCGGCGCCGGCCGAACCGGTCCGCGATCCGGCCGAGCGTCAGGGATCCGATGAACTGGCCGACGAACGCGGAGGCCAGGACCAGTTTGAGCGAGGTCGCGCCGAAGCCGAAGTCGCTCTGCAGCACCTTGCCGATGGTGCCGGAGAGGTTGTTCTCGAAGGTGTCGAAGAACAGGCCGACGCCGATGACCGCGGTGAGTCTTCGGTGCAGGGGAGTGATCGGCATGCGGTCCAGGCGGGCGCCGATCGGGGCGGGAGCGGTGAGACCGCCGGCCGCGGCCGTGGTCTGGGACATGGGGCTGGCTCCTTGGAAGCTGTCGTCGCAAGCTTTCGCTGTGCTTCTGGGGAAGGAACCGCCCGGGTCACCGGCGGACCCGGGCGTGCGGCCCGGGGGCCAGGTGGGGGGTGCGTGGGGGATGGTCAAGGGGATTCGGGAGGATCAGGCCGCTTCCATGGCCCTGCGGCGGATCTGCTCCTCGACGTCACCGCGCCGCACCGGCGCGCTGACCTCGTGGAGGTAGGAGGCGACCTCGCGGTACGAGGCCCAGAAGCCGACCTCGTGGTACGGCACGCCGCGTTCGGCGCAGTACTCCATGGTCAGTTCGCGGGCGCGCGGCAGGCTCTTCTGCGGCATGGCCGGGAACAGATGGTGCTCGACCTGGTAGTTGAGACCGCCGTACAGGAAGTCGGTCAGCAGGCTGGGGCGGATGTTGCGGGAGGTGAGGACCTGGCGCTCCAGCCAGTCCAGGGTCTCCTCCTCGCCGTCGCGGACCTGCATGCCCTTGTGGTTCGGGGCGAAGATCATGCCGAAGTACACGCCCAGGGAGGCGTGCTGGACGACGATGAAGGCGACCGCGAGCGCCGGGGACAGGACGGTGAAGACGCAGGTGAGGTAGACGGCGGCGCGCAGCAGGATGAGGAAGGTCTCCAGCGCGGGCCGCTTGGTCTTGCCGGTGACGATGGACTTGACCGCGGTCTTCAGCATCTTGAAGCCCTCAAGCACCAGGAGCACGAAGAACAGCACGCTCTGGTAGCGCACCACGAACTTCTGGGTGCCCTTGCGGGTCGGGTACTGCTTGATGTCGAAGATGGCGGTGCGCCGGCCGATGTCCGGATCCATGTCGAGGTGGTTGGGATTGCTGTGGTGCCGGTTGTGGTGGTTGACCCACCAGCCGTAGCTGACCCCGTTGACCAGGTTGGCGTGCACGTACCCGACCGCGGAGGCGGCCTTCTTGCTGCGGAACATGGCCTTGTGGCCGGCGTCGTGCCACATGAACGCCGACTGGCCGCCGCACAGCCCCATCCACACGGCGGTGGCCAGCTGCCACCAGGTGTCGCCGAGTTCGAAGAAGACGACGAACCCGACGGCCAGCAGGGCGGTGTTGAGGGCGAGCTTGCCCACGTAGTAGCGCGGGTCCAGGTCGAGGAGACCCTCGGCCTTGACCCGTTTGAGCAGTTCGGCGAACGTGGCCGAGGCACCGGTGCGTTCGCCGCCCGGCGCGGCCGCGGCCACGGCTTCCTGTATGTGCGGACGCTGCATGCGTTGCTCTCCTTGGGAGAATGTGCCCGATTGCGGGCGGCGGCGCCGCTGCCCCGCGGACCTGCGGACCTGCGGGCGCCGCGAGTCGACTTCAGCTCCCGCGTGGGGTCACCGCCGCGGGCTGTGGCCCGCCCGGCGGACCCGGGCGACGGGAGCACAGTGCGGTGCTCCCGGACCCGGACCACCGGGCGAACGTACGTCCAGCGTTCCGTGCACCACTGATGTGGCACTGATACCGGTCTGATCGGGCCACCCCCGGCCCGCCGGCCGGCACCCGGGCGGCCGGCGGCGCGGCCACTCAGGCGGCCGCCTCGGCGCGCAGCCGCTCGTCCAGGGCGCGCACGGCGGCGTCGGCGGCGTCGGCGACCTGCGCGTCGTCGGGGGCGCCGATGACGGCCATCAGCTGCTCGACCACGGCGTGCGAGAGTTCCTCGGTGGACTGGCTCATGTCCTGGTCTCCTGTTCTGTGACGAGTCGGGTCAGAACGCCTTGCAGGCGCGGAAGACGTGCGCGAAGCCGGGCAGCGAGGCCTGCGGCCCGTCGAAGGCGACGTACTCGGGGATGAGCAGGTCGGGGGCCCACTTCTGCTTGTACGACAGCTGGGTCTGCGCCGGGTACAGCGCGGCGCCCTCGGCCCACAGGGCGTGCATCAGCCACTGGAACCCCGGGCTGTGGCCGTCGAGTTCGTACGCGGCGTCGAGCCCGGTGAACGGCGTGAAACCGAAGTGCAGCCACTCGACGCCCTCGGCGCGGAAGATCTCGATGGCGTGCGCGTTGATGGCCTCCATCAGGCCCGGGGAGCCCTCCGGGATGCGCCGGCTGAGGTCGTGCATCCAGCCTGCTCGGCTGCCGTAGACCGGCGAGTAGGAGATGTAGGCGACCGGCTCGCCGTCGATGGTGCCGCTGAACAGCCGGCGCTGCGCCTGGGCCTGGCCGCCGATCTGGCCGACCAGGAACTCCAGTTGGTGCGCGCCGCCCTTGGAGCCGAGCCACGCCTTGTCGATCGCGGCGATGGCGTCGGCGACGTCGGCCGCGTCGACCTCCTGGATCTGGAGTCCGTTGCGCAGCGCGCGGGAGATCTTGTTGCGCAGCTGCATGAACTTGGTGCCGCGCAGCGTGAAGTCCGCCAGGCTGACCGCCCAGGAGGCGCCGACCTGGTTGACGACGCAGCCGCGCGCCGCGTACCGCTCGGCGTCGGTGCGCTGGAGCTGCACGCCGACCAGCCCCAGGCCCTCGTCCCGGACGTGACTGCGGAAGGCGTCCAGCAACGTGTCGTAGTCCTCCTCGGCGGCGAAGGGGCCGCCGAACTGGACGGCCCAGCGGCCGGTGCGGCGGTAGACGACGACACCGTCCGCGCCCGGGACGGTGAAGACACTGTTTCCGCTGTTGAGCGCGAGGAAGGAACTCGGGTTCTCGCTCGTGGTGTGGGCGCGTATCGCGTCGAGAATCCGACTGTCGGTGCCGGTCTCGGTGGTGATCGCGGTCATTCCCGTACCCCTTTCGGGAGCGTTTTCCGTCGAAGGGAGTACAGCACCGTGACGTCACTCCGGAAAAGAGCAGTTGGGTATTCATTTACCCGTGTCAGAAGCGCGTCAGCATTCCGTCAGCCGGCACTGCCAATGTGGTTGACGTGAACGGCGCGGAAAACGGCGGCCGGACACGGGGAGAGGTGCCCGGAGTGGTTGATCGGGGACCGTGTGCATCGCACTGGTCGGGCCTGAACGGCCCACGCAGGTTCGAATCCTGCCCTCTCCGCCACGGCCGGAATCACGACCGGACGCGCTTCCCGCCCCGGGCGGACGGGAATTGCGGACGCCCGCGAATTCGGCTCCACCCGGCCGGTGCCTGTCCGAACGCGTTCGAGCACCGGCACCACCCAGGAACCGCCGGCCGCCCCCCGTCCCGGCGGAGCAGATGCCCCGGCGGGCCGCGGTACGGATCGAGGCCCGCCGGGGCACGGCGCGTTCGCCCATTCTTTCTTTCACGGCAGCACCGCTCCGAAAATCACCGTCGGCGAGGAATTGTCATCTAGGGGGAAAGACATGCTGAGGTTCTCCGTTCTCGGCGCGCTGGAGATACGCACCGCCACCGGTGAGGCGGACGTGTGCGGCGATCTGCAGCGCACGCTGGTGCAGACCCTGCTGGTCAGCGAGGGCCGGCCGGTGTCCGGGGAGAGCCTCGCCGAGGAGATGTGGGGTGATGCCTTACCGGACCACCGGGCCAACGCCCTCCAGGCCCACATCAGCCGACTGCGGCGCAGACTGCGGTCGTTGGAGCCGGACCGGCCGGCCTCGCGGGTGACGATCCACCCGGCCGGTTACCGGCTCGGCGTCGGCGAGGGCGAGTTGGACGCCGCCGAGTTCGTACGGGCCGTACGGCAGGCGGAGTCGGCCGGGCCCAGGGACGCGGAGCACACCGCGCGGATGCTCGGCCGGGCGCTCGCGCTGTGGCGGGGGCCGGTGTTCGGCGGCTTCCCCGGCGGCACCATGTGCCAGCTGGCCGGGGCGCGCTACGAGGAGTACCGGATGCGGGCGATGGAGCTGCGGTTCGACGCCGAACTGGGGCTCGGGCGGCACGCGTCCCTGCTCGCGGAGCTGGCCGAGGCCCATACCAACCACCCGCTGCGGGAACGCTTCTGCGAGCAGCTGATGATCGCCCTGTACTGCTCGGGCCGGCAGGCCGACGCGCTCGACGTCTTCCGCCGGATGCGCCGCAGGCTCGACGAGGAGCTGGGGATACAGCCGTCGCCCGCGCTGCGGAAGGTGGAGCTGGCGATCCTGTCGCACGATCCGGCGCTCACGGGCGATCCGCGCATTCCGACGGCGCTGCAACCGGTGTGACCGCCGGGAGGGTCCGGTGGCCGTAAGCGGCCCGTCAGCGCCCGGTCAGACCGCGTTGTCACGATCGGGTCCGGGGCGCCGTCACGGCGGCCCCGCGGGCGGCGTCCGATGTCACGTCACCTCACCGCAGAGGCAGGCAGAGATGAAGTCCCACATCGCGGAACTGGCCGGCATACGCGAACGCGTGCTGGCCGGCCCGAGCGAGAAGGCGACCGCGGCGCAGCACGCCAAGGGCAAGCTGACGGCACGGGAGCGGATCGAGCTGCTCCTGGACCCGGGTTCCTTCCAGGAGGTCGA
>NZ_JBSFLI010000001.1:447014-552523 GCF_053598955.1 Streptomyces sp. NPDC001056 | reverse complement strand
TGTTGAGTTCTCAAGGAACGGTCGCTTCCTTTGTACTCACCCTCTCGGGCTTTCCTCCGGGCTTCCCTTCGGTGTTTCCGACTCTATCAGATCTTTTCTCGATCCGATTTCCTCGGTGCTTTCCAGGTTTTCGCTTTCGCGTTTCCCTTTCCGGCGGTTCCGACTCTATCAGACCCTTTCGGTGTCTGATCCCCGGTCAGCGGGGTTTGTCTTCCCGGCCGTTGGGCCGTTCCGACGTCTCAAACCTTAGCGGATCCGTCCGGCGATTCCCAATCGGGCCACCGAATCCCTATTCGAATTGAATTCGGGCACGCCGAAATCAACCCGGGAGGGAGATCGTGCTTATGGTGTGAGGGGTGCCGCTCGAAGCGGCTGAGGTGCCACCGCGAAGACGTTACGGCTCCGCGGCAACCCGAAGAACTTTACGGACCCGCCCAGGGGCGTGTCAACCGCGGCCTGTCAAGATCTTTTCTGCGGCCTCAGTCGAGGTCGCTGAGGCGGCCGCCGGCGTCCGGCTGGGCGTGCTCCACCCTGCGCAGCAGCGTGGTGAGGACCTCCCCGAGCACCGAGCGCTCGGCCGGGGTCAGGTCCTGGAGCAGGTCCTCCTCGAAGACGGTCGCGAGACGCATGGCCTCCAGCCACTTCTCCCGGCCCTCGGGCGTCAGCTCGATGATGACCCGCACCCGGTTGGACTCGTCGCGCTCCCGGGTGACCAGCCCCTCCGCGACCATGCGGTCGATCCGGTGGGTCATGGCGGCCGGGGTGAGGCCGAGGCGCTTGGCGAGGTCGCTGGGGCCCATCCGGTAGGGGGCGCCGGAGAGGACCAGGGCCTTGAGCACCTCCCACTCGGCGTTGCTGATGCCGAGGGCGGCGGTCTGGCGGCCGTACGCCACGTTCATCCGGCGGTTGAGCCGGGACAGGGCCGACACGATCTTCTCGACCTGCGGGTCGAGGTCCTGGAACTCGCGCTGGTAGGCGGCGATCTGTTCTTCGAGGGTCGGCTCAGTGACGCCGGCGGTGTCGGCCATGGGCCGAGTATGGCACGCACCCGCTTTGCCTTGAAGTCCTTCACTGTGTACTCTTTAGCTTCGAACTTTAGCTTTGAAGTCTTCACTCCTAACTAGTGAGAGAGGTGAACGTGACCAGGGCGATGGGCGCAGCGATGCGCCGGATCCACGTGGGCAACGCACTCAGCGCATTCGGGCTCGGCTTCACGGTTCCGTACCTGTACGTCTATGTGGCGCAGGTGCGGGGCCTGGGGGCCATGACGGCGGGACTCGTGCTCGCCGTGTTCGCCGTGGCCGCGCTGATCGTGCTGCCGTTCGCCGGCCGGGCGATCGTGCGGCGCGGCCCGCTGCCGGTCCTGCTCGCCGCCCTGGTCTCCGCCGCGCTCGGCGCACTGTGCCTGGGGCTCGCGGGCAGCGCGTGGTCCGTCCTGCTCGCCGCCGCGGTGCTCGGTGCCGGGCAGGCCGTGATGCAGCCGGCGCTGGCCACGATGATCGTGGACTGCTCCAGCGCCGACACCCGGTCACGGGCGTTCGCGACGCAGTTCTTCCTCCAGAACCTGGGCCTCGGCATCGGCGGCCTCATCGGCGGCCACCTGGTCGACACCACGCGCGTGTCGTCGTTCACCCTGCTGTTCGCGATCGAGGCGGCGATGTTCCTGCTGCTGGTCGCGGTGATGGCGACCGTGCGGATGCCGCACTCCCCCCGTCTGGAGGGCGCGCCCGCGTCCGCGAAGGGCAGCTGGAAGCGGCTGCTGGGCAACCGGGCGATGGTGCAGCTGTGCGTGCTGGGCTTCGTGCTGTTCTTCGCCTGCTACGGCCAGTTCGAGTCGGGTCTCAGCGCGTACGGCGTGGAGGCCGCCGGGATATCCACCTCATCGCTGGGTACGGCCCTGGCCGCGAACACGCTGATGATCGTGGTCGCCCAGTTCGCCGTGCTGAAGTTCGTGGAGCGCGCCCGGCGTACCCGGGTGATCGCCCTGGTGGGCCTGGTCTGGGCGGTGGCGTGGCTGACCGCGGGATACGCGGGGCTCGGGCACGGCAGCCAGGAGATGGCGACGGCCGCGTTCGTGTCGACGTACGCGCTGTTCGGTCTCGGTGAGGCGATGCTGTCGCCGACGGTCGCCCCGCTGGTCGCCGATCTGGCGCCGGAGGGTCTCGCCGGTCAGTACAACTCGGCGTTCGCGCTGGTCAAGCAGCTGGCGCTGGCCGTCGGTCCGGCGGTGGGCGGTCCCCTCGGGGCCTCGCTGCACGCGCCGTACATCGTGACCTTCCTGCTGTTCTCGCTGGGCATCACGTATCTGGCGCTGCGGCTCGGGCGCCGGCTCACCGCGGTGCAGGATCAGCCGTGGGCGGCGCGTGGCAGCCGCGTGGTCAGCCGGGGCGGGGCGCCCGCGGAGTCGGTACCCGCCGAGGCGTGACGCGGGGAGCCCTTCAGCGGGTGGCGGTGACCAGCAGCACCGTGAAGGGAAGCGTCGCCGTCCCGTCGGGGGCGGTGTGGGCGGCCAGGCGGTCGCGGACGAGGCGGGCGGCCCCGGTGAGGGCCTGTGCGCCGCCGGCTTCCGTGATCAGGCCGCCCCACAGCGCTCTCAGGTGGGCCTCGGCGTACTCGTCCAACGGCGGCAGGGTGATGTCGCGGGTCAGTTCGCGGTGGGTGATGTCGCGGTAGCCGGCCGTCCGCAGGGCCGTCGTGAGTTCCTCGGCGGTGCGGACGTAGGCGCGGAGGAAGTACCGCAGCGCGTCGGGGGCGTACGTCCGCAGGGCGCGCTCGTGGGCGAGGAAGTAGGGCTGGCGGTCGAGCGGGGCCCAGATGGTGGCGGCGAACCGGCCGCCGGGGCGGGTGACCCGGGCCGCCTCGGTGAACGTGGCGGCCAGATCGGGGAAGAACTGGGCGCCCTGCTGGCAGACGACCGCGTCGAAGGTGGCGGTGTCGTACGGGAGCCGGTCGGCGGGGGTCGCGGTGAAGTCGATACGGGGCCCGCGTGCGCGCGCGACACGGATCATCCCCTCGTCGATGTCGGCGCCGCGGACCAGCCCCGTCGGTCCGACCAGAGGGGCGGCCGCGCGGGCGGCGAAGCCGGTGCCGCAGGCGAGGTCGAGCACGGCCTCGCCGGGGCCGAGGTGCACCGCGTCCAGCAGCGCGGCCACGAAGGGCGCCATGATCGGGGCACTGTGGGTGTCGTACGCCTCGGGGCCTTCGGTGCTGCGCGTGTCTGCCATAGGTGTGCTTGTAACACCGGGGACGGGGTGCAGGCCAACCCGTGATCGCTGCTCAGGGCCTCGGTTTCGGCAGCAGGAACTCGCACCAGACCGCTTTCCCGCCGTCCGGCGTGCGGCGGCAGCCCCAGGTGGAGGCGATGGTGGCGACGATGGCGATGCCCCGGCCGGACTCGTCGGCCGGTTCGGCGCGGCGGCGCCGCGGGAGGTGGTCGTCGCCGTCGGTGACCTCCACGATGAGGCGGCGGTCGGTGCGGCGCAGCCTCAGGCGCATGGGCGGGGTGCCGTGCTGGAGGCTGTTGGCGACGAGCTCGCTGGTGGCGAGGACGCCGAGGTCGTGCAGTTCCGCGGGGAAGCGCCAGCTGGTGAGGACGCCGGAGGCGAAGGCGCGGGCGCGCGGGGCGGCCTCGACGCCGCCGAGGAGTTCCAGGGCCGCGTTGCGGAACAGCTCCCCGTCCGGGCCCGTACGCGCAGGGTGCTGGAGGACCAGGACGGCCACGTCGTCGTCGTGGTCGGCGGTGACCCCGGCCGAGCGGACCAGGCGGTCGCAGACGACCTGGGGGGAGCCGGTGGCGCCGGCCAGGGCGCGTTCCAGGGCGGCGATGCCCTCGTCCAGGTCCTCGTTCCTGCGCTCCACCAGGCCGTCGGTGTAGAGGACCGCCGTGGAGCCGGGGGCCAGCGCGATCGAGCCCGAGGAGTGCATCCAGCCCCCGGTGCCGAGGGGCGGGCCGGTGGGTTCGTCGGCGCGGGAGACCGTGCCGTGCTCGTCGCGGACCAGGATCGGCAGATGCCCGGCGGAGGCGTACACCAGCCGGCCCTCGTTCGGGTCGTGGACGGCGTAGACGCAGGTGGCGATCTGGTTGGGGTCGATCTCGGTGGCGAGGCCGTCGAGGAGCTGGAGCACCTCGTGCGGGGGCAGGTCGAGGCGGGCGTAGGCGCGCGCGCCGGTGCGCAGCTGGCCCATGACCGCGGCGGCGCGCACGCCCCGGCCCATGACGTCGCCGATGACGAGGGCGGTGCGGCCGCCGCCGAGGGTGATCACGTCGTACCAGTCGCCGCCGACCGCGGCCTCGGTGCCGCCGGGCTGGTAGGTGGCGGCGATGCGCAGGTCGTCGGGTTCTTCCAGGTCCTGCGGGAGCAGGGAGCGCTGGAGGGTGACGGCGGTCTCGCGCTGGCGGCGTTCGCTGGCGCGCAGCCGTTCGGCGGCCTCCGCGTGGTCGGTGACGTCGGTGGCGAAGACGAGAACCGCGCCGTCGCCGCCGTCGCCGTCCTCGGCGACGGGGGTGCAGGTGAACGTGTACGAGCGGCCGTCGACCGCGCGGCGGGACTTCAGGGTGCGGGGGCGGCTGCTGCGCAGCACCTGGTCGAGGAGCGGGAGCAGGCCCAGTTCGGCGAGTTCGGGCAGGGCCTCGCGGGCGGGGGCGCCGGTGTGGCGGGCGCCGAAGGCCGCCGTGTAGGCGTCGTTGACGTAGGCGAGGCGGTGGTCGGGGCCGTGCACGAGGGCGACGAGGGCCGGGACGCGGTCGAGGACGTCGCGGGCGGGCAGTCCGTCGACGGCGGGCACCGGGCCGGTGCCGTCGGTGGGGCCCCCGGCGCGGGCCGCGGGCACGGAGCATTCCCCTCGCCGGTCCGATGGGACCGGGGTCTCGGTCCGCGCGGCGGCGCGGCGCTGCGTTCCGGGGAGCCGGGCGCTCCAGCGCGTGAAGTTCACTGTGGGGAAGGCCTCGTGGGTGCGAGGGCGGGCGGGTGCCCGTCCGATGTCGTGGGGCAGTCTGGCAGGGAGCCGGCCGCGGCGGGCGACATCCGTCAGACGGTGGGGCGGGCCGTGCAGTTCCTGGTTCGGGTCAGGACGACCCCTTCGGGTCGTGAGGATGCTTTCCCCCGGCCGCGAGTTCGAACTCCGCGCGCGGATGTTCGAGTGAACCGAGCGAGACGATCTCCCGCTTGAACAGTCCGGAGAGAATCCATTCGGCGAGCACGCGGGCCTTGCGGTTGACGGTGGGCACCCTGCTGAGGTGGTAGACACGGTGCATGAACCAGGCAGGGTAGCCCTTCAGCCGGCGCCCGTAGACCTGGGCGACGCCCTTGTGCAGGCCGAGGGAGGCGACGGACCCCGTGTACGCGTGCGCGTAGGTCTCCAGGGGCTCGCCGCGCAGGGCGTGGACAAGGTTGTCGCCGAGGACCCTGGCCTGGCGCACGGCGTGCTGGGCGTTGGGCGCGGTGAGGGTGCCGGGTTCGGCGGCGGTGACGTCCGGGACGGCCGCGGCGTCGCCCGCGCCCCAGGCGTGTTCGGCGCCCTCGACGGTCAGCTGGGCGGTGCACCTCAGCCTGCCGCGGTCGGTGAGCGGAAGGTCCGTGGCGGCGAGCAGCGGGTGCGGTTTGACGCCGGCGGTCCACACGACCGTACGGGTCGGGAAGCGCTGGCCGTCGCTGAGCACGGCGACCCGGTCGGCGCAGGACTCCAGGCGGGTGCCGAGGAGCACCTGGATGTTGCGGCGGCGCAGCTGGGTGACGGTGTAGCGGCCCATCTCCGCGCCGACCTCGGGCAGGATGCGGTCGCTCGCCTCCACGAGGATCCATTTCATGTCCTCGGCACGGACGTTGTGGTAGTAGCGGGCGGCGTAGCGCGCCATGTCCTCCAGTTCGCCGAGGGCTTCGACGCCCGCGTAGCCGCCGCCGACGAAGACGAAGGTGAGGGCGGCGTCGCGGATGGCGGGGTCGCGGGTGGAGGAGGCGATGTCCATCTGCTCGATGACGTGGTTGCGCAGCCCGATGGCCTCCTCGACGGTCTTGAAGCCGATGCCGTACTCGGCGAGGCCGGGCAGGGGCAGGGTGCGGGCGACGGAGCCGGGGGCGAGCACCAGTTCGTCGTAGCCGAGGAGTTCGGCGCGGCCCGCGTCGGCGGAGGCGAGGGTGGTGACGGTGGCGGTGCGCGCGGCGTGGTCGATGGACGTGGCCTCGCCGATGACGACACGGCAGTGGTCGAGGACGCGGCGCAGCGGTACGACGACGTGGCGGGGCGAGATCGAGCCCGCGGCCGCCTCGGGCAGGAAGGGCTGGTACGTCATATAGGGGTCGGGTGTGACGACGGTGATCTCGATCTCACCGCGCCTCAGCTCGGCCTTCAGCTTCCGCTGGAGGCGCAGGGCCGTGTACATCCCGACGTAGCCGCCGCCGACAACCAGAATGCGCGCACGTTCCTTCACCATCCCATGACGCACCCGGCGCAGTGGTTTGTCCACAGGCCCGGCAATTTGTGTGACCGGCGGCCTGCTGTGCGGCCGTACGGACGTGGTGGCCGGCTCCGGGGAAAGGTGGCAGGTCAGCGGGGGCGGACGCGCGGGCGGACGCGCCCGGAACCGGGACGTATATGTCTCGTACTCCGATCGGGGGGCGCAGTGTGCGGAACCTGCCCCTTCTGAATTGACTGCCTCTCAACTATGTTCGTGTCGACGGGGTGTAGGGGATGTGGTCGCACGGGCTCTGCGACGGGCGGGGCCGCGGCGATCGGTGCCATCGTGCGCCCCGGCATCAGTGACGGGGAGTGTCTCCGGGGGGAGACGTCATGTACCGGGGGAAACACATGCATATTCAGGACACCCACTGGTCGGCCGCCACCGCGATGGCGGCCGGAGGATCGACGGTGCCGGCGGTGGCGGCGGCGAACGGGCGCGCGGACGTGGCGCGGACGACGCCGCTGCGGGTGGACGCACAGCGCAATCTGGAGCACGTGCTGCGCGCGGCGCGCGAGGTGTTCGGCGAGCTGGGTTACGGCGCGCCGATGGAGGACGTGGCGCGGCGCGCGCGGGTCGGTGTCGGCACCGTGTACCGGCGCTTTCCCAGCAAGGACGTGCTGGTCCGGCGGATAGCCGAGGAGGAGACGGCGCGGCTCACCGAGCAGGCGCGGGCGGCCCTCGGGCAGGAGGACGAGCCGTGGTCGGCGCTGTCCCGGTTCCTGCGGACGTCGGTGGCCTCCGGGGCGGGGCGTCTGCTGCCGCCGCAGGTGCTGCGGGTCGGCTCCGCGGAGGACTCCGCCGGTGCGGCCGGCGGCGTGGACGCCGTGGTCGGGGAGGCCCGGGTGCCGCAGCAGCGGGTGCAGCCCGGCGGCGGTGACCTGCGGCTCGTGGGACAGGGTTCCGCGGTCGCGGACGACGCCGGGTCCGGCGAACTGCTCGCGGTCGTGGGGCAGTTGGTGGAGCGGGCACGGACGGCCGGCGCGTTGCGGGCGGATGTGTCCGTGTCCGACGTGCTGCTGGTGATCGCCACGGCGGCGCCGTCCCTGCCGGATGCCGCGCAGCAGGCGGCGGCGTCGGCGCGGCTGCTGGACATTCTGCTGGAGGGTCTGCGCTCCCGCCCCGCGATCGGCTGATCGCGCCCCCGGCGGGGGTTTCGTCCGCCCACCCGCATCACCCGTGCGACCTTCGCGCTCGGGTGGTGCGGGTGGCCCTTTTCGGGCCCTGCCGGCACCGCGGAGCGATCCCCCGCGGGCGATTCCCCTCGGACGGGTGACAGGAGGCGGAGGGGGTCGTTGAAGAAATGACGATGTGGGACGCTGTGGTGGTGATGTCGGGCCGGGTCGGGGGCGTTCCACGATGAGTGTTGACGGGGCGCGCGAGGACGAGGGTGTCGGTGCGCAGGTGCCGAGCCAAGGCCGCAGATACATCCCGGCGCAGCGGGGCGTACCGGCCGACGACGCCGAGTTGGTCGAGCGGATGCGGGGCGGGGACGACTCCGCCTACGAGGAGCTGTACCGGCGGCATGCCGACGCGGTGCGCCGGTACGCGCGGACCTGCTGCCGGGACGCGCACACCGCCGAGGACCTCACCGCCGAGGTCTTCGCCCGGATGCTCCAGGCCGTGCGCGGCGGTGCCGGGCCCGAGCACGCCGTACGGGCCTACCTGCTGACCTCGGTGCGACGCGTCGCCGCGCACTGGATCAAGTCGGCGCGGCGCGAGCAACTCGTCGACGACTTCGCCGCCTTCGCCCGGCAGGCCGCCCGCCCCTTCGAGGGGTCCGACGACGACATCCTCGATCTCGGCGCCGACGTACGGGCATTGCACGAGGCCGAGCAGTCCATGGCCATGCGGGCCTTCCGCTCGCTGCCCGAGCGCTGGCAGGCCGTGCTGTGGCACACCGAGGTGGAGGACGAGTCCCCGAGCGAGGTCGCCGTCCTGTTCGGCCTGGACGCCAACGGCACCCGTGTGCTCGCCAGCCGCGCCCGCGAGGGCCTGAAGCAGGCCTACCTCCAGGCCCATGTCAGCAGCACCCTCACCGACGACGCCGAGTGCGCCCGCTACGCCGACCGGCTCGGCACCTACGCCCGCCGCAAGCTGCGCGTCCGCGCCGAACGGGGACTGCGCAAGCACCTGGAGGAGTGCGCCAGGTGCCGGCTCGCCGCGGCGCAGATCGAAGAGGTCGCCGGCGGCATCCCCGCCGTCGTACCGGTCGCGGTCATCGGCTGGTTCGGGGCCGCCGGGTACGCCAAGGCGCTCGGCCTCGTCGCCGGTGGCGCGGGGGCCGGAGCGGCCGGGGCCGCGGGTGCCGCCGCGGCGGCGAACGGGTCCTCCGGCGGGACGGGTGCCGCGGGCGCGGCCGCCTCGGAGGCGGTCGGGGCGCCGGTGAAGGCGGGCATCGCGGCGGGTGTCGTCGCGGTCGCCGCCGCCGCGGTGGCCTTCGGCCTCGTGTACGACGGCCGTCCGGCGAAGGAGGTCGCCGAGCCGTCATCGGCCCCGCCGGTCGTCGTACACCCCCCCTCCCCGACGCCCACCCCGCCGAAGCCGAAGCCGAAACCGACGCCGACGCCGACGCCGACGCAGCCGACGCAGAAGCCGGTGGTGCCCGCCGCCCCCGTCCCCGCGCCGACGCCCCCTCCGCCGCCCACGCCCACGCCGAAAACGACGCCGAGACCGACGCCGAAGCCCGCTCCCCCCGGGCCCGCCCCGAAGCCCACGCCGACCCCCACGCCCACCCCGACGCCGACGCCCACTCCCCCGCCGCCGACCGTCGTCTACCAGCTCAGCGAGCTGCGCTACGACGTGACCGGCGACGGCACCCGGCCCGAGATCGCGCTCGGCCGCAGCAGCTGGGTGTGGCAGCGGTACGGCCTCGACATCGGCGGCGAGAGATACGCGCAGGGGGCGACCGTCCGCGGCGAGTCCTCCGTGACCATCGCCCTGAACCGGCAGTGCACCGCCTACGACGCGCTGGCCGGTGTGGACGACATGACCCACGGCCTCGGCAAGGTCTCCTTCGCCGTCTACGGCGACGGGGTCGAGCTGTGGCGGTCCGGGATGGTCAAGGGCCGGGACCGGGCGGTTCCCGTCCATGTGGACCTCACGGGGCGTACGACCGTACAGCTCGTGGTGCGGCCGCACAGCAACTCCTTCGACCGCACGGCGCTGGCCGACTGGGCGGAGTCCCGGTTCACCTGCCGGTAGCCCGCCGGAGGTCGTCCAGGACGTCGGCCGCGTCGTAGCGCGCGCCCCGGGCCCGCTCGGCCGCGTACCGGTCCGCCGACAGGGCGGCGCGCGCGGCGGCCCGTACCCGGGCGGCCTCGGTGCGCTCGGGTTCGCTGCGCGGGCGGCCGTCGCGCCAGTGGTCGGCGGCCTCGTACAGCCGGACCGCGCCCGGCAGATCGCCGAGCCGGCCCAGCAGACCGGCTGCGGCGTCCACCAGGCCCCCGGTGATCGACTCGGCGCAGCGCAGGCCGACGGCCTCGTCCAGCGCCCCGGCGAGGATCGGCAGCCCGTGCCCGGGACCCGACTCCTCGGCCACCAGCAGCGCCTCGACGGTGCGCAGCACGGCCGCGAACTGCGGCGGGGACGCCTCGGGGCCGGCCGCCTGGCAGGTCGCCTCGAAGTACGCGCGGGCCTCGGCGGTCCGCCCGTCGTGCAGGGCGATGAAGGCCCGCATCAGCAGCACGAAGGCGCGGGACTCCGGGACCGCGTACCGGTCCGCGGCGGCGCCCGCCTCGTCCAGGGCGGCGAGCGCGGTCTCCCGGTCGCCGAAGCGGAAGGCGATGTCGGCGAGGCGGGCCAGCAGGAACGGCGACTCCGCGTACGCGCCCACCTCGTAAGCGAGGCGCAGCGCCTCCTCGTACTCCCCGCGCGCCTCGGCGAAACGGCCGCGCGCCATGGCCGCCTCGCCGGCCGCGCTGCACACCTGTGCCCGCATCCAGCGGTCCCCGACACGGCGGCTGAGCACGCGCAGTTCGGCGAGGTCCTCGTCCACGCCGCGCAGATTGCCCGGGGAGTCGACCAGCACATGGGCGCGGTACATCAGCGCGGCGCCGAGTTCCCACTCACCGCCGTGCGCACGGCAGTTGGCGACCACCGGGGCCATGTCCCGGACCACGTCCCCCGGGCCGCCCAGGTAGTAGGCGGTCATCGGCCAGATGACGCCGGGGAGGCGGGCGGCCTGCGGGCCGCCGTGCTCGTAGGCCGCCCGTACGAGGGCGAGGTAGCGCGATGCCCGCTCGTCGCGGGCCAGCCGGTCCATGCTGCCGCCCGCCGTGAGGAGCAGCTCGAACAACCGCAGGTCCATGCGGAGTTCGCGCAGCGGGTGGCCGGTCTCGGCGTCGGGGGCGGCGAGCAGGGCGGCCACGTGGTCGGCGGACTCCGCCAGGGCCATGAGGGTCGCCGGGTCGGTGGCCCCGCCGGTGTCGAGGGCGGCGCCCAGGCACAGGACCCGGCGCACCCGGTCCACCCCTTCCTGGCGGTAGTTGCGCAGCCACCAGAACCAGCCCATGGCCAGGGTGAGCGCGCCCGCCTCCGCCTCATCGCCGGTGCGCACCGCGCGGTCGAGTGCGGCGCGGATGTTGTCCAGGTCTGTCTCCAGGCGGGCGATCCAGGTGAGTTGGTCCGCCGAGCGCAGTCGCGGATCGGCCTCCTCGGCCAGGGCGCGTGCCCAGGCGAGGTGGCGGCGTTCGGCGGCGGCGCGCAGCCCGGGAACCTCGGCGGCGCGTTCGGCGGCGTACTCGTGGATGGTCTCCAGCATGCGGTAGCGCATGCCGCCGGGGCCGTCCTGCGGGGTGGCGAGGACGAGGGACTTGTCGACCAGCGCGCCGATCGTGTCCGCCACCGGACCGGTGCACACGGCCTCGGCCGCGGCGAGGTCCCAGCCGCCGGTGAAGACGGAGACCTCGCGCAGGACCGTGCGCTCGCGCTCGTCCAGCAGGTCCCAGGACCAGTCGACCACCGCGCGCAGGGTCTGCTGGCGGGGCAGGACGGTGCGGCTGCCGGAGGTGAGCAGGCGGAAGCGGTCGTCGAGGCGGTCGGCGATCTGCCGCGGGGTGAGCAGCCGGAGCCGGGCCGCGGCCAGTTCGATGGCGAGGGGCAGGCCGTCCAGGCGGCGGCAGATCTCCGCCACCGCGGCGGTGTCGCCCAGCGCCGCGTCGGCGTCGGGGCGCACCGCCCTGGCGCGCTCGGCGAAGAGGCGGTGCGCCTGCTCCGGGACGAGGGGTTCGACCGGGCGCACCGACTCGCCGGGGACGCCCAGGGGTTCACGGCTGGTCGCGAGGATGGTGAGTCCCGGGCAGTGGGTGAGCAGGGTCTCGGCGAGGGCGGCGGCCGCGTCGACGACGTGCTCGCAGTTGTCGAGGATCAGGAGTTCGCCGCGGGGGGCGCAGTACTCGATCAACAGGGCGGTGGGGTCGGTCTGCTGGGGTGCCAGTTCGGTGCTCAGCAGCACGGTCTCGCGCAGGCCGAGCGCGCTGACGACGGCGTCGGGCACGGCGTCCGGCTGGTCGAGCGGGGCGAGTTCGGCGAGCCAGGCGGGGGTGAGGACGGCGGCGGCCTCCTCGGCGAGCCGGGTCTTCCCCGAGCCGCCGGGTCCGGTGAGGGTGACGAGGCGGGATCTGCTCAAGTCGGCGCGTACGGCTTCGAGTTCCGGTTCGCGTCCGACGAAGGAGGTGAGGCGGGGACGGAGGTTGCCGCGGCGGGCGGGCGGCGGCGGTGCCGCCGGGCGGTGTACCTGTCGCAACAACTCGGCGTGCAAGTCCCTCAGTTCGATGCCGGGGTCGGTGCCGAGGGTGTCGGCGAGGGTGCGGCGCGCGGACTCGTAGGCCGCGAGGGCGTCGGCGGGGCGGCCGGTGTCGCGCAGGGCGCGGATGAGGAGGGCGTGCAGCGGCTCGTCGTACGGGTGCGCCGTGGTCAACTCCCTCAGCTCCGGTACGACGTCCTGGGCGCGGCCCAGTTCCAGCGCGGCGGCGGCGCGGGCGCGGGTCGCCTCCAGGCGCAGGGCCTCGGGGCGGGTGGCGGCGGTGCGGTCGGGGAGGTCGGCGAGGGCCGGGCCGTACCAGAGGGCGAGGGCCGCGGTGAGGGTGCGGTGGGCCGTGGCGGGGTCGCCGTCGGCGAGGGCCTTGGTGCCGGTGCGGGTGAGCCGTCCGAAGACGTACAGGTCGACGTCGTCCTCGGTGGCTTCGAGCCGGTACCCGCCGGGGGCGGAGCTGACGGCGTCCTTGCCGAGGCCGCGGCGGAGCCGGCCGACGAGTGCCTGGAGCGCGGCGGGGGCGTCCTGGGGCGGTGCGTCGGCCCAGATCTCCGCGATCAGGGTGTCCGGGGTGGTGGTGCGGCCGGGCCTGAGGGCCAGGGCGGCGAGGAGGGTGCGGAGGCGGGGGGCGGTGAGGTGATGGGGGTTGCCGTGCGCGTCCGCCGCCTGGGTGATGCCGAGAATTCTGTACCGCACCGGGTCATTGTCGCCGGGGGCCCGGTGCGAGGCACGGGGGTTTCGGCACAGGCCGCGCGCTGGGTACCGGTGCCGGTGGATACCGGTGCCGGTGGATACCGGTGCCCGGTGGCGGGTCCGCCCGCCCGCGGCCGGCACGGCAGTGCCGCACGACCGACGGCACCGCGGTCCCCCAGGGCCGCGGGGAACCACCCGGCCGGCCGCGACGGACCCGCCGTCGCCGCACCACCGCACGCCCCGCCCCTGACGCGCCCGCCGAATCCCTCACGCGCCGGAGGCCAACGCGTCCCTTCGCGGCTGGATCCCCGCCGGCACCGCCCGCGACCGCGCCGGCGTCCCCGTCCAGCACGTGCCCCGGCGGGACAGCAGCCGGTGGAGCCAGAGTTCGAGGGAGACCAGATCCGCGAGGCCGTCCACCGTCGAACCGCCGGAGGCCGCCGCGCGGAGCGCCTTGCGGACCACCCGCGCCTCCACCAGCCCCGCGTCCGCCAGCAGCGGGCTGGCGAAGAGGTCGAGCAGCGGGTCCGCGGACAGGCGCAGGCCCGCCCGCGCGGCCGCCGCGGAGGACGCGTGGGACGGCGTGCCCCAGCCGGGAGGCAGGTCGGTGATGCCGGTGCCGTCCAGGACCGTGCGCAGGACCGCCGCCCGCGCACCGGGCTGCACCCGCAGCGCCTCCGGCAGTTCACGGCACGCCCGGACCACCTGGTTGTCGAGGAAGGGCGCGTGCAGCCGCTGCGACCGGACCTCCGCGGACTGTTCCAGAACGCGCAGATCCGCCGCGTACCGGGCGAGCGCCGCCCGGGCCCGATGGTCACCCGGCCGTTGCGCCCCGGTACCCGAACGATCCGCCTCCCCTTCGAGCAGAACCGATACTTCAGCCAGTGCCTCCCCCGTGAGCCACCGGGCGGCCGGCCCCGGCGCCGCCCAGGTCAGCGCCGCGAGGGACGCCCCCACCGCCCCCTTCGGCTCCTCGAACCGGCGCCGCATCAGCCGCTCGGCCAGCGCTTCGAGGCCGGCCCGGTACGGCGTACGGGCCAGCCGCCGGGCCGCGCCGTACACCCGTGCCGGGACCAGCACCGAGCCGTCCGCCCGCGCGAGCGCGGCGACGGGCCGGACCAGATGGCGGCGCCTGCGGTCCATCAGGAGGTCGGCGAGCCGGGCGGGGTGCGCGTCGAGGACCTGCCGCGCCCCGTGCCCGGTGAAGTGGTCCGCGCTGCCCGCGGCCAGCCGCGCCCGGTGGCGCCCCGCCGTGACCAGCGAGGGTCCGGGCTCGTCGGTGAGGGGGCCGTCGAGGTCGGCGTAGGGCAGGGTCTCCTCGCCGCCGGTCACCACCACATGGTGCAGCCGGGGGTCGGCCGCGAGCGCCCCCGCGCGCTGCACCTCGGCCTCGCGGCCGCCGACGGCGAGGTCGTTGAAGGTGACGGCCAGCAGGCGCTCACCCGTGCCGCGCCCGAGCAGGGTGCCGGGCCGGCCGGGCAGCCCCGCGGCGAGCAGCGCGAGCGTGGCGGAGGCCGGGCCGCCGGACAGGTCCGCGCCGATCCCCGGCACCGGCATCCCGCGCCGGGCGCGCCGCTCGGCGGGCCCCATCCCGGGCACGGGGCCCGGATCGAGGTCCGGCACGTGCCGCGGCGCCGACAGCCGGGTGCGCACCGCTTCCACCAGGGCGTCGCGCACCGCGTCCACCGCACGGTCGGGGTCGGCCGGGGGCGCGGACACGGCGAGCGAGGAGACGGGGTCGTACCCGGCGATCTCCCGCGCCCCCGCGCGCAGCACCAGCGCGTGCCCCGGCGGAATGCGCCGCACCCCTTCGTACGGGGTGGTGTCGCGCAGCGCGGCCGGGACGTCCGGGGCGGCGAGCAGCGCGGCCAGATGGCCGAAGTCGAGGTTGGCCTCGATGAGGTCGGCGAGCGGCAGCGCGGCGGTGGCGTACGCCGTACCGCCCGCCCACGGGGTGTGGAAGACCGGGCGGGCGCCCGCGAGATCGCCGCAGACGGTGATGCGGCGGCCGACCTGGACGACGGCGGTGTAGCTGCCGGGCCAGCTCGTCAGATGGCGCAGCGCGCCCCCGCGCGCGGTGAACAGACCGCGCCGCAGCTCCTCGTCGGAGGCGCCGCAGATGCCGAGGACCGCGATCCGGTTCTGCTCGTCGGCCTTGACCACGCGCACCTCGTCCGGGCGCCAGTCGCCGACGGCCCACAGCGGATCGGGGTCGCCCCACAGGAGCTGGGAGCCGACCGGGTGCAGGGTCTCGCCGTCGTAGCCCAGCGAGCCGGCGGAGCCGGGCCCGGTCGCGCCCGCGGCGGCGCTGCTCCACCCCACCAACCACCGCATCGTGCCTCCACAGCCTGTGGACAACCAGTGCACCGATCGAACCGGTCCCCATGCTGCCACGAAGAACGCGTGGGAGAGGTGTGGTGACACCGCCCATGACGCCGGGAGGAAAACGAGGTTGACGGCCGGACGGTGACCGCGGTCCAGGGCGCGGGCGGGTGCCCACCAGGCGGGGCGCGACGCGAATGCGCCCCGATGCGCTCCCCCAAAACGCCCTTCACGCCCCTAAGTTGTATGGTCGGAGCGGAAATCGCCCACATCGCTGCGGGACGATTTTCAGCCAAATACCGAACCGGGCACGGGAGACGAGCACGCTCCGTAGGGGCTCGCGGTCCGCGCGGCGCTCCGGACGTACGCACGGTCCGGGAGGCGGTCTCCGCCTCCCGGACCGGTCCGCCACCCGCGGGGATGAAGGTGGCGGTGTCCCCCAGCCCACTGGATCCAGTACAGCGGGCCGACCCACGCAAGACCAGGAAACCGTCCGCGAGTTGGCCGGAGAAGAGCGCACGGCCGGGCGCACGGCCACACGCGCGGGGGCACGCGACGACCGGTCCGTGCACGGTGCGTACTGGTCCGCACTCCCGTACGGACCACAATCCCGCCATCCGGAACAATGCCCCTTAACGCTTGGGATGCGGCGAACTACGCTGGGTTTACGAATGCCGCGCGGTTATGCCTGCGCGGCGGCCGTCTGTGTCGAGGGGTGGCGCATGTCCAGGGAGCAACGCGGGCCGAACGAAAAACTCGGCACCGTTCTCGCCCTCGCGGGAATCAGCAACGCAGGACTCGCGCGTCGCGTCAACGACCTTGGCGCCCAACGCGGGTTGACACTTCGCTACGACAAGACGTCCGTGGCGCGCTGGGTGTCGAAGGGCATGGTGCCGCAGGGCGCCGCGCCGCACCTCATCGCGGCCGCCATCGGACAGAAGCTCGGCCGCCCGGTGCCGCTCCACGAGATCGGCCTGGCGGACGCGGACCCCGCTCCCGAGGTGGGCCTCGCCTTCCCGCGGGACGTGGCGCAGGCGGTGCGGTCGGCGACCGAGCTGTACCGGCTCGACCTCGCCGGGCGCCGGGCCGGCTCCGGGGGGATCTGGCAGTCGCTCGCGGGTTCGTTCGCGGTGAGCGCGTACGCGACGCCCGCCTCACGCTGGCTGATAACCCCCGCCGACAGTTCGGTCGCGCGGGAGGACGGCTCCGCCGAGGGCGCCGGCGCACCGGTCAGAGTCGGCCACAGTGATGTCCGCAAGCTGCGGGAGGCCGCCGAGGACGCCAGGCGCTGGGACTCCAAGTACGGGGGCGGCGACTGGCGTTCGTCGATGGTGCCGGAATGTCTGCGCGTCGAGGCGGCGCCGCTGCTGCTCGGCGGCTACTCCGACGAGGTCGGCCGCGCGCTGTTCGGCGCCTCCGCCGAACTCACCCGCCTCGCCGGGTGGATGGCGTTCGACACCGGTCAGCAGGAGGCGGCGCAGCGGTACTACATCCAGGCGCTGCGGCTCGCGCGCGCCGCGGCCGACGTGCCGCTCGGCGGGTACGTCCTCGCCTCCATGTCGCTCCAGGCGACGTACCGGGGGTTCGGGGACGAGGGGGTCGACCTCGCGCAGGCCGCGCTGGAGCGCAACCGGGGGCTGGCGACGGCGCGCACGATGAGCTTCTTCCGGCTGGTCGAGGCCCGCGCCCACGCGCGCGCCGGGGACGCGCAGGCGGCGGGCGCGGCGCTGAAGGCGGCGGAGAGCTGGCTGGAACGCTCGCGCGAGGGGGACAACGATCCCTCGTGGCTCGGCTTCTACGGGTACGACCGGTTCGCGGCGGACGCGGCGGAGTGCTACCGGGACCTGAAGCTGCCGCGGCAGGTGCGGCGGTTCACCGAGCAGGCGCTGTCCAAGCCGACGGAGGAGTTCGTGCGGTCACACGGCTTGCGGCTGGTCGTCTCCGCGGTGGCCGAGCTGGAGTCGGGCAACCTCGACGCGGCGTGCGAGCAGGGGGTGCGGGCGGTCGAGGTGGCCGGGCGGATCTCCTCGGCGCGGACGACGGAGTACGTGCGGGATCTGCTGCACCGCCTGGAGGCGTACGGGGACGAGCCGCGGGTGGTGGAGCTGCGGGAGCGGGCCCGGCCCCTTCTGATGGCTCCGGCGTAGCTCCCCTTCTGATGGCTCCGGCGCAGCTCCGCGCCCCGGCACCCGTGCGGTACTGATCACCCCGGCGTTTGAAGGCACTGTCAGTGGCGCAGTGCACTATCGATGTGGGAGGTGGTGCAGGTGCCGGTCGGGGCGTACGACTGTGATGTGCTCGTGGTCGGAGGGGGGATCGTCGGGCTGTCGACGGCGTACGCGGTCAGCAGGGCGGCGCCGGGGACCCGGGTGACCGTGCTGGAGAAGGAGCCGGGCCCGGCCCGGCACCAGACGGGGCGCAACAGCGGGGTCATCCACAGCGGGATCTACTACCGGCCGGGCTCCCTCAAGGCGCGGTACGCGGTGCGGGGCGCCGCCGAGATGGTGAAGTTCTGCGCCGAGTACGGCATCGAGCACGCCGTCACCGGCAAGCTGATCGTCGCCACCGAGCGCGCGGAGCTGCCCCGGCTGCACGCCCTGGTCCAGCGCGGCCGGGAGAACGGAATACCGGTGCGCGAGCTGGGCCCCGCCCAGATCACCGAGTACGAACCCGAGGTGCGCGGACTGGCCGCGATACACGTCGGCACCACGGGCGTGTGCGACTTCACGGGCGTCGCCCGGCAGCTCGCCCTGGCCTCGGGCGCCGACATCCGCTACGGCGCCCGGGTCGTCCGGGTGGACCGGCGGCCCGAGCGGGGCGTGGCCGTGCGCACCGCGGCCGGGGACGTCGTCCGCGCGCGGGTGCTGGTGAACTGCGCCGGGCTGCACTGCGACGAGCTGGCCCGGCTCACCGGGGACGAGCCCGGGGTCCGGATCGTGCCGTTCCGCGGGGAGTACTACGAGCTGGCGCGGCCCGAGCTGGTGCGCGGGCTGGTCTATCCGGTGCCGGACCCGGCGTTCCCGTTCCTCGGCGTGCATCTGACCCGGGGCATCGACGGCGGTGTGCACATCGGCCCCAACGCGGTGCCGGCGCTGGCCCGGGAGGGATACGGCTGGCATGTCGTACGGCCCCGGGAGCTGGCCGGGACCATGGCCTGGCCGGGATCGTGGGCGATAGCGCGGCGGCACTGGCGGTACGGCGCGGGTGAGCTGCGCCGCTCGCTGTCGAAGCGGGCCTTCCTGGCGGCGGTGCGCAGGCTGCTGCCCGCGGTGGAGGCCGAGGACCTGGTGCGGGCGCCGGCCGGGGTGCGGGCGCAGGCGGTGCTGCGGGACGGGGAGCTGGTGGACGACTTCCTGATCAAGGAGGGCCCGCGCGCGGTGCATGTGCTGAACGCGCCGTCCCCGGCGGCCACCGCGTCCCTGCCGATCGGCCGGGAGGTCGCCCGCCGCGCGCTGGAGATGCTGGCGGCGGTCGGCGGCGAGGGTGCCTCCGCGGCGCGCCCGTAGACTCGTTCGTACTGTGTCTGATGCGCTGAACACCCCCGAGACCCTGTCCGAGCCGGCCCCGCGGGGCCCCGGCGCCGCCCTGCCGCACGCCCGGGCCAAGGGCGAGCCGCGGTTCCCGCACGGCCCGCGGGCCGATCCCGCCGGGTCGCACTTCGAGCGGCGGATCCGCAGCTTCCAGCCGCGCCGCAGCCGGGTCACCACCGGGCAGGCCGAAGCGCTGCAGCGGCTGTGGCCCACGTGGGGCCTGGACATCGACGGGCAGCGGGTGATCGACCTCGCCGAACTGTTCGGCAACGACCGTCCCGTGGTCCTGGAGATCGGCTTCGGCATGGGCGAGGCCACCGCGCAGATGGCCGCCGCTGACCCCGGCACCAACGTGCTCGCGGTCGACGTGCACACCCCCGGCCAGGGCAATCTGCTGGCCCTCGCGGAGCGCGGCGGCCTGGACAACGTCCGGGTGGGCAACGGGGACGCGATCATCCTGCTGCGCGAGATGCTCCGTCCCGACGCGCTCGACGGGCTGCGGGTCTACTTCCCGGACCCCTGGCCCAAGAAGCGGCACCACAAGCGGCGGCTGATCCAGCCCGAGTTCCTCACGCTCGCCGCGACCCGGCTGAAGTCCGGCGCGCCGGTGCACTGCGCGACCGACTGGGAGCCGTACGCGGAGCAGATGCTCGAGGTGCTCACCGCCCACCCCGACTTCGAGAACACGCAGGCCGACGGTGGTTTCGCGCCCCGGCCCGGGTTCCGGCCGCTGACCCGTTTCGAGGGGCAGGGCCTGGACAAGGGTCATGTCGTGAACGATCTGCTCTTCCGCCGTCGTTAAAGCGCTCCAGCCCCTCGCCCCGCCACCGTTAGGGTCGATGCCGTGGCCACCAGTCCCGTGTACCCGATGTACCCCCCGAGCCCCGGCGAGAGCGTGCTGCGCCACCCGCACTGGTGGCAGCTGCGGTGGGTGCGCTACGGCGCGCTGATCACGCTGCTGGCCCTGTCCGGCCTGGTCATCCTGGCGCTGGTGCGCAGGGAGACCGGCACCGAGGGGTTCCTGGTGGGCCTCGGCCTCGCGGTGCTGCCGGTGCCCTGGCTGATCACCGCGTTCCGCTGGCTGGACCGGGTGACGCCCTTCCCCTGGCGGAACCTGGTGTTCGCGTTCTGCTGGGGCGCGTTCGCGGCGGCGCTGATAGCCATCGTCGCCAACAGCTTCGCGACCAAGTGGATCGCGACCTCCACCGCGGACCCGGCGAGCGCCGACACCCTCGGCGCCACCGTGATAGCGCCGATCGTCGAGGAGTCCGCCAAGGCCGCCGCCGTCCTGCTCGTCTTCCTCTTCCGCAGGCGCGGCTTCACCGGGATCGTGGACGGGATGGTGATAGCCGGGATCACCGCCACCGGGTTCGCGTTCACCGAGAACATCCTCTATCTCGGCACGGCCTTCGGGACCGACCAGCTCACCGGCGGCCACGGCGTCGTCTCCGTCACCGCCGCCACCTTCTTCGTGCGCATCGTGATGTCCCCGTTCGCGCACCCGCTGTTCACCACCTGCACCGGCATCGGCTTCGGCCTCGGCGCGCTGTACGGGGCCCGCGGGCGCGCCCGGCGGGTGCTGATCCCGCTCGGCGGACTGCTGCTCGCGATGTGCATGCACGCCCTGTGGAACGGCTCCGCCACCTTCGGCCAGTACGGCTTCCTCGCCGTCTACGGCACCTTCATGCTGCCCGCGTTCGGACTGCTGACCTGGCTCGCGATCTGGACCCGGCAGCGGGAGCTGCGCACGGTGCGCGAGGAGCTGCCGGCCTATGTGCTGGCCGGCTGGCTGGGCCCGGCCGAGCCCTTCGCGCTGGGCTCGATGCGCGCGCGCCGCATGGCCCGCGACTACGCCCGCCACCACGCCGACCGCGCCACGGCACGGTCGGTCGCCCGGTACGAGTCGTCCGCCACCGCCCTCGCGCTGCTGCGGCGGCGGGGCCGCCGCGGCCTGGCGGGCGCCGACTTCGTCGTACGCGAGCGGGAACTGCTGGACGAACTGTGGCAGCGCCGCGAGGCCGCCCGCCCCGCCCTGGAGTACGCGGCCCGCACGGCCGCGCCCGCGCCCGCCCGTACGGCGTGGGCGCCCGTGCCGTACGGGCACGCGTACATGCCCGTACCGGGGCACGGATACGGGTACGGGCACGCGCACGGTCCGGGAGACGGGTACGGCTACCCGGCGGCGCCGTACCCGTCGTACAACCCGTACCGCGGATGACTCAGCGGTGGCGGGGGCGCCTCACGCCGACGCGTCCGTCAGCTTCTTCAGCTCGTCGTCCGTCAGCTTCAGGTCGCCGACGGCCAGCAGCGGCGGGAGCTGCTCCAGGGTGCGGGCCGAGGCGATCGGGGCGGTGACGGTCGGCTGGGCGGCCAGCCAGGCGAGGGCGACGGTGGCCTGTGGGGCGCCGTGCGCGGCGGCGATCTCGTCGAGGGCCGCGAGGACCTTCTGGCCGCGCTCGGTCTCCGCGTACTCCGCGGCACGGTTGGCACGGGCGCTGTCCACCTTCGCGCCGGGCCGGTACTTGCCGGTCAGGAAGCCCGAGGCGAGCCCGAAGTACGGCACCGCGGACAGCCCCTCGCGGGCGACGAGGTCCTGGAGCGCGCCCTCGTAGGTGTCGCGGGAGACCAGGTTGTAGTGCGGCTGGAGCGCCACATAGCGGGCCAGGTTCTCGCGGCTGGAGAAGTCCAGGGACTCCTGGAGCCGCTCGGCGCTGATGTTGGACGCGGCGATCTGCCGGACCTTGCCGGCCCTCACCAGCTCGTCCAGCGCGCCGATGATCTCCTCGACCGGCACCTCGGGCTGGTCGAAGTGGGTGTAGTAGAGGTCGATGTAGTCGGTGCCCAGGCGGGCGAGGGACGCGTCGGCGGCGGCCTTGATGTTGGCCGCGGACAGGCCCTGGTACCGCGGGTGCTGGCTGACCTTGGTGGCGATGACGACGTCGGAGCGGTTGCCGCGGGCCTTGACCCACTTGCCGAGGACGGTCTCGGACTCGCCGCCCTCGTGGCCCTCCACCCAGGCGCTGTAGGCGTCGGCGGTGTCGACGAAGTTGCCGCCCGCGGCCGTGTACGCGTCCAGGACGGCGAAGGAGTCCTGCTCGTCGGCGGTCCAGCCGAAGACGTTGCCGCCCAGGCAGAGCGGGGAGACCTCGATGTCGGAAGAACCCAGTGTGCGCGGAGAAGTCATGCTCCACATCAACACCGGCGGTGGGTGATCGCATTCCACCGCCGGTGCCCGAACCGGGGCCTCGGTCAGGGGTTGAGGCCCTTGTCGCGCAGCCAGGGCGCCGGGTCGACGGCGGTGGCCTGCCCGTTCGGGTGGACCTCCAGGTGCAGGTGCGGCCCGGTGACGTTGCCGGTGGCGCCGACGCGGCCGATGACCTCGCCGGTGGTGACCTTCTGGCCGACGGAGACGTTGATGGAGGACTGGTGGCAGAACCACAGCTCGGTGCCGTCGTCCAGGGTGAGGACGGTGCGGTAGCCGTAGGCGCCGGCCCAGCCGGCCTGGGTGATGGTGCCGCCGTGGACGGCCTTGATCAGGGTGCCGGTGGGGGCGGCGAAGTCGAGGCCGGTGTGGTAGCCGGAGGACCACATGGCGCCGGGCTGCCCGAAGGTGCCGGTGATCGTGTACGAGACGACCGGCAGCGTGTACTGCTTGGCCAGCTCGGCCAGCCGCGCGGCCTCGGCGGCCTTCTTGGCGTCGGCCTCCGCCTTCTCCTTGGCGGCGGCGGCCTTGGCGGCGGCCGCCTTCTCCGCCCGTGCGGCCGCGTCGTCGCTCTGCTGCTGGGCCGCGGCGACCATCGCGGCGGTGGCCTTGCTGTCGGCCTGGCCCTGCTGCTGCTCGGCCTGGGCCATGATCCGGTTGCGCAGGGCCTCGCCGGCGTCGGTGCTCTTGCCGCCCTCGGTGGTCTGTCCGAGGTCGGTGAGCGCGGTCGCGGTCGCGGTACCGGCCTTGGGCGCGTCGGCGGAGTCGTCGCCGAAGAAGTGCTCGACGGAGGACAGGTGGGGCACCGAGACGTTCGGCATGTCCGGCATCGATATGGAGACCGGCGGCTTGCCGGTGTTGGCACTCGCGATGCCGCCCGCGCCGACCGCGGCGATCACGCCGACGCCGAGGACGGTGGAACTGCGGGCGAAGCCGCCGCGCTGCTTGGCGACGCGGTGCCGGCCGCGGACCGGTGCGACGGACTCCTCGGTGGGGTTCCACTCCTCCCAGGGGCCTTCGTCGTCGGGGCCGGGGCCGTAGCCGAACGACTCGGGTTCGCGCTGAGCGGGCACGAACGGGGCTTCTGGGGCAGGCCGGTTGGACGCCACGGGGGCGTGCTCCTTTCCTTCCTCCGCCTACCGGGTTAGCTGACGGGTTCGGAGCAGGAAGGTCTCCTACGCGCGTTGCCACTCGTGACTCGCTGAGTTCACGACGGTGTCCGCGTGATTCACCCCAAGGTGGTGGTTCCCCGGTTCCCTTACGGGATTCGGCGCGTGCGCACGGAGCCGCCTCGGGTGACGGCTGGGACGACCGCGCTGCGTTATCGAACGTTAATAGACCCGGGGGGAAGTTTCCAAGCCGTTCGGCTTGATCATTAACGCTCCGACCCGCGGACTTACCGCCCAGGAAGCCCTCAAACCGGGCGAGTTGACCGACGTTCAGGAGTCATCGGGTTTTTGATGGTGACTCAGATGTTATGCGCTCGGCGGTCGCACGGTCACCATGGGTGACGCCCCCTCGGGGGTGCACTCCTCAGGGCACCCGGAAAACACTCAGGGCCGGAATCCGTTTCCGGATTCCGGCCCTGAGTTTTCAGTAGCGGGGACAGGATTTGAACCTGCGACCTCTGGGTTATGAGCCCAGCGAGCTACCGAGCTGCTCCACCCCGCGTCGTTGACTCCACTGTACGCCATCACCGGGGTGGAAAGCACATCGGTTGGAAAGCGGGGGTCGCGCTCAGCCCAGCAGATGCCGGTTCGGTGCCTTGGCCGACGCCTCGTACTCGGGCAGGACGACGACCTCGGCGCCCCCGCCCACCAGCACTCCCGTGCCGTCGGCCGCCACGACGAACGTGTCCGGCTCCCGCCAGGCGGTCACCACCCGGCGCACCCCCGCCCGCAGGATCAGCTCGGCGCAGGGCGCGGGCCGGGAGGCGCGGCGGGCGCAGGGCTCCAGGCTGCTGTAGACGGTGGCGCCGGGCAGCCGCGGGTCGGCGGGGTCGGTCTTGGCGAGCGCCGCCTCCTCCGCGTGCACCACGGGGTCCCCGCCCTCGCGGGAGTGGCCCCGGGCCAGCTCGGTGCCGTCGGCGGCGACCACGACCGCGCCGACGCTGAAGGCCGTCTCCGAGGGCGGGCACAGCTCGGCCAGCTCACAGGCGGTGCGCAGCCAGTGCCGGTCGGCGGCGGTGGGCAGCGGGCCGGCGCCGGGCGCGGTGGGCGCGTAGCGCATCAGCACGACGTCCCCGACCGGCCGGGACTCGATCAGCCGCAGCCGCCCCTCCGGGTAGCGGCCGGGCCCGAACAGCCGCGGGGCCGCCGGGTCGCCCACGATCAGCGGGGCGACCGCCAGGTGCAGCTCGTCCGCGAGGCCCTGCTGGAGGAGCTGGGTGTGGACGGTGCCGCCGCCCTCCACCATGAGCCGCCCGACCCCGCGCACCGCGCGCAGATGCCCGAGCAGGGCGCGCCAGTCGAGCGCCGGGCCGAGCGGGACGACGTCGGCGGTGGCGCCGAGGAGGCGGGCGGCCTTCGCCGCGCCCCGGTCGGTCGTGTAGACGAGTCTCTCCCCGCCGGTGTGCCAGAAGACGGCCCCCGGGTCGAGGTCACCGGTCGCCGTGACGGTGACCTTCAGCGGGTACTCCGGCCTGCCCTGCGCGCGGCGGGCGGCACGGCGCTTCGCCGAGTTGACCAGCAGGCGGGGGTTGTCGGCGCGCAGGGTGCCGGCGCCGACCAGGAGGGCGTCGGCCGAGGCCCGTACCGCGTCGACCCGGTCGAAGTCGGCCGGACCGGACAGCAGCAGCCGCTCGGGGCCGGTGTCGTCCAGGCAGCCGTCGAGGGAGACGGCGGCGGACAGCAGCACGTACGGGTAGGGCTCGGTGAGGGCTCGCTCGGTGCTCATCGGCTCCAGTGTGCGGCCCCGGTGCCGGCCCGCGTGCTCCCGGGGAGCCGTCAGCCGGTCCGCTCCCGGGGAGCGCGCGCGCCGCCCGGTTCGTGCCCGGCGAAGGACAGGACGACGATCAGGACGCCGCCGCAGGTGATCGCCCAGTCGGCGAGGTTCATGACGCTGAAGTCGCGCACCGAGACGAAGTCGACCACCGCGCCGCGCATCCCGCCCGGCGAGCGGAAGAGCCGGTCGGTCAGGTTGCCGACCGCACCGCCCAGCAGCAGCCCGAGCGCGATCGCCCACGGTGTGCTGGTCAGACGGCGCGAGACCCGGATGATGACGGCGGCCACCGCGAGCGCGATGAGCGTGAACACGATGGTCGTCGCGCTGCCCATGCCGAAGGCCGCGCCGGGATTGCGCTGCACCCTCAGCTCCAGCCAGGACCCGAGCACCGGCACGGGATCGCGCCCCTCCAGACCCGCGACCACCGCGAGCTTGCTCCCCAGGTCGACGGCGTAGGCGACGGCGGCCACCAGCCACAGCACCCACCCCCGCCGCCGTGCCCCGGAGGCCCCGCTCGACTCGCTCTGCGTCACGCCCGTACCCCTCCCCGTTTCCCGCCCAGCGTACGGGCCGCCGTGCGGGGCGTCACCGGTGAACCACGGCCGACGAAAACGGCATTCGTATTTTCTCCAGTTGCTGTCATAGGACCGCCGAACCCCGCTTTCGAGTTACAGAAGCACCCGAATGCCCCACACCCCCTCCTCCCGAGAGGCTCGTTAGCTGACCGTGGCACGCACTGAGAGACGCACAGCGCTGAATCTCCACTCGCCGGTCACATTCCGGCTGGAAGGCAAGGAAGGCGAGGTGTTCACCGACGGCTGTTCAGATCTCCTCGACGACTTTCTGAGGAGAATCCGCCAGCTGGAGAGTGAGTACCTGCGGGCGATGGTGAGGCTCTAGGACTCGGCCGATGGACAGGATTCACGATGAAGACGCTTTGTGTGACTACGGGTTCAGCACGCTGGAGATGCAGTGGGACCCGGTCGAAGAGCTGGCCCAGATGCTGTCCGGCGCGTCCGCCGCGAATCCCGACCCGGCCGCCCCGCCGGGCGCCAGGTCCAGCCACCGGAGAAACCGCCGGCGCATCCGCACCGACCCCGGATCACTGCGCGACAACCAGCGCGGTGCGCACGTCACGCTGCTGATCGCCACCATCTCGGTGTGCGCGCTGTGCATGCTGGGCTGGTCCTTCTCCTATTCCTACGCCCAACTCCGCGCCACCGCTTCCTCCGTACTGCCGATGCGCCTCGCGCAGTGGTGGCCCCTGACGGTGTACGGACCCTGGCTCGTGGCGGCGCTGTCCATTCTCCGGGCGACGGTCCAGAGCCGAAGTGCCAGGAGATCGTGGGGCGTTCTGCTGGGTGCCTCCACCTTGGCGGTCGCGCTGTGCGTCTGTCACGCGGCGCATTCCCCGCTTTCCCTGATCATCTTCGGAATCCCGCCGATCACCGCGCTGGTGTGTTTCTGGGAGATCGTCGGCCAGGTCTCCTCCAAGGTGAGCCGGCCTCGGCACGCCGCGCACAGCCGCCGCCACCCCAAGGCGCAGGGGCCGTACGACATCCGGTGAGTGCGCCGGCGACGGGGCCGGCCCGCCGGGGCACCGGCGGGCGCGGTCACGCCTCGTCCTGTACGGTCACGCCTCGTCCTGCACCGTCACGCCTTGTCATGCCCTGTCACAGCAGGACGACGCACCCTCGCCGCTCCAGCGCGGCCACCTGCGACGACTCCCGCGGGCAGTCGTTCCAGCGCAGGTCCAGCTTCTCCAGTGAGGGCAGGTCCACGATCCAGTCGGGCAGCCGGGTGAGCCGGTTGCTCCGCACGTCCAGCTGCCGCAGCAGGGGCAGGCCGGCGAGCACTCCCGGCAGTTCGGCCAGGGCGTTCTCCCGCAGATCGAGGTGGCGCAGCTCCTTCAGCGCCGCCACGGACGCGGGCAGGCCCTTGAGCGCGTTGCCCCGGAGCCAGAGTTCGCGCAGCCCCCGCAGGTCGCCGATGCTGTCGGACAGCGCGGTCAGCCGATTGTGCTGTGCCCGGAGTTCGACGAGAGCGGCCATCCGCCCGATGCCCTCGGGCAGCGCCGTGAGACGGTTCTCCCCGACGTTGAGGTACCTCAGCCGGGCCAGGTTCCCGACCTCCTCGGGGATCTCGCCCAGCTCGTTGTCGTGCAGGTAGAGACAACCGTCGAGTCCGGCCAGCTCCCCGATCTGCGGGGGCACCGAGGTGAGCCGGTTGTGCCCGAGGTCCAGGGTCCGCAAGCCCCGCAGCCGCCCGATGTCGCCCGGCAGCGCGGTGAGCCCGTTGTCCGCGAGGATGAGCACCTGGAGCCCGGCGCGCTCCCAGACCGACTCCGGCACACGCCCCAGCTGCCGCCGCCAGAGATCCAGCACGTACGCGGGGTCCGGCGTCACGCCTGCCCCGCCCCGGCCGCCGCCAGCAGCCCCAGCACGTCCCCGACGCGCCGGCGCACCTCCGCGTCGGCGACGACCCCGTCCTCCCCCACGTCCGCCCGCCCCACCGGCACCCGCGCACAGGCCGCCTCCACGATGGCCGCCCCGGTGTACCCGAGCACCGTCCGCAACGTGGCCTCCGCGCCCTGCCCCCGCCCCGGCGCCGCCACATTGACCCAGGCGACCGGCTTGTCGCAGATCTCGGTCCCGCCGACCGTCCAGTCGAGCAGGTTCTTGAAGGCGCCCGGCAGGGTCCCGGCGTACTCCGGTGTGCAGATCAGCAGCGCGTCCGCCGCGTCGATCGCCGCCCGCATCTCGGCCACGGCCGCCGGCAGCGGTTCCCGGTCGTCGTCGGGATTGAAGTGCGGAAGCCGCCCGAGCCCGTCGTGGACGACGGCCCGCACCCCCGCCTCCGCCGCCACGACCTGCGCCGTCCGCAGCAGCGCCTCATTGGTGGAGCCGACCCGCAGGCTCCCGGAAAGCAGCAGGATCATCCCCGAACCCCCTCGAAACGGATGAGCCCCCAGCTCGAACTACCTCTGAGCTGGGGGCGATTCCGTAGGCCCTGTGGGACTCGAACCCACAACCAATGGATTAAAAGTCCACTGCTCTGCCAATTGAGCTAAGGGCCCAGGCGATGTTGCCTGTCCGAGCATAGCCGGAGGAGGCCGGGTCTCCGATCGGGTAGGGGGGACCCGGCCGCGTCGAAGGGAGGATGGCTAGTTCTTGACGTGGGGGCGGGCGGGGTCGAGGAACCAGTGGCGGGCGGAGGCGAGCCACCAGGTGGTGGCGAAGCCGAGGACGACGAGGACGGCGACGGGGGCGTAGTTGAAGGTCTCCCAGGTGACGGGGGACACCTGCGGGAGCATGAAGAGGATCGTGATCGCCGCCACCCACAGGACCGAGACCACCCCGACCACGCCGGACCAGCGGCCCAGGTGCCACGGCCCCCGCTCGAACGCCGTGCCCCTGCGGAGCCGCAGGAAGGTCGGGACGACGTACGCGATGTAGAGGCCGATCACCGCGATGGACGTCACCGCCGCGTAGGCCGTCGTGTTGATCAGGTAGGGCAGACCGAGGACCAGCGCGGCGAGCGCGGCCAGCCAGACAGCGGCCACGGGGGTGCGGGTGCGCGGGCTGACCGTGTGCCAGAGGCGGGAGAAGGGCAGCGCGCCGTCGCGCGAGAAGGCGTAGATCATGCGGCTGTTGGCGGTGACGGAGGCCATGCCGCAGAAGAGCTGGGCGCCGATCACCACCAGGAGCAGCAGCTTGCCCGAGCTGGCGCCGAGCGCGTCCAGGAGGATCTGGGCCGGCGGCGCGCCGGTCGGGGACGCCAGCTCCCCGTCGTACGACTGGATCGCGAAGGTGAAGCCCAGCAGCAGCACGAACCCGGCGATCCAGGACGTCCAGATGGAGCGCACGATGCCCCTCGGGCCCGCCGTGGCCGCGTCGTGCGTCTCCTCGGTCATATGGGCGGAGGCGTCGTAGCCGGTGAAGGTGTACTGGGCCATGAGGAGGCCGAGCAGGACGACGTAGACGCCGCTGCCCCAGCCCGTCCGGTCGACGTAGTGCGTGAAGACGAAGGACGCCGAGCGGTGGTGGTCGGGTACGACGGCCAGCGCGCCGACGATGAGCACCACCCCGAGCACGTGCCACCACACGCTCACGCTGTTCAGGAAGGCGACGATCTCCACGCCGAAGGTGTTCAGCAGGCCGTGCAGCAGCAGGATCGCGGCGAAGAGCAGCACCGTGCCGCCTCGGGTGACCTCGAAGCCGAACTGGAGGTTGAGGTACGCGCCCAGGAAGGACGCCGCGCCGAAGTCGATGCCCGCGGTGACCGCGACCTGGCCCAGCACGTTGAACCAGCCCGTGAACCACGCCCACGCCGCCGCCGAGCGGGGCGGCGCCAGCCGGTGGGCCCAGAAGTACAGACCGGCCGAGGTCGGGTACGCCGAGCAGATCTCGGCCATCGACAGCCCCACGAGCAGCGTCATCAGGCCGACCGCGACCCAGCCCCAGGTGATCACGGCGGGACCGCCCGTGGTCATACCGAAGGAGTACAGGGTCAGACAGCCCGACAGGACCGAGATGATCGTGAAGGAGACCGCGTAGTTCGAGAAGGCCGACATGCGGCGGGCCAGGACCTGGGTGTAACCGAGTTGGGCCAGCCGTTCCTCGTCGGAGAGCGGCGCGCCTGTCACCTCATCTGTCATGCCCCCAGCAATTCCCTCGCCGGGGGCGTGACATGCATCACGTCCTGGCTAGAAGAGGCCCTTGTAGCCCTGCCATCCGCTCCCGATCAGCGCCCGCCCGCCGAAGGAACCATTGCCCGTGCCGCCATAGCGGTAAAGGCGTCCCTCGGTGTCCCGTACGACCAGGTCGTTCTTCCCGTCCCCCGTGATGTCGCCGACTCCGAGGACCGCGTTGTACGTCGATCCCCAGCCACCGAAGACCTTTACGCGGGCCTTGAGCCGCCCGCCCGAGCTTCGTGTACGGCGTGGCCGGGGTCGGCGCCCTCCCGCACGGCACCCGGTAGCCCCGCAGCGAGCCTCGGTCATCCGCTCCCGGATACCTTCCGGCGAAGCCGCCCTGGGGCCACCCGGGCTTTCGGGGGATGCGAAAGGGCCCGTACGAACGTGTCGTACGGGCCCTTCGTCACCTCACTCGGTGTCAGCCGTTGCGCTTCCAGCGCGGCTTGTCGTCGCGGCGGCCGAAGGAGCCGGTGCCGCGGTGGTCGTCACGACGGCCGAAGGGACGGTCGTGACCGCCGGCGCGGAAGCCCGGACGGTCGTCGCGGCGCTCGCGGTTGAACGGACGGTCGCTGCCCCGGTGGCCGGCGCGGTCGTCACGGCGGAAGCCACCGCGGTCGTCACGGCGCTCGAAGGGACGGCCACCGCGGTCGTCACGGCGGTCACCGCGGTCGTCCCGGCGGAAGCCGCCGCGGTCGTCACGGCGGTCGTCGCGGCGGTCACGGTCGAACGGGCGACGGTCGTCACGGCGCTCGAAGGAACGGCCGCCACGGTCGTCACGGCGGTCGTCGCGGTCGTCCCGGCGGAAGCCGCCGCGGTCGTCACGGCGGTCGTCGCGGCGGTCACGGTCGAACGGACGACGGTCGTCACGGCGCTCGAAGGAACGGCCGCCACGGTCGTCACGACGGTCGTCACGGCGGTCACGGTCGAACGGACGACGGTCGTCACGGCGCTCGAAGGAACGGCCGCCACGGTCGTCACGACGCTCGAAGGGACGGCCACCGCGGTCGTCACGGTCGCGGTCGAAGCTCCGCCGCTCCCGGCGCTCGGGCGCCGCCGAGGCCGCCGGACGCTCCTCGCGCTCGGTCTCCCGCTCGGCCGGCTCCTCGGCGACCGCCAGCTCCTCGGCAGCCGTCGCCTGTGCCTCGGCCACCGCGGTCTCCGGGTCCTCGCCGCGCTCGCGGGCGACGCGGGCCACCAGGCGGTCGGCCTCCTCGCGCAGCTCGGTCGCACGGCGCTGGGCGCGCTCCAGCTGCTTGGTCAGCTGGACGACCTCGCGTTCGGCCTGCTGCGCGGCGTTGCCCGCGGACTCGGCCTGCACCTCGGTCATGGACCGGGCGCCGGTGATCTCGGCGACCTCGGGCTCGAAGGCGGCGCCGCCCTGGATGATGTGCCGGCCCGCGTCGACACCGGCGTCCTCCATCAGGCGGAAGATCTGGCGCCGCTGGTGCGGCAGGGACAGCGAGACGACGGTGCCGGTACGGCCCGCACGCGCGGTACGGCCCGCACGGTGCAGGTAGTCCTTGTGGTCGCCGGCCGGGTCCACGTTGAGCACCAGGTCGATGCCGTCGACGTGGATACCGCGGGCGGCGACGTCGGTGGCGACGAGGACGTTGACGTACCCGTCCTTGAAGTCGGCCAGGGTGCGGGTACGCGCGCCCTGGGTCATGCCGCCGTGCAGCGCGTCGGCCTTCACGCCCGCGTCGCGCAGCTGCTCGGCGACGCGGTCGGCGCCCAGCTGGGTGCGGACGAAGATGATCGTGCGGCCCTTGCGGGAGGCGATCGCGGCGGTGACCGGCGCCTTGTCCTTGGGCTTCACGATGAGGATGTGGTGGGACATGGTCGTCACCGCGCCCTGGGCCGCGTCCACCTCGTGGGAGACGGGGTCCTTCAGGTAGCGGTCGACGAGGGTCTGGATCTCGTTCTCCATCGTGGCGGAGAAGAGCATGCGCTGACCGCCCGCCGGGACCTGGTCGAGCAGCTCGGTGACCTCGGGCAGGAAGCCCAGGTCGGACATCTGGTCGGCCTCGTCCAGGACGGCGATCTGGACGTCCTGGAGCGAGCAGGCGCCGCGGTTGATGATGTCGCGCAGCCGGCCCGGGGTGGCGACCAGGATGTCGACGCCGCGCTCCAGGGCGTAGATCTGGTTGCCCATGGAGGTACCGCCGCAGACGACCTTCATCTTCAGGCCGACGACGTCGCCGTACGGCTGGAGGGCGTCCGCGACCTGCATGGCCAGCTCGCGGGTCGGGGTGAGGATGACCGCGCGGGGGCGCTTCTTCTCGGTGCGGCCGCCGGCCAGCTGGGCCAGCGTCGGCAGGCCGAAGGAGAGGGTCTTGCCGGAGCCGGTGCGGCCACGGCCGAGGATGTCCTTGCCGGCCAGGGCGTCCGGGATGGTCGCGGCCTGGATCGGGAAGGGGGTCGTCACGCCGTTCTGCGCGAGCTTGCGCACGACGCCCTCGGGCAGGCCGAGGTCGGTGAAGGTGGTCTGGGGGGCCTCGGGGGCCTGGGTCTCAGTGGCCTCGGTCGTCTCGTCCACGAGTTCGTTCTCGTTCTCGTTTTCGGGCACGACGATCTGGTCAAAACTGGACACGGACATGCGAATGCGAAACCTTCCGGAGTCTCGTCGGCACGCGCCCGTCAACTCCGTGATTCGCACACGACCGCCTCAATGCGGTCCGCCACGGCAAGGGAGAGTACGCGCCACACGGCGCGCTCTGCGGTGGCGCCGGGCAAATGGGATCAAACGATCTGCCACCATACGCACCCTCCACCCCCGAAGGCAAACCGAGGGCCGATCCGGAGGGCCCGAATCCCTGTGCGTCCCGTCACATCGGGACGCCCGCCGCGGGCGCCGGCTCCCGTTGGACCAGTTGGGGACCGGGGTCCTCGTGCGCCGAGGAGGAGGGTTCGGCCGACGGGGGCTCGGTGCCGGGCGGGGGCGGGGTGGTCGCCGGGGGCGGGGGCGGGGCGGAGGTGGGACCCGGGGTCGGCCGGCCCTGGGGCGGCGCCGGCGGGGCCCCGGGGCTCCTGCGGGGTTCGGCGGGGGCCGCGGAGGCGCTGTCCGTGCCGGACGCGCCCGCCGACGACGCCGGGGCCGACTCCCCCGGCTCCCGCTCGCCGCCGTGCCCGTGCTCGCCGCCGCCCTCGGGCGCGATCCGGCCGGGCCCGGCCACACCGTCCGCCGCGGGGCCCGCGCCCGCCGCCGCGCCGTCGGCGCCGTGCCGCCCCGCCGAGCGCGAGGGCGCGGTCCGGCTCCCGGGGTCGGCCACGTTCACACAGCCGGCGGCGGCGGTGACGGCCAGTGCCGCGGCGACCAGTCGGACGGGTACGGGCAAGGGGCGCACGGCGGCCACCTCCGGGGGCAAGGAAAGGAGTCAACCTTCCCAACTCCCGTCGCCCGCAGGAGGACACGCGGCCCGTGCGCATCACGTCACCGCGCACACGGCTTCGGCCGTGACGACCCGTCACCCGTAACCGAGCGCGTGCAGCCGGGCGTCGTCGATGCCGAAGTGGTGGGCGATCTCGTGCACCACGGTCACCTCGGTCTCCGCCACGACGTCCTCGCGCGTGTCGCACATCCGCAGCGTCGGCCCCCGGTAGATCGTGATCCGGTCCGGCAGCACCCCGGCGTACCACTCGCCCCGCTCGGTCAGGGGGGTGCCCTCGTACAGGCCGAGCAGGCCGGGGTCGCCGGCGGGCGGTTCGTCCTCCACGAACACCGCCACGTTGTCCATGAGCCGCGTCAGCTCCGGCGGGATCCGGTCGAGCGCCTCGGCGACCAGTTCCTCGAACTCCTCGCGCGTCATCTCCAGCACCTGGCCATTGTCGGGCACGTGAGGGCCGTACGAGAGACGGCGAACCCCCGCATATCCGCGCCCGCGCATGGGCATACGGGACCAATGGTCCGCGTCCCCGTCGCCGTCCTCACCCGTGTGCCGAACCGCGTCGCAGCCCTCCTCCGCCGCCCCCGCCCCCGCCCGCTCCCCGACCTGGAGCTCGCCGCCCGCCCGCGGCCCCGGCCTGGCGCCGTCGGCCTCACCGCGGTCGTGCTGGTCGGCGCCTGGCTGGGACTGCTGGTCGTCGGCAACGTGCGGGCGCCGGTCGGCCCGGTGAACACCACGATGGCGCTGCGCCCCTCCCTGTCGGGCGGCACGAGGATCAACGTGCCCCCGCTGGGCGCGCTGAGCCTGGACAGCCATGTGGCGCCGGTCCGCCTGGACGTCGACGTCGACCAGCTGGACCCGCCGCGCGCCCAGGAACTGGTCGACCACCCGGACCGGATCTCCGGCCTCCAGGACGAGGTGGTCCACGACGTGGAGCACGGCGCGTTCGACCTCGCCGTGCGCTCCTGCGTCGCGGTGGTCGCCGGCGCGGGCCTCCTCGGGCTCGCCGTCTACCGGCGCCCGCGCCGCGCGCTCGCGGCCGGCGGGCTGGCCCTCGCGCTGCTGGCCGCCTCGGGCGCGTCGGCGTACGCCACCTGGAACCCGAAGTCGGTGCTGGAGCCGAGGTTCTCCGGGCTGCTGTCCTCCGCGCCCTCGGTGATCGGCAACGCGCGCAGCATCGTCACCGAATTCGACGTCTACCAGCAGGAGCTGGCGCGCCTGGTGACGAACGTGACCAAGCTGTACGACGTCGCGTCCACGCTCCCCGCCTATCAGCCGGACCCCTCCACCATCCGGGTCCTGCACGTGTCGGACATCCATCTGAACCCGGCGAGCTGGAAGATCATCGCCTCACTGGTGAAGCAGTACGGGGTGAACGTGATCGTGGACTCCGGCGACACGATGGACCACGGAACGGCGGCGGAGAACGGCTTCCTGGACCCGGTCGCGGACCTGGGCGCGCCGTACGTCTGGGTGCGGGGCAACCACGACTCCAAGGTCACCCAGCGGTACCTGGAGCACATGAAGAACGTCCATGTGCTGGACGACGGGCACGCCCGGACGGTGGGCGGCCTGCGCTTCGCGGGCATGGGCGATCCCCAGTTCACCCCCGACCGCGCGGTGGTGCCGGGCGGCGACGCGGCCGAGCGGCTGGCGGGCGCCCGGCTGGACAGCGCGCTGCGCTCCCAGCGGGCGGCGGGCACGCCGGTGGACGTGGCGATCGCGCACGAGCCGGTGGCGGCGCGGGAGACGGACGGGGAGGTGCCGCTGGTGCTGTGCGGGCACCTGCACCACGAGGGGGACGAGAAGCTGCCGTACGGCACGCGGCTGCGAATGGAGGGCTCGACCGGGGGCAGCGGGCTGCGCGCGGTGGAGGGGAGGTACCCGGCGCCGATCGAGGTCTCGGTGCTCTATTTCGACCGCGACAGCCATCGGCTCCAGGCCTGGGACGCGATCCGGCTGGGCGGCCTGGGACTGGCGACGGCCGAGGTCAGCCGCCATCTGGCGGACGACAACCGGCCCGGCGCCTCGCCCGCGCCGACCGCCCCCTCGCCCTCCGGCGGGGCGAGGGCCCCGCGCCGTCCGTAAACCGTTTTGGCGATCCCCCTCGCCATCCCATATGCTTCTCACGTCCCCGACGCGCTGAGAAGCGCCCAGGCGGGCCGATAGCCCTCATCGTCTAGCGGCCTAGGACGCCGCCCTTTCAAGGCGGTAGCACGGGTTCGAATCCCGTTGGGGGCACGCAGAACCGTGTGCGACACTGTTGCACACAAACAGCTTGGTCCTGTGGAGCAGTTTGGAGTGCTCGCCACCCTGTCAAGGTGGAGGCCGCGGGTTCAAATCCCGTCAGGACCGCTGAGGTTTCACGTGAAACCTCGTGGCTGGGTAGCTCAGTTGGTACGAGCGATCGCCTGAAAAGCGATAGGTCGCCGGTTCGACCCCGGCCCCAGCCACAACCAGAAGGCCCCGTTCGTCGAACGGGGCCTTCGTCGTTCGTGGCAGCGTCGCAGGGCGGCTACAGGGGGAACGATGACCGGTACCGAGGTCGAGCTGGAGAAGGACAAGGCGAAGTACGGCCTGCTGGCGGTGATGGTCAGCAATGTCGCGATCGTCGCCGTCGCGGTCGTGGGGGTGTGGCGGCTCCAGGGGAACACCTCGGTGATCGTCGGCATCCTCACCGCGGCGTTCACCGCGGTCAGCAGCATGACCACGGCGTACCTGGGCATCAAGGCCGTCTCCAACACGGCGCGGTCCATGACGCTGGGGACCGGTGCGGCGCATCGGCAGACCCCCGCGGCCCCCGGCGGCGCCGACGCGGTTCCCGCGCCCGCCGCGCCGGCCTCCTAGACCGCGTCGTTCCGGACCGGCGTCAAATCGGTCGACCGTCTTTCGGCCGAGATGAGATCCTGGATCGCGTATGTCTACGCATCCAGCCCCCGCCCTCGGCTCCCTCGCCGCCCGTCTGACCGAGTTGTCGCTGCGCGACGCGCACCGGCTCGGGCGGCGGATCGAGGGCGCGCGCAAGATTCGTAAGCCCGAGGCCCGTGACGCCGTTCTCGCCGAGATCGAGGGCGAGATCGACAAGGCAGCGGGCCGGATGGCCGACCGGCACCTGCGCGTGCCGCCCGTCAGCTATCCCGAGCAGCTGCCCGTCAGCCAGAAGAAGGACGAGATCGCGGCGGCCATCCGCGATCACCAGGTCGTCATCGTCGCCGGTGAGACCGGTTCCGGAAAGACGACGCAGATCCCCAAGATCTGTCTGGAACTGGGTCGTGGCGTCCGCGGCATGATCGGACACACCCAGCCCCGCCGGATCGCCGCCCGTACCGTCGCCGAGCGCGTCGCCGAGGAGCTGCGCACGCCGCTCGGCGAGGCCGTCGGCTGGAAGGTGCGCTTCACCGACCAGGTGAACCCGGACGCCACCTTCATCAAGCTGATGACGGACGGCATCCTGCTCGCCGAGATCCAGACCGACCGAGAGCTGCGCGCCTACGACACGATCATCATCGACGAGGCGCACGAACGGTCCCTCAACATCGACTTCCTGCTGGGCTACCTCGCCCAGCTGCTGCCCAGGCGGCCGGACCTCAAGGTCGTCATCACCTCGGCGACCATCGACCCCGAGCGCTTCTCCCGGCACTTCGGCGACGCCCCGATCGTCGAGGTCAGCGGCCGTACGTACCCGGTGGAGGTGCGCTACCGGCCGCTTCTCGAAGCGGAGTCCGAGGACGCCGACCGCGACCAGATCACCGCGATCTGCGACGCGGTCGAGGAACTCCAGGCCGAGGGCAAGGGCGACATCCTCGTCTTCCTCTCCGGCGAGCGGGAGATCCGCGACACGGCGGACGCGCTGGAGAAGAAGAAGTACAGGTTCACCGAGATCCTGCCGCTGTACGCGCGGCTGTCGCACGCCGAGCAGCACCGGGTCTTCCAGCAGCACACCGGCCGCCGGATCGTGCTGGCCACGAACGTCGCCGAGACCTCCCTCACCGTCCCGGGCATCAAGTACGTCATCGACCCCGGCTTCGCCCGGATCAGCCGCTACAGCCATCGCACCAAGGTCCAGCGGCTGCCCATCGAGCCGGTCTCGCAGGCCAGCGCCAACCAGCGCAAGGGCCGCTGCGGCCGTACCTCCGACGGCGTCTGCATCCGGCTGTACAGCGAGGACGACTTCCTCGCCCGGCCGGAGTTCACGGACGCGGAGATCCTGCGCACCAACCTGGCCTCCGTCATCCTGCAGATGACCGCGGCCGGCCTCGGCGACATCGAGAAGTTCCCCTTCATCGACCCGCCGGACCACCGCAACATCCGCGACGGCGTGCAGCTGCTCCAGGAACTGGGCGCGCTGAACCCCGCCGAGAAGGACCCGCGCAAGCGCCTCACCGACACCGGCCGCAAGCTGGCCCAGCTGCCCGTCGACCCGCGCCTGGCCCGCATGGTGCTGGAGGCCGACAGGAACGGCTGCGTCCGCGAGGTCATGGTCATCGCGGCCGCCCTGTCCATCCAGGACCCGCGCGAACGCCCCGCGGACAAGCAGGCGCAGGCGGACCAGCAGCACGCCCGCTTCAAGGACGAGACCAGCGACTTCCTCGCCTACCTCAACCTGTGGCGGTACATCCGCGAGCAGCAGAAGGAGCGCGGCTCCAGCTCGTTCCGGCGGATGTGCAAGCAGGAGTACCTCAACTTCCTGCGCATCCGCGAATGGCAGGACATCTACACCCAGCTGCGGACCGTGGCCAAGCAGATGGGCATCCACCTCGACGAGAACGACGCGCCCGCCGACCGCGTGCACGTCTCCCTGCTGGCCGGCCTCCTCTCCCACGTCGGGATGAAGGACGTACGGGAGGGCAACAAGAACGAGTACCTGGGCGCCCGCAACGCCAAGTTCGCGATCTTCCCGGGCTCGGCGCTGTTCCGGAAGCAGCCCAGGTTCGTGATGTCGGCCGAGCTGGTGGAGACCAGCCGGCTGTGGGCGCGGGTCAACGCCAGGATCGAGCCCGAGTGGGTCGAGCCGATCGCCGGACACCTGCTGAAGCGCACGTACAGCGAACCGCACTGGGAGAAGGACCAGGCGGCCGTCATGGCGTACGAGAAGGTCACGCTGTACGGCGTGCCGATCGTCGCCCAGCGCAAGGTGAACTACGGCCGGATCGACCCCCAGGTCTCCCGCGAGCTGTTCATCCGCAACGCGCTGGTGGAGGGCGACTGGCGCACCCACCACAAGTTCTACGCCGACAACCGCAGACTCCTCAGCGAGGTCGAGGAGCTGGAGCACCGGGCGCGGCGCCGGGACATCGTGGTGGACGACGAGACGCTGTTCGACTTCTACGACCAGCGCGTACCCGAACACGTCGTCTCCGGGGCGCACTTCGACTCCTGGTGGAAGCGGAAGCGGCACGAGCAGCCGGACTTCCTGGACTTCGAGCGGGAGATGCTGATCCGGGAGTCCGCGGAGGCGGTCACCAAGGCCGACTATCCGGACAGCTGGCGGCAGGGCGCGCTGAAGTTCCGGGTCACCTACCAGTTCGAGCCGGGCGCGGACGCGGACGGTGTGACCGTGCACATCCCGCTCCAGGTCCTCAACCAGGTCACCGACGAGGGCTTCGACTGGCAGATCCCGGGCCTGCGGGAAGAGGTGGTCACGGAGCTGATCCGGTCGCTGCCCAAGCCGATCCGGCGCAACTACGTGCCCGCGCCGAACTACGCGAAGGCCTTCCTGGAGCGGGCGGTGCCCCTCCAGGAGCCGCTGACCGTGACGATGGCCCGTGAGCTCAAGCGCATGGTCGGGGTGCCGTTCGAGGCGGAGGACTTCGACTGGTCCAAGGTCCCCGACCATCTCAGGATCACCTTCCGGATCGTCGACGAACGGCGCCGGAAGCTGGCCGAGGACAAGGACCTGGAGGCGCTCAAGCTCAGCCTGAAGCCGAAGGCGCGCAAGGCCCTGTCCCAGGCCGCGGCGGCGACCGCGTCCCGCGAGGGCGGCCCGGCGCTGGAGCGCTCGGGGCTGACCGACTGGACGATCGGCACGCTGAGCCGGGTCTTCGAGACGCGCCGGGCCGGGCAGCCGGTGAAGGCGTACCCGGCGCTGGTGGACGACGGCGACACGGTCTCCGTACGGCTCTTCGACACGGAGGCCGAGCAGGCGGAGGCCATGTGGCGGGGCACCCGGCGGCTGATCCTGCGCAACATCCCGGTGAACCCGGCCAAGTTCGCCTCCGAGAAGCTCTCCAACCAGCAGAAGCTGGGGCTGTCCGCGAACCCGCACGGCTCCATCCAGGCGCTCTTCGACGACTGCGCGATGGCCGCCGCGGACAAGCTGATCGCGGACTTCGGGGGGCCGGCGTGGGACGAGGAGTCGTACCGGAAGCTGTACGACAAGGTGCGGGCCGAGATCGTGGACACCACGGTGCGCGCGGTCGGGCAGGTGCAGCAGGTGCTCGCCGCGTGGCAGGCCTGTGAGCGGCGCCTGAAGAGCGTGCGGAGCCCCGCGCTGCTCGCGAACCTCACGGACGTCCGCAAGCAGCTGGACGCGCTGGTGAAGCCGGGGTTCGTCACCTGGGCGGGGATACGGCGGCTGCCCGATCTGATGCGGTACCTGGTGGCGGCGGACCGGCGGCTTCAGCAGATGCCGGCGAACGTGCAGCGGGACACCACGCGCATGGAGAAGGTCCACGAGATGCGGGACGAGTACGCCTGGCTGCTGGAGCAGCTCCCGCAGGGGCGGCCGGTTCCGCAGCAGGTCCTGGACATCCGCTGGATGCTGGAGGAGCTGCGGGTCAGCTATTTCGCCCACGCGCTGGGCACGGCGTACCCCGTCTCCGACAAGCGGATCGTGAAGGCGATCGACGCGGCGGCACCGTAACCGATCGCTCACAGGGGGTGAGTTCGACCAGGCGGCCTCACCTCCTGTACAGTCTCATCTCGCAGCGCAAAGCAACAAGCCAAGCGCCGCGAAACCTGGTCCTGTGGAGCAGTTTGGAGTGCTCGCCACCCTGTCAAGGTGGAGGCCGCGGGTTCAAATCCCGTCAGGACCGCAGTGAAGTAGAGGCCCGCATCCCCCAGGGATGCGGGCCTCACTCATACCCCGCCACGCTCGCCATCACTCCGCCGAGACGGAGGCCGCGCCCGCGGCGAAGCCGTGATCCGACAGGACTGGTCTCGTCAGGACCGCGGCGAGACAGAAGCCCGCGTCCGCCGACGACCGCCGGCCTCGCCCATGCCCCCGGCCCGCGCCCGGCCGAACCCGTCGACCCCCGCCCGGCCTCCCGGCCCCACCGCGCCGGAACGCCCGGTCGAGGCGCAGCCGCAACGGCGCCCCAGGCCAACGGATTCCAGCAAACCCCACCAGAACCCCACCCGCCTCCTCCTGGACGCTCTCGGACGCCTCCATGCCGTCGCGCGGCCTTGACGGCGTTCGGTTCCCTCGGTACCCAAAGGGGCAGGGACCGGTTCAGGGTGGAGGTCCGGGGAGGCGGCCATGGCGACATCGGTCAGACATGAGACGCGGGCGCTGCTGAGAGCACATCTCGCGGCCGCCTCGTCGTACCGGCACCTCACCCGTCACTGTCCCGTCTGCCACCGCCTGCTGCGACTGGCGATGGACGCGGGCCCCAGGGAACGCGCCGAGGACCAAGGGCCCCGCACGTCGTGACCAACGGAAGCCTCAACTCCCGTTGACCCAGGGGACACTGGAACCAGCGCTTCCTCTAGCGCACGGATGCCCGAGGCAACAAGTAGCCCGGCATGTGACGGGTGTCACCGCACGAGTTTTCCGAACCCCGGCATTTACTCCCGTCCTACAACAGGTCAATTTAATATGTGCAATTGCACTCTGCTCCGGAGTTGCACCCCAGGCACTCCCGGCACCCCCGCCGAGCCCGCACCCCGCCCCCGACCAGCGCACAAAACAGATCGCGCTGGACCCGGCGGAGTCCAGCGCGATCGACGACGCACCCTGTGTCGCTTGCCTACAACGTTCTTTTCGGCTTGGGCGTGGGGCCTGTTGGGGCAGGTCCCGCGTCGCTTGAAGCTAGGGTTTCGGGCGGCTCGGCAAGTTGGGGGGCCTGCCGTTTCGCCCTGTTTTCAGTTGTTCCGCCTGCTCGGTCAGGCCTCGCTGCGCTGCTGCGGGATACCCGCGAGCAGGGCGCGGACCTCGGCCTCGCGGTAACGGCGGTGCCCGCCGAGCGTGCGGATCGACGTGAGCTTGCCGGCCTTCGCCCACCGCGTGACCGTCTTGGGGTCGACACGGAACATGGTGGCGACCTCAGCCGGGGTCAGCAGCGGCTCGGCATCAGGGGTGCGAGCGGTCATGAGCGGCCTCCTCGGGAGAACCGAACCTTCTCGGTTCTTTCCTCTAAATTCTGCACCTTGACCCGCGTTGCCCGAAATGGCGGACGCGAGTCGAGTCGGTTATAGGACGAACGGCTTGTCCTCGGCACTACAACTACACCATCTGTCCAGCCCGGTCGGCCAAACCGATGGAATTGCCCTCCCAGGTGTTCATCAGCGACGGAAGCCGATGGACCATGCCATAGCGGACAGTCACGCCACTGTGACGATCAGTCACAGGACGATCAGGAGGCACCGGACCCCCCAAAGCGTGCAATGCAGAGATTCCGCCCATAGTGCACCACACACGGACGGAAGGAACCCTCCCCGGACTCCTTGTCCTATTTTGGCACGAGGAGGGGGAAGAGGCGCAAGGGCCCTGTACGTGCAGTTCATCACCCTTAGGACGTTCTCGGCACAAACGCCCAGATCGGAGCCGACGGCCCGTCAGTTGGGTGAAACGCGGTCGACCGTACGCCGTTCGACACCGTCTCAGCTGTGGCGCACGTCACTTTCCGGCTACTTCTGTTTGAACGTCAGTTCGCCGAACGCCGGTCCCGCACCGCTCGCCACCGCTCCACGAGCCGCGCGTACGCCTCCCCGGCCGCCGCCCCGTCGCCCTGGCGCAGCGCCTCGACGCCCTCGGCCACGTCCGCCGCCGAGTGGTCGTCCTCCAGTTCGCCCGCCGACATCACATGCACGAGGCCGCCGTAGTCCAGCTCCACCAGCGAGCGCGGATGGAACTCCTCCAGCCAGCGACCGACGTCCACCAGGCCGTCGATCAGCGGCCCTTCCTCCATGGTGTCCCTCAGGGTGCGCAGCGCCCGCGCCACCCGGCGCCGGGCCTGCACCATGGGCGTGCGGTAGCGCAGCACCGGAGGCGCCTCGGCGGTCCCCTTGTCGTACTGCCGCTCCTCGTCCGCGACCAGCACGAACCAGTTCAGCGGCACCTGCCAGGTCGCCGTGCGGATCCACGGGCGCGCGTCGGGGTTGCGGGCGAGCCAGCGCTCGTAGTCCAGCGCCGCCTGCCGGCGCACCACCGGCGGCAGCACCGCGTCCAGCACCGGCGGGGGCAGCTCGTCGCCGAGCCCCTCCAGCGCCTGCCAGCCGCGCAACCGGGTCCGCCAGGGGCACACACAGACCACCCCGTCGACCTCCAGCACGAAGGCGTCGCCGCTCTCCTGCACCGGCACCGCGACCGGCGGGGTCGGCACCAAGTCGGCGAGGGAGCGGCGCAGTTCGTCCTGGTACGAGGGCCGGTCCGGACGCCGCGCGTAACGCGCCCAGTGCCCGCGCTCCGGCTCGGGGAAGGCGCCCAGCGGCTCGTACACGCGCAGATAGGCGGCATAGGGGACGACCACGGAGGACACCTTCGGCACGCCTGCTCCCTCCCCTTCGGACCCGGCTCGAAACACTGCAAATCGTGCCACGGTCAGGGGGGTGCGGTGGCCCCGTGCGAGTGATCCTCACCACTGCGCGGACGGTGCTCGGACGGAGGCTCTACGCTCATCCCACCAGTTCCCGCCACCCGTACGGGAGCTGATCCCCACCCGCCGCTAGTACACAGGAGTCACCACAGTGACCGACGTAACCGGCGCGCCTGCTGATGTCCTGCACACCCTGTTCCACTCGGAGCAGGGCGGTCATGAGCAGGTCGTGCTCTGCCAGGACCGCGCCAGTGGCCTCAAGGCCGTGATCGCGCTCCACTCCACCGCTCTGGGCCCGGCCCTCGGCGGTACCCGCTTCTACCCGTACGCGACCGAGGCCGAGGCCGTCACCGACGCGCTCAACCTCGCGCGCGGGATGTCGTACAAGAACGCCATGGCCGGCCTGGACCACGGCGGCGGCAAGGCCGTGATCATCGGCGACCCCGAGCGCGACAAGACCGAGGAGCTCCTCCTCGCGTACGGCCGGATGGTGGCCTCCCTCGGCGGGCGCTATGTCACCGCCTGCGACGTCGGCACCTATGTGGCCGACATGGACGTGGTGGCCCGCGAGTGCCGCTGGACCACCGGCCGCTCCCCGGAGAACGGCGGCGCCGGCGACTCCTCGGTGCTCACCTCCTTCGGCGTCTACCAGAGCATGCGCGCCTGCGCCCAGCACCTGTGGGGCGACCCCTCGCTGCGCGACCGCACGGTCGGTGTCGCGGGAGTCGGCAAGGTCGGCCACCACCTGGTGCGCCACCTGCTGGACGAGGGCGCGAAGGTCGTGATCACGGACGTCCGCCCGGACGCCGTCCAGCGGATCCTCGACCGGTACGAGGGGGTGACGGCGGTCGCCGACACCGACGCCCTGATCCGCGTCGAGGGCCTGGACATCTACGCGCCGTGCGCGCTCGGCGGCGCGCTGAACGACGAGACCGTTCCGGTGCTCACCGCCAAGGTGGTGTGCGGCGCGGCCAACAACCAGCTCGCCCACCCGGGGGTGGAGAAGGACCTCGCCGACCGCGGGATCCTCTACGCGCCTGACTACGTGGTGAACGCGGGCGGGGTCATCCAGGTGGCCGACGAACTGCACGGGTTCGACTTCGAGCGGTGCAAGGCCAAGGCGGCGAAGATCTTCGACACCACGCTGGCCATATTCGCACGTGCGAAGGAAGACGGGATTCCGCCGGCCGCCGCGGCCGACCGGATCGCCGAGCAGCGGATGGCCGAGGCCCGCACGGGCCGCACCGGTCACTGACTCGACCGTGCGCATGACTCGACGCGCACGAAATTCGTACACATGAGCGGTACCCGCCGAAGGCAGCTTAGAGAGAACTCTCACTTCCATCGGCGGGTCGTTCCCCGATAAGTGGTTAAAATCGCCACTGACCAGCGAGGACAGGGCGCCTCGAAGGTTCTGTGCACACGCGCGTGCTGCGGGCGACGTACCGTAGGGGCGCGGGCTCAGGTACCGTGGAAGCCCTACGGACCGGCCTCTCCATGGAGAGGCCGATCCAGATCATGAACGCGTGTCAGACTCTGGGGCCGTCGAGCCCCGTCACCGAGGGGGTCGAGCCATGGGGCGCGGCCGGGCCAAGGCCAAGCAGACAAAGGTCGCCCGCCAGCTGAAGTACAACAGCGGTGGGACTGACCTTTCACGTCTGGCCAGTGAACTGGGCGCATCAACTTCGAGCCAGCCGCCGAACAGCGAGCCGTTCGAGGACGATGACGAGGACGAGGACGACCTTTACTCCCGTTACGCCGACCTCTATGAGGACGACGAGGACGAGGACGAGGGTCCCTCTCAACACCGTCGCGGCGCTTGACCTTGCACTGAGCACCAGTCCGGTCGGTGGCACAGCCACCGACCGGCTTCTGTGCTACCCGCGGGCAGGTCCCGCGGGCACCACACCGTGGGCGTCAGTTCGCGTAGTCCCCCACCAGCTCCGCGCCGCTGTCCTTGTCGCCACGCTCGGTGATCTCACCGGCCACCCAGGCTTCGACGCCCCGGTCGGCCAGCGTCGCGAGGGCCACCTCGGTGGACTCCGCCGGGACGACCGCCATCATGCCGACGCCCATGTTCAGCGTCTTCTCCAGCTCCAGGCGCTCCACGTGCCCGGTCCTGCCGACCAGGTCGAAGATCGCGCCCGGGGTCCACGTGGCGCGGTCGACCACGGCGTGCAGGTCGTCCGGGATCACCCGGGCCAGGTTGGCCGCGAGGCCGCCGCCGGTGATGTGGCTGAAGGCGTGCACCTCGGCCGTGCGGGTCAGGGCCAGGCAGTCCAGCGAGTAGATCTTGGTGGGCTCCAGCAGCTCCTCGCCGAGGGTGCGGCCCAGCTCGGCCACCTCCGACTCCAGGGCCAGACCCGCGGTGTTCAGCAGGACGTGGCGGACCAGGGAGTACCCGTTCGAGTGGAGCCCGGAGGCCGCCATGGCGATCACGGCGTCACCCTTGCGGATGCGATCCGCGCCGAGCAGCCGGTCGGCCTCCACGACGCCCGTACCGGCGCCGGCGACGTCGAAGTCGTCCTCACCGAGCAGACCCGGGTGTTCGGCCGTCTCGCCGCCCACCAGGGCGCAGCCGGCCAGCACACAGCCCTCCGCGATGCCCTTGACGATGGCGGCCACCCGCTCGGGGTGGACCTTGCCGACGCAGATGTAGTCGGTCATGAACAGCGGCTCGGCGCCGCACACCACGATGTCGTCAATGACCATGGCGACCAGGTCGTGGCCGATGGTGTCGTAGACGCCCATGCGGCGGGCGATGTCCACCTTGGTGCCCACGCCGTCCGTGGCGGAGGCCAGCAGGGGCCGCTCGTAGCGCTTGAGGGCGGAGGCGTCGAAGAGCCCGGCGAAGCCGCCGAGGCCGCCCAGGACCTCGGGGCGCTGGGTCTTCTTCACCCACTCCTTCATCAGCTCGACGGCGCGGTCGCCCGCCTCGATGTCGACGCCCGCCGCTGCGTAGCTGGCACCAGTTGTCTCAGACATGACTGTGAGAGCTTTCGTGTCGTACTGCGGGGTGTTACGGGCGGCGGATCGCGTCGGCCGCGGCCGTCTCGGCCGGACCGGCCGCCAGCTCGGTCTCCAGCAACTGCTTGCCGAGCAGCTCCGGATCCGGCAGCTCCATCGGGTACTCGCCGTCGAAACAGGCGCGGCACAGGTTCGGCTTCGCGATGGTGGTCGCGTCGATCATGCCGTCGATGGAGATGTAGGCGAGCGAGTCGGCGCCGAGGCTGGTGCCGATCTCGTCGATCGTCATGCCGTTGGCGATCAGCTCCGCCCGGGTGGCGAAGTCGATGCCGAAGAAGCAGGGCCACTTCACGGGCGGCGAGGAGATGCGGATGTGCACCTCGGCGGCGCCCGCCTCGCGGAGCATGCGCACCAGGGCCCGCTGGGTGTTGCCGCGCACGATCGAGTCGTCCACGACCACCAGGCGCTTGCCCTTGATGACTTCCTTGAGCGGGTTCAGCTTCAGCCGGATGCCCAGCTGGCGGATGGTCTGGGAGGGCTGGATGAAGGTGCGGCCCACATAGGCGTTCTTCACCAGTCCCGCGCCGAAGGGGATGCCGGACGCCTCGGCGTAGCCGATGGCGGCCGGGGTGCCCGACTCCGGGGTCGCTATGACCAGATCGGCCTCGACCGGGGCCTCCTTGGCGAGCCGGCGGCCCATCTCCACGCGGGAGAGGTACACGTTCCGGCCGGCGATGTCGGTGTCCGGGCGGGCCAGGTACACGTACTCGAAGACACAGCCCTTGGGCTTTGCTTCCGCGAACCTGGAGCTGCGAAGGCCGTTCTCGTCGATGGCGACGAACTCGCCCGGCTCTATCTCGCGGACGAAGCTGGCGCCGCAGATGTCCAGGGCGGCGGACTCGGAGGCGACCACCCAGCCGCGCTCCAGGCGGCCGAGGACCAGCGGGCGGATGCCCTGGGGGTCACGGCCGGCATAGAGGGTGTGCTCGTCCATGAAGACGAGCGAGAAGGCTCCCCGGACCTTCGGGAGGACCTGCTGGGCGGCCTCCTCGATGGTCAGCGGCTTGCCGTCCTCGTCGACCTGGGCGGCGAGCAGCGCCGTCAGCAGGTCGGTGTCGTTGGTGGCCGCGACCCGGGTGGAGCGGCTGTTGTTCTCGTTCGGGAGTTCGGCGACCATCTCGGCGAGCTGCGCCGTGTTGACCAGGTTGCCGTTGTGGCCGAGCGCGATGGAACCGTGCGCGGTGGCGCGGAACGTCGGCTGGGCGTTCTCCCACACGGAGGCACCGGTGGTCGAGTAGCGGGCGTGTCCGACCGCGATATGACCCTGGAGTGATCCGAGAGAGGTCTCGTCGAAGACCTGGGAGACCAGGCCCATGTCCTTGAAGACGAGGATCTGGGAGCCATTGCTGACCGCGATTCCCGCGGATTCCTGACCCCGGTGCTGGAGGGCGTAGAGCCCGAAGTACGTGAGCTTTGCGACCTCTTCACCCGGAGCCCAGACACCGAAGACGCCACACGCGTCCTGGGGGCCTTTCTCACCGGGGAGCAGGTCGTGATTGAGTCGACCGTCACCACGTGGCACAGCACCGAGTGTAGGCGAGGTCGACCACTGGTCCGAATTGGGGATACGCGGTCGTAACGGACGGGTGGTTTACGGATCTCCTTGGCGGTTTCCGCATTTCCGCAGGTCAGCGCGGCGTGTCTACCGGTGGGCGGGGTTCCGCTCCACGCGTCGCGGCCGTGCGCGGGGCGGTTTGGCCGTATGCGTGAGTGAGGTGTCGCACATCATTCGGGTGTGCTGCGGGTGAGGTTGACGTGGTCTCCGTGACCCGTGGTGAGCGTGAGCTCGCCGTGCTCGGCCCTTCCGGTGAGCGACTGGCCGCCGAGCAGCCCCCCGAGCAGCCGCTCGAACGCCATCCGGGCGCTGTCGCAGGCCATCTTGGTGGTGCGGAGTTCCCCGAAGGTGACGCGGTCCGCGTCGAGGGCGACCGGGGCGCTGAAGGTGTTGCAGCCGAGGTTGCCGGCGGCGGTCCCCCGCGCGTCGATACGGAGGCGGGCGGACGCGGGCGCGGCATGCGTCGTGCCGTCAGCGACGACGCTCACGACGCGCCACTCGACACCGGTCAGGGGTTCGTCGACGGTCACGGCTCCACTGTGCCCGGGAGCGGCGCCACAGGCCACCGCCAGGGGGACGAGGAGCGCGAGACCAGCGGCCGTTCTGTGTCGTTTCATGCCGGTACGACGGTGAGGCGCGCCCCCCGGTTCCCTCAGGACATGACCGGGAGCAGCCCCCCGATGTCGGCCCGCTCCCCGCTCGCGCTGACCTTGGCCTCGTCCACGGCGTCCTGCCAGCTCAGCCGCCCGGTGGCGAGGCGGACCCAGGTCAGCGGATCGGTCTCCACCACGTTGGGCGGGGTGCCCCGGGTGTGCCGGGGCCCCTCGACGCACTGCACCACGGCGTACGGCGGCACACGCACCTCCGTGGACCCCCCGGGCGCCTTCACCGCGAGCGCGTCGGCGAGCAGCCGGGTCGTGGCGGCGAGCGCCTGCCGGTCGTACGACACGTCGAGCCCCGGTACGGCGGCGTTGAGGTCATCGGTGTGCACGACGAGTTCGACGGCGCGGGTGACGAGGTAGTCGTCCAGGGAGAGGGCGCCGACGTTGGTCCGCAGCAGCCGGTCGCCGGGGTGCTCGGCGAGAAGGCCGCGCAGGGAGGCGTCGACGTCCGCCAGGTAGGCGTCCAGGTCGGGATGTTCGGCGGTGAGTTCCCTGGTGAACGCGTCGATGACCGCGGAGTTGGCGGAGGTCGCGAACGGCCAGTCGAGCAACACGGCATCCGCCTTGCCCGGCGCGGGCTGATCCACCGCCCGGCGCACGGCGGTCACCGCCATCCCGATGTGCACCACCAGCTCCCGCACGGCCCAGTCCCCGAGCCGGGTGGGTCCCGCCAACTGCTCCTCGCCGAGCGTGCGTACGGCATCCCGCACCACACCCAGCTGGTCGAGGACCGCGGCACGGATCCGGACGGGGTCATACGCACGGGCACGCTTCTTGGCGGGGGGCATGGGGCGAGCCTATGCGGCGCGGTCCCCTTCGCCGACGCATTTCGGCCCGCGGTCGCGCCGCGCGGGAACGCCGGGTGGACGCTCCGATGCCGGCGCGGCCCCGAGGCCCCGTCCGTCGCGACGCGACGGACGGGGCCTCGGGGTGCCGCCGTGCCTACGCCAGCAGCGAGGGGATCGTGCCCTCGTGGGCCTCGCGCAGGGTGGCGAGGGGGAGGGCGAACTCGCCCTGGATCTCCACCGAGTCGCCGTCCACGACGCCGATGCGGGTGGCCGGGAGGCCGCGCGCGCCGCACATGTCGTTGAAGCGGACCTCCTCCGAGCGGGGCACGGCCACCAGGGCGCGGCCCGCGGATTCGGAGAGGAGGAAGGTGAAGGCGTCCAGGCCGTCGGGGACGACGAGGCGGGCACCCTTGTCGCCCAGCAGGGCCGACTCGACCACGGCCTGGATCAGACCGCCGTCGGAGAGGTCGTGCGCGGAGTCGATCATGCCGTCGCGGGAAGCGGAGATCAGGATCTCGGCCAGCAGGCGCTCGCGCTCCAGGTCGACCGCCGGAGGCATGCCGCCCAGGTGGTCGTGGATCACCTGGGACCAGGCCGAGCCGCCGAACTCCTCGCGGGTGTCGCCGAGGAGGTAGAGCAGCTGGCCCTCCTCCTGGAAGGCGACCGGGGTGCGGCGGGCGACGTCGTCGATCACACCGAGCACGGCCACGACCGGGGTCGGGTGGATCGCCGCCTCGCCCGTCTGGTTGTAGAGGGAGACGTTGCCGCCGGTGACCGGCGTGCCGAGCTGCAGGCAGCCGTCCGCGAGGCCGCGTACCGCCTCCGCGAACTGCCACATGACCGCCGGGTCCTCGGGCGAACCGAAGTTCAGGCAGTCCGGGACGGCCAGCGGCTTCGCGCCCGTCGTGGCCACGTTCCGGTACGCCTCGGCGAGGGCCAGTTGGGCGCCGGTGTACGGGTCCAGCTTGGCGTAGCGGCCGTTGCCGTCCGTCGCGATGGCGACGCCGAGGCCGGTCTCCTCGTCCACGCGGATCATGCCCGAGTCCTCGGGCTGCGCCAGCACCGTGTTGCCCTGCACGAAGTGGTCGTACTGCTGCGTGATCCACTTCTTGGACGCCTGGTTCGGGGACCCGACGAGCCTGAGGACCTGGTCCTTCAGCTCCTCGGACGTCGCCGGACGCGGCAGCTTGTTCGCGTCGTCCGCCTGGAGCTCGTCCTGCCAGGAGGGGCGCGCGTACGGGCGCTCGTAGACCGGGCCGTCGTGCGCGACCGTGCGCGGGTCGACGTCCACGATCTTCCCGCCGTGCCAGAAGATCTCCAGACGGTCGCCGTCGGTCACCTCGCCGATGACCGTGGCGATGACGTCCCACTTCTCGCAGATCTGGAGGAAGCGCTCGACCTTCTCCGGCTCCACGACCGCGCACATCCGCTCCTGCGACTCGCTCATGAGGATCTCCTCGGGAGACAGAGTCGAGTCGCGCAGCGGTACGTCGTCCAGGGTCACGCGCATGCCGCCGGAACCGTTGGAGGCCAGCTCGCTGGTCGCGCAGGAGAGGCCGGCCGCGCCCAGGTCCTGGATGCCGACGACCAGCTTCTCCCGGAACGCCTCCAGGGTGCACTCGATGAGGAGCTTCTCCTGGAAGGGGTCGCCGACCTGGACGGCGGGGCGCTTCGAGGGCTTCGCGTCGTCGAAGGTCTCGGACGCCAGGATCGACGCGCCGCCGATGCCGTCGCCGCCGGTCCGGGCGCCGTACAGGATGACCTGGTTGCCCGCGCCGGAGGCCTTGGCGAGATGGATGTCCTCGTGCCGCATCACACCGATGGCACCGGCGTTGACCAGCGGATTGCCCTGGTAGCAGGCGTCGAAGACGACCTCGCCGCCGATGTTGGGCAGGCCCAGGCAGTTGCCGTAGCCGCCGATGCCCGCGACCACGCCCGGCAGGACGCGCTTGGTGTCGGGGTGGTCGGCGGCGCCGAAGCGCAGCGGGTCGACCACGGCGACCGGGCGGGCGCCCATCGCGATGATGTCGCGGACGATGCCGCCGACGCCCGTGGCCGCGCCCTGGTAGGGCTCCACGTACGAGGGGTGGTTGTGCGACTCGACCTTGAAGGTGACGGCGTAACCCTGGCCGACGTCCACCACGCCCGCGTTCTCGCCGATGCCGACGAGCAGCGCGTCCGACTCGGGCGCCTTCTCGCCGAACTGGCGCAGGTGGACCTTGGAGGACTTGTACGAGCAGTGCTCGGACCACATGACCGAGTACATGGCGAGTTCCGCGCCGGTCGGGCGGCGGCCGAGGATCTGCACCACCCGCTCGTACTCGTCCTTCTTCAGGCCGAGTTCGGCCCAGGGCAGCTCGACGTCGGGGGTCGCGGCCGCGTGCTCGACCGTGTCCAGAGGCGTCCGGCTCATGCGTTGACCAGCTTCTTGAGGATCGAGGTGAAGAAGGGGAGGCCGTCGGTACGGCCCGAACCGATCAGCGGCTCGACGGCGTGCTCGGGGTGCGGCATCAGACCGACCACGTTGCCGGCCTCGTTGGTGACCCCGGCGATGTCGTTGAGCGAGCCGTTCGGGTTGAAGTCGACGTAGCGGAAGACCACGCGGCCCTCCGCCTCCAGCTTGTCGAGCGTGTACGGGTCGGCGACGTACCGGCCGTCCATGTTCTTCAGCGGGATGTGGATCTCCTGGCCCCGGCGGTAGTCGCCGGTCCAGGCCGTCTCCGCGTTCTCCACCCGCAGCTTCTGGTCGCGGCAGATGAAGTGGAGGTGGTCGTTGCCGAGCATCGCGCCCGGGAGGAGGTGGGCCTCGGTGAGGACCTGGAAGCCGTTGCAGATGCCGAGGACCGGGAGACCGGCCTTCGCCTGCTCGATGACCGTGTCCATGACCGGCGAGAAGCGGGAGATGGCGCCGGCGCGCAGATAGTCGCCGTAGGAGAAACCGCCGGGCAGGACCACGGCGTCGACCTGCTTGAGGTCCTTGTCCTTGTGCCAGAGGGCGACCGGTTCGGCACCCGCGAGGCGGATCGCGCGCTGGGTGTCCCGGTCGTCCAGGCTTCCGGGGAAAGTGACGACGCCAATACGAGCGGTCACTTGGCCGCCTCCTCGACTTCCGCGCCCTCTTCCACCTTGACGGTGAAGTCCTCGATCACGGTGTTGGCAAGGAAGGATTCCGCGAGATCATGGATGCGGGCGAGGGCGGCCTCGTCGACCGGCCCGTCAACTTCCAGTTCGAAACGCTTTCCCTGGCGGACGTCCGAGATCCCTTCGAAACCCAGGCGCGGCAGCGCACGCTGGACCGCCTGGCCCTGGGGGTCGAGGATCTCCGGCTTGAGCATGACGTCGACTACGACGCGTGCCACTGGCACTCCCGGTGTGTGGTGCTGAGCAGGTTCCTTCAGACTACCCGCACAAAATTTCTACGCGAGTAGAGTTGGAGGAATCTACGTGAGGCGCATCACGATCGGGTGTCGGAGCCCTACCGTCGTGAAAAGTTCTGGGAAAGTTCGACAGGCCGCCCGCAACCCCTATTGCGTTCGGACACGCGGACGGATTTAGTCGGGCTTCACTTTGCATTGCCGGGCACTGTACAAATGAATTGGCAATAGCCGATACTCGGCACGTCAACGCGGTGAGCTGTATCGACGTGCCGCACGAAGGGACCGATATTCGTGGCGCAAAAGGTCGTGGTCACTCTCTTTGACGACATCGACGGCTCGGAAGCGGCGGAAACGATCGCCTTCGGACTCGACGGCAAGTCGTACGAGATCGACCTGAACGAAACCAACGCCAAGAAACTGCGCAAGGCGCTCGCGCCCTACGTCGAGGCCGGCCGCAAGCGGTCGCGCTCCGGCAAGGCGTACAAGCAGACCGAGGTGGCCCCCGACCCGGCGGCCGTGCGCGCCTGGGCCCAGGCCAACAAGATGGACGTGCCCGCGCGGGGCCGCATCCCCAAGAAGGTCTACGAGGCGTTCAGCGCCGCGCAGTGAGGCGTCCGGCCCCGCCCCGGACGGGCAAGGCTCCAGGGCTCGCCGACGGGCCCTGGAGACCGTGCGCTGGTCCGTCCGGGGGCGCGTGGACGGCTGCCGGGGGAACCGACTTGCGCTACCCCCCTGTTGATCAGCTAATGTCTGGGACACGCCGAGGGGCGAGGCCGAAAGGCCGAAACCCCGAGGATCACGCGGGTGTAGTTCAGTAGTAGAACATCCCCCTTCCAGGGGGAAGGCGCAGTGTGCGATTCCTGTCACCCGCTCTGGCACCGGTCGTCCCGACCACTCCTGTGGATCAGGTAGGCTGGTGCTCGCACCGATCGGTGGGAGCCGGTCGGGAGCAGTGCGGACGTAGCTCAGTTGGTAGAGCGCAACCTTGCCAAGGTTGAGGTCGCGAGTTCGAGCCTCGTCGTCCGCTCCAAGGGAAAACCCCGATCTTCGTGATCGGGGTTTTTTCGTGCTCTCGTCAAGTGCTCCGGTATTCATGCCACTGCTCCGGTATTCATGCCGCGCGGCGAAGCCGCGGGCCGGGCGTGAAGCGCGCGCGGTGTGAAGGCGGCCACACCGTCGGCCGCCCGCGGCCGGTCCTCGCGGGGAGGCGCGGGCGGGCATCCAGGTCCGTCGGCGCCCGGCGGCGCGTCGGGAACACGTCGGCCGGCACACCGGAAACCCCTGCGGTCGGCGGGAGTTGGCGTCCGGGAAGGCTTGCCCCGGCCTCGCGGGGGTGGCGGGACGCCGGCCGTGGGGACCGCCGCGCTTCCCCGGCCCGGGGAGCGGCCCGCGGAAGTGTGTCCCGCGCACGTGCGAGGTTGGGTATAGTTGCTCCTGCGCCAAGGCGCACTGCGGACGTAGCTCAGTTGGTAGAGCGCAACCTTGCCAAGGTTGAGGTCGCGAGTTCGAGCCTCGTCGTCCGCTCCGAGAAAAGACCCCGGTCCACTGGACCGGGGTCTTCTTCGTGCGGTCAGGACCAGCTGGTGCCGGTCAGGCGCTCGTAGGCCTCCACGTACTTGGCGCGGGTGGCGTCGATGACCTGCTGGGGCAGCGGGGGCGGGGGCTGCTCGCTGCGCCGGTCCCAGCCGGATTCGGCGGAGGTCAGCCAGTCGCGCACGAACTGCTTGTCGTACGACGGCTGGGCACGGCCCGGCTGCCACTGGTCGGCCGGCCAGAAGCGCGAGGAGTCCGGGGTGAGGACCTCGTCCGCGAGGACGAGGGTGTCGCCGTCGAAACCGAACTCGAACTTGGTGTCGGCCAGGATGATGCCCCGGTCGCGCGCGATGTCCCGGGCGCGGGCGTAGACGGCGAGCGTGGCCTGGCGCAGCTGGGCGGCGGTCTCGGCGCCGACCTGGCGGGCGACCTCCTCGTAGGAGACGTTCTCGTCGTGCTCGCCGACCTCGGCCTTGGTGGCCGGGGTGAAGATCGGGGCGGGCAACTCGGAGCCGTCGACGAGGCCCTCGGGGAGGGCGAGGCCGCACACGGTCCGGGACTCGACGTACTCCGCCAGGCCCGAGCCGGTGAGATAGCCGCGGGCCACGCACTCGACCGGGACCATCTTCAGCGATTTGCAGATCAGGGTCCGGCCGGCCCAGTCGGCGGGGGCGCCCTTGGGCACCTCGTCGGAAATCACGTGATGGGGTGACAGGTCGCGCAACTGATCGAACCACCACAGGGAAAGCTGGGTGAGGATGCGGCCCTTGTCGGGGATTTCCGAGCGCAGCACCCAGTCATAGGCGGACATACGGTCGCTGGCGACCATCACGAGGTCGCCCGCCTCGTTCCGGTACAGGTCGCGCACCTTTCCGGTGTGCAGGTGCACCAGGCCCGGAACCTCGATCGGCTCGGGCTTTTCTACGAATCCGGACACGGTTCCTCCCCGTGGTTCTGTCCAAGTGCCTCGATTCTCCCTTATGCGGAGTGATCGGTTTCGGCCAGGGGTCGATCGGCCCCGCTTCCGGCTCAGTCGCGTTTGCAGATGCGGTCCAGGAGGTTGGCCGTGGCGCGCTGGATGCGGGCGTCCACATGGCCGGGGCGGTCGAGGGCCGGGGACCAGGCGAAGGTGCCGGAGGCGAACACCCAGGCGCCGGACGGGGCGCGGTACAGCGAGGTCTCCTGGTGGCGCGGGGCGCCGGTCGTGTCGCGGTACGGGGAGTGGGCGAGCAGGATGCGCTCGTCGTGGGCGGGCAGCGGGGTGCGCGGGAAGTACCGGTCGGCCTCGCCCGCGACCAGGCCCGGGATCTCGTCGCCCTCGTGCGCGCCGGTGGCCTCCCACAGCCAGTGGCCCGCGTTGCGCACGATCAGCGGGTGCGGTTCGGGCACCCGGCCCGCGTACTGGATGCCGATCAGCTCCTGTTCGGGCCGGTCGATCTCCCGCCACAGCACCGGCTTGCCCGGCCCCTTGCGTTTGCGGCAGGTCAGCAGCCGGTCCGGCGTCCCGGACGGCGAGGGCCCCAACTCGACCTGCCAGTACATGGAGTTGGCGGAGAGGAAGACCAGCGAGGTGCCGTGGTCGCGGGCCCGCTCGGCCGCGCGGCGCATGGGCAGCGTCCAGTACTCGTCGTGGCCGGGGAAGATCAGGCCCCGGTAGCGGGTGGGGTCCACCCGGCCGGCGTGCAGATCGCGGGCATCGGCGTAGGCGAGGTCGTAGCCGTAGCGCTCGGCCCAGCGGATGACGTCGTAGGCGTGCCCGACGTGCAGCGGCAGGCCCGCGCCCGCGTACGGCCGGTCGAAGGAGACCGTCGTGGCCGCGTCGGCCTCGCCGAGCAGCGCGCCCCGGTCGTCCCAGGCGTGGTAGAGGCTGGCGCCGGTGTGCCCGTCCTCCGGGTACAGGTTGTACGCCTGCCACGTCACGTCGGGCAGCAGCAGGAGCAGATCGGCCGGGCGGTCGTCGCGGACCGTGAACGGCACGTGGGAGCGGTAGCCGTCGGCGGTGGTCAGCACGGCCACGTAGGCGCCGATGCTCCAGTGGGAAGGCACCTGGAGGCGCCAGGACAGCCACCAGTGATGGCAGGAGACCGTGCGGTCGGCGGCCAGCGGCGGGGGCTGCACGATCCCGGACAGGCGGGGGCTGGTGGTGATCTTGGCGGCGCCGTCGCCCGCGTAGTGGCCGATCCGGTAGATGTCGACGGAGAACTCCTGCGGCGGGTCGACCGTGATGTGGAAGTCGATCGCCTCGCCGGGCGCGACCGCGCCGGTGGCGGTGAAGCCCTTGATCTGGCGGTGCACGTCGTCGGCCGAGCGGGGGCCGCCGGGGGAGGTGCGCGGCGCGGGGATGCGCGCGTCTCCCCGGGTGTGCTGCTGGGGGACGGCGTCGACGTACCAGGGCACGACATGGCCGGTGTCGTCGAAGTAGGTCTCGCTGCCGCGCAGCCAGGGCACCGGGCCCAGGCCGAAGGGATCCGTGACGGCGTGCGCGAGTGCTCCGGACTCCCAGCGGCGGATGTGGTCCGAGGCCATGGTCGCTCCCCTCCCCGAGCCCCCGTGTCCTCATGGTGGGTGGTGCTCGCGGTGCTCGGCCGTGCTGTCGTATGTCGCATGCCTTTGCCAGGTGCGTGGTGGTTCCAGCACATCACATAAAGCACGGGATCGGTCACTATTCGTTGCGAATTGACCTGAAGTGGAAGCTGGGGCTCCCGTTGAACGAGGCGTGATCGCCTTCTCCGTGATCGCCTTCTAGACGAGGCGTATCGGCTTCTCGGGGCGTATGCCCGCGGCGGCCAGCCAGTCGCGGAGCGGACCGGGGTCCCCCTCCTCGATCAGGCTCAGCACCCTGGGGGTCAGGTCGGCCGCGCGCTCGCCGTGCAGCAGCAGGGACGGGCCGTCCAGCCAGTCCAGGGCGGGGGCCGCGCCCGCGGTGTCGACGGCCGCGCAGCACACCATCGCCGTGACGTGGTCGGTCAGGAGTTCGCGGGCGGTGCGCGGGGGCTGGAGAGGGACGAGAGGCAGGGCACCGCCGTCCCGGAGGGTGCTGGGCGGGCTCTGGCCGGCCGCGGTGGCGCCGTGGGGCACGGCGTTCTCCTCCCGGGCCACCTCGGCGCTGAGGCCGGCGGCGAGGAGCGTGCTGCGCTCGGTGCCGGGGTCGTCCTCGTCGTCCTCGTCGTCCTGCGCGAGGACCGGGCCGGTGTCCGGGGCCGCGTGCGCCGGGGCAGGCGCGGGTCCCGCGGGCTCGGCGAGGTGGTCCAGGACGCGGGCCAGGGTGGGTGCGGCCGTGTGCCGGGCGGGGCGGGTGCCGAGGGAGTCCAGGACGCGGTGCAGCCGGGCCGCGTCGGCGCGCCAGGTGCGGTCCACGACCTCCTCCGGGTACGACTGCCAGTCCACCGGCGCCCAGTCGGACCCGGCCCCGGTGGGGCCGCCGTGGAAGAGGCGCGCGGCGAGCAGCGAGGTGGCCTCGTCCACGGTGCCGGGCTCCTCCAGCAGATCGCAGGCGGGCCGCTCCCCGAGGCGGGAGGCGAAGCCCTCCGCGAGCCGGTCGCGCCGGGACAGCTCGGTGAGCGCCGCCACCACGCCCGCGTCCAGGCGGGAGGGCCAGCGGCCCATGCGCCAGGCGGGCAGTGCCACGCGGGTCAGCAGCCGGTCCCAGCCCGCGTAGGCGAGGCCGACCTGTTCCTGGGCGACGATCCGCAGGCCGTAGTCCACCGTCTGCGCGCGCTCGGCGGCCGCCGCGGCGACCCCGCGCTCCATCTGCGTGGCGTGCTCACCGCAGGCGCCCAGCAGCAGCCGGGCGACCCGGCCGAGGACCGCGCACGCCCCGCGGGCCAGCGGGCCCCGCCTCGGCGTGGCGGCTATGGCCACCGTGGCGTCGAGGCCGCGCACGAAACGGCGGGCGGCGGCTATGTCGGGGTGCGCCGAGGGGCCCGTACCCGCGACGACCGGGGCGATGACGGCGCGCAGCTCGCCGACCCGCATCCACCACAGGAAAGGGGAGCCGATGACGAGGACCGGCGCGACCGGGACCCGGCGGGGGGAGCGGCGCCCCTCCCCCGGTACGTCCGCCTCGCCGACCGCCTGCCGGGCGGGCGGGCCGTGGGCCGCGTGGGCACGGTCCTCCAGCCAGCTGTCGCAGTCCGGGGTGAGGGCTATGGCGGAGGGCGCCGGGACGTCCAGCCGGTCGGCGAGGTCGCGCACCATCCGGTACAGGTCCGGGGCGGACTCCTCCGCGACCGGCACCGTGGGGCTCATGGCGGGGCGGGCCCGGGAGACGACCAGGGCGATGCCGGCGGTGGCCAGCAGGACGAGGACCGCGAGGACACCCACGGCCCAGCGGGCGGCGTCCCAACCGGGACCGACCAGATGCCCGGTGGCCCCGCCGGCCAGCAGGATCACCTCGGCGGCTGCGGGCAGCACGGCCACGCCCAGGGCCCGGCCCCGGACCCGCAACACCGCGAGGGCCCGGGAGCGCGCGGCCTGCGCGCCCGCTTCCACACCGATTCCGGTCACGTGCCGACCTCACCCCCTCCCCTGCCGATGCCGTGCTGTCCTGGTGCTGCTCACTCCCCCACTGTGGCATCCGTCACTGACAACGCAATGCCGGTGGGCCAAGTGCGCAATGCCGGTGGGCCAGGTGCCGGAACGCTTGCGCGGCACCCTAGTTGCGGCCCCGGCCCACGTCAGCCGGATGGGCGATTGCTCACTCGATGGAATGGCTTTGGTCAGAGCTGGGTGACAGACAGCAAAGATCAGGCCCCGGATTCCGGATCCGGGGCCTGAGGGGTTGAAACGGGAGCTGGGAGGCGTGCGGGGGGGCTCGGCGGGGCTCAGAGCGCCTCGGCCGCCGCCTTCGCCGCGATGTCCGTGCGGTGCTGCGAGCCGTCGAGCCCGATCCGGTCCACCGCCCGGTACGCCCGCTCGCGCGCCTCGGTCAGGTCCTTGCCGGTCGCGGTGACGGACAGGACCCGCCCACCCGCGCTGACGACCGCGTCGCCGTCCTGCCGGGTGCCCGCGTGCAGGACGTAGGCGTGCGGGGCGTCCTCGGCTGCGACCTCGTCCAGACCGGTGATCGGGTCGCCGGTGCGCGGGGTGCCGGGGTAGTTGTGGGAGGCGATGACGACGGTGACGGCCGCGTCCTCGCTCCAGCGCAGCGGCGGCAGGTCCGCGAGGTTGCCGGTGGCGGCGGCCATCAGCAGCCCGGCCAGCGGGGTCTTCAGGCGGGCCAGCACGACCTGGGTCTCGGGGTCGCCGAAGCGGGCGTTGAACTCGATGACCCGGACCCCGCGGCTGGTGATCGCCAGACCGGCGTAGAGCAGCCCGGAGAACGGCGTGCCGCGCCGCCGCAGTTCGTCCACCGTCGGCTGCAGCACCGTGCGCAGCACCTCGTCGACCAGCTTCGGGTCGGCCCACGGCAGCGGCGAATAGGCGCCCATGCCACCGGTGTTGGGGCCCTCGTCGCCGTCCAGGGCGCGCTTGAAGTCCTGTGCGGGCTGGAGCGGTACGACGGTCTCGCCGTCGGTGACCGCGAACAGGGACACCTCGGGACCGTCGAGGAACTCCTCGATCACCACGCGCTCGCAGGCGGCCGCGTGCGCCTTGGCGGCGTCCAGGTCGGAGGTGACGACGACGCCCTTGCCGGCGGCGAGTCCGTCGTCCTTGACGACGTAGGGGGCACCGAAGGCGTCGAGGGCCCTGGCGGTCTCCTCGGCGGTGGTGCAGACGTACGACCGGGCGGTCGGCACCCCGGCCGAGGCCATGACGTCCTTGGCGAAGGCCTTGGACCCCTCCAGCCGGGCGGCCTCGCCGGACGGGCCGAACACCGCGATGCCCGCCGCGCGCACGGCGTCGGCCACACCGGCGACCAGCGGGGCCTCCGGGCCGACGACGACCAGTTCGGCGCCGAGCCGGTTCGCCAGCGCGGTCACCGCGGCACCGTCGAGCGCGTCGACCTGGTGCAGCTCGGCGACCTCGGCGATGCCGGCGTTGCCGGGGGCGCAGTGCAGCGCGGTGACGTCGGGATCGAGGGACAGGGAGCGGCACAGGGCGTGTTCGCGGGCGCCGCTGCCGATGACGAGGACGTTCACGGGGGCCAGCCTAATGGCAAGGTTGCCGAAGGCCGGGGCCCGGGGAAGTCGTATGTTCCTCCAAGGGCCGGGCTTCCGGTGAGGTCCGGGCTCGGTACGAGGGGTCCCGCGCGTGCCCGGGGAGCCGTCGGCGCCGTCGGCCTCAGGAGCCACGGGGGGCCTCAGTGGGCAGCCTCAGCGGGCCCCCTTGCCGCGCGCCGCGCGGGCCTCACTCGTTGATGAACTCCTCGACCACCGTGGCGCCCAGTTCCCGCACGATCAGGTCGTGGCCGGACAGGGCCGACTCGTCCAGGTCGGGGTCGTCGTCCTCGGGGATGTCGTCCTCGATGGAGACGGGGGGCGGCTCGGGGGCCGCGGTGGGCCGGGGCGCGGCGGACACCGGGGGTGCCGACGGCGCCGAGCCGCCCGGGGCGGGCATCTGCGGGGCGGGCCGGGAGGGCGCGCCGGGGCGGGCGGCGGGTGCGCCGTAGCCACCGCCGCCGGACGCGCCGACGTTGCCGTGACCGCCGCCCGGGGCACCCGCGCCGCCGTGGCCACCGCCCCCGCCGAAGCCGGGGGAACCGCCGCCCTGGGCGGGGGGCGCGGAGCCGCCGCCGGACGGGTCGACCAGCGCCTCGATCTTCCACTGCACGTTGAACTGCTCGGCCAGCGCGGCCCGCAGCACGTCCTCGCTGCCGCTGCTCGCGAAGTTGTCACGGGCTCCGGCGTTCACGAAGCCGAGCTGGAGGGTGGTGCCGTCGAAGCCGGTGACCTGGGCGTTCTGGCTGAGCAGGATCCAGGTGAAGCGCCGGCGGTTCTTGACCGCCTCCAGGATGTTCGGCCAGAGCATGCGGGGGTCGAGCCCGCCGGCGGGGGCGGTCGCGGCGGGCTGGGGGGCCGAGGGCGCGGCCGCGGGGGCGGGCTGGGCCGTCGGCTGGGCGCCGGCCGAGGGGGCCTGGCCCTGCGGGCCGCCCGGCGCGGCGGCCGTGGGCCAGCCACCGGGGCGCCGTCCGCTTCCGGCGGGGGCGGCGGTGGGCCAGGCGCCGGGGGCGGTGGGGGCCGCGGGAGCCGGAGGCTCGGCGGGAGCGGCGGCGGGCGGCTCCACCGGAACGGCAGGCGCGGGAGCAGGGGCGACCGCAGGCGCGGGAGCAGGCGCAGGGGCGACCGCAGGCGCGGGCGCGGCCGGAGCCGCACCACCGGCACCCGGAGCACCGCCGACACCCGGACCGGCACCCGGGGCACCACCGGGACCGCCGCCGCTCGCCCCGCCCGGCACCCGTACGGCCGCCCGTGCCGCCGCGGGACCGCCGCCGGGCGGCATCATCGCGGCCGGGGCGCCGCCGTGGGCCTCCGGTCCCGGGACGTACCCCATGGCGGGGGCGCCGGCGCCCGCGCCGAAGTTGACGCCGCGCTCGATGCGGTCGAGGCGGGCCATCACGGAGCGCTCGTCGCCGTAGGCGGCGGGGAGCAGGACGCGGGCGCAGATGAGTTCGAGCTGGAGGCGGGGCGAGGTGGCGCCGCGCATCTCGGTGAGGCCCTCGTTGACGAGGTCGGCGGCGCGGCTCAGCTCGGCGGCGCCGAAGGTCGAGGCCTGGGCCTGCATGCGCTCCAGGACGTCGGCGGGGGCGTCGATGAGCCCCTTGTCGACGGCGTCGGGGACGGCGGCGAGGATCACCAGGTCGCGGAGCCGTTCGAGCAGGTCGGCGACGAAGCGGCGGGGGTCGTTGCCGCCCTCGATGACGCGGTCGACGACCTCGAAGGCGGCGGCGCCGTCACCGGTGGCGAAGGCCTCGACGACGGAGTCGAGGAGGGAGCCGTCGGTGTAGCCGAGGAGGGCGGTGGCCATGGCGTACGTCACACCGTCCGCGCCCGCGCCCGCGAGGAGTTGGTCCATCACGGACATGGAGTCACGGACGGAACCGGCGCCCGCGCGCACGACGAGCGGGAGCACGCCGTCCTCGACCGGGATGTCCTCCTTCTGGCACACCTCGGCGAGGTAGTCCCGCAGGGTGCCGGGCGGCACGAGCCGGAAGGGGTAGTGGTGGGTCCGCGAACGGATGGTGCCGATGACCTTCTCGGGCTCGGTCGTGGCGAAGATGAACTTGAGGTGCTCGGGCGGTTCCTCGACGACCTTCAGCAGGGCGTTGAAGCCCGCCGACGTGACCATGTGGGCCTCGTCGATGATGTAGATCTTGTACCGGCTGCCCGCGGGGCCGAAGAAGGCCTTCTCGCGCAGTTCACGGGCGTCGTCCACGCCACCGTGGGACGCCGCGTCGATCTCGATGACGTCGATCGAACCCGGCCCGCCCCGCGCGAGGTCGCGGCAGGACTGGCACTCGCCGCACGGGGTCGGGGTGGGACCTTGCTCACAGTTGAGGCAGCGGGCGAGGATGCGCGCGCTGGTCGTCTTCCCGCAGCCACGCGGCCCGCTGAACAGGTACGCGTGATTGACCCGGTTGTTCCGCAGCGCCTGCTGCAGCGGGTCGGTGACATGCTCCTGCCCGATGACCTCGGCGAAGGTCTCGGGACGGTAGCGGCGGTACAGCGCGAGAGACGACACGCTTACGAGGTTATAGGCGCACACCGACAACCGGCCCCGCCGCGGCCTCCGGCAACGCAGACGCCCCCCACGCACCCGCCAGAGCCGACCTACCCTTGCTGCCTTCCGGCCCTGGGGGAGTTCAGTCAGATAGCGCCGCGTGAGGGGCTACGCAGAGAGTACCCGATCCGGGCCTGCGGGAACGAGTTCGCGAGCACCCTCCTCGGTCATGTAATGTTCCGACCGGAGGATTCGCCTAGAGGCCTAGGGCGCACGCTTGGAAAGCGTGTTGGGGGCAACCCCTCACGAGTTCGAATCTCGTATCCTCCGCCAGTGCCTCACCGGGCACGATGTCGAAGGGCCCCCTGGAAACAGGGGGCCCTTCGACGTTGTCCCGGGGGTCCCCAGAGGACATCGGCGATCTTGGTGTGCGGTGTGCGGTGTGCGGTGTGATCGGCGATCAGCGCGAGGACGCGTCGTTGCCCGCTGGCGAACCGGTCGTGTCCGCAGGCGCACCATGACCGGGCGGTGGGGGTGGTCCCGCGGCCGGGCGCGACGAAGTGACTCGACCTGCCCGCAGCCGACGCCGACCACCGGCGCGTTCTCGCCGTCCTGAGATTCCTCGGCGCTTCCCCGACCTGACCGACCCCCCGCCCGCACCCCTCTCGTATCCTCCGCACCTGCCGCGAGGCAGAAGAAGGGCCCGACCGTGATGCGGTCGGGCCCTTCGTCGTTCGTTGTGCCGGCGCCGTACAGCCTGCCGGCCCGGGCCTCGGCCGGCAGCCGCCGTCGGCCGGGCGGTCACCGTGCCGTCGTCGGCTCCGGTGCGCTGTGGGCGCGCCGGTAGGCCAGTGGTGACAGGCCCAGGTACGTGTGGAAGTGCTTGCGCAGGGCGACGGGGTCGCCGAAGCCGCAGGCGGTGGCGATCCGTGCGACGGTCAGGTCGGTGGACTCCAGCAGCAGGCGTGCGTGGGCCAGCCGCCGCTGCGCCAGCCACTTCAGTGGGCTGCTGCCCACCTCGCTGCGGAACCGCCGGGTGAAGGTGCGCACGCTCATGTGCGCGTGCCGGGCCATGTCCTCCAGCGTGATCGGCTCGGCCAGCCGGTCCAGCGCCCACTGCCGGGTCGCCGAGGTGGAACGGTCGGTGTCCTGCGGAACCGGGTGCGATCACGGCCGCCGCCGGTGGAGTGGGCCACTTCGCGGTCCAGTTCGCCCGGCACCTGGGCGCCCACGTGATCGCCACCGCCAGCGCCGCACGCCATCCCTGGCTCAAGGAACTCGGGGCCGACGAGACCATCGACTACACCACCACCCGCTTCGAGGACGTCGTCGAGGACATCGACGTCGTCATCGACCTGGTGGGCGACGCGCACGACCGGACCAGCACCCGCTCGCTGAAGGTCCTGCGCCCGGGCGGCCTGCTGGTCGCCGTACCGTCCGGTGTCTCCCCGGACCTGGCCCGGGCGGCCGAGGCGGCCGGTGTGCGCCTCACTGCGTACCTGGTCGAGCCGGACGGTCCCGCGCTGACCACGATCGCGGGCCTGATCGACAGCGGTGAGGTCGCCGTCGAGGTGGAGGAGACCTTCCCGCTGGAACAGGTCGGCACGGCCCACGCCCGCGTCCAGGCCGGCCGCACCCGCGGCAAGGTCGTCCTCACCGTGACCGACTGACCATGCCTGCAGGCTGTTTGGAGCAGCACCGTGTCCTACGAGATCCGCCGCTGTCGGGCGCGGCCCAGGCGCAGGAGGACGTGGTCATGCCGTTCCAGGACTCGCCGGCACGGCCGTGACCGCCTCCTTCGTCGACGCCCGGGACGAGGAGATCGGGGGGAGGCGTCAGCCTTGGCGGCCGGGGAGCATGGCCAGGGCCTTGGAGCGCTGTGCGACGAGGTCGTCGTAGGTGCCGTCGCGCTCGGCCCAGCGGTGCATGAGGACGCCCTTCACGAGGATCTCGTGGGGGGTGGGGTCCTGCGAGAGCAGGTGCATGACCTCGGTGGCGAAGTCGTCGAGCGGCAGCGCGTGCGGGTTCACCTTTTCCTGGCCTGCCGTGGCGACGGCCGGGGGGACGAGCTCGACGACGTCGACACCGGTGCCGTCGAGTTGCGCGCGCAGCGCCTCGGAGTAGGCGTGCACCGCGGCCTTGGAGGCGGCGTAGCTGGGCATGGGCGGGAAGGGCAGGAAGGCGATGCCCGAGGTGACGGTGACGAAGGTGCCGGCACCCCGCTGGACCAGGTGCGGGGTGAAGGCGTCGATGACCCGGATGGTGCCGAGCAGGTTGGTGTCGATCGTCGTTTCTGCCGCCCGGAAGTGCGCGGCGTCGCGCAGGTCCTCCAGGAGCATGACGCCCGACATCGTCACCACGGTGTCCAGCTCGGGGTACCGGGCGAGCGCGGCGTCGCGGGCAGCCGCGACGGAGGCACTGTCGGTGACGTCGATGCCGATCGTGCCGAAGCCTTCTTCGGCGAGTTCCGAGAGTGCGTCCGGGCTGCGGCCACCCACGGCCACGGTGCTGCCTGCCGCGGCGAACCGCCGGGCCAGCTCGCGCCCGATACCCGAGGTTCCGCCGACGATGAGAACGGTGCGGTTGGAGAGATCCACGGGGGTCTTCCCTTCAGTCCAGGGCGCCGTCGGCGTGCAGACCCGCGGCGCAGACAGTGATTGCTCTCTGTCTCTTCCAAACAGTGCTGTCGCAGTCTCGACGGCATCCGCCGGGCGTGGCAGGGCCCCCGTCTTCCCTGGTCCTGCCAGGGCCCCCGCTGAGACACGCGCACCGCACTACGGTGTCGACATGAAGGACGAGGAATCCGGCAACCGGCTCGGCAGCTACCTACGGGCCCGGCGTGAGCTGGTCTCCCCGGCGCAGGCAGGACTCCCGGCCGGTGGCAACCGCCGCGTGCCCGGCCTGCGCCGTGAGGAAGTCGCCCTGCTCGCCGGAATCAGTCCCGACTACTACCTGCGTCTGGAACGGGGCCGTGACAAGAACCCCTCACCGCAGGTCCTCGAATCACTCGCGCGCGTCCTGCGGCTCGACGACATCGAACGGACCTATCTGCTCGGCCTCGCGGCGGCCCGCCCCAGGGCGCCGCGCCGCAAGCGACCCGAGCACGTACCGGCGCGGGTGCACGAGCTGCTCGCGCACCTTCAGATCCCCGCGTTCGTCGAAGGGCGCGCGTTCGACGTCCTGGCCTCCAACCCCATGGCCGTCGCGCTCTCCCCCCGCCTGCGGCCCGGCCAGAACCGGCTGCGTTCCCTCCTCCTCGATCCCGAGGAACGAGCCTTCCACCAGGACTGGACGAAGGCCACCGCCGATTTCGTCGCCACCCTTCGCGCCACCATCGGGGACGACACCGACAACCCCCGGTTCGTCGAGCTCGTCGGAGAACTCGCACTGTCCAGTCAGCGGTTCCGCACCCTGTGGGCCCGCCACGACGTCCGCAGTCTCGACGGAGGCACGACCACGGTCCACCACCCCCTCGTCGGTGAACTACGCCTCCATCGCGACAAACTCCCCGTCGACGACGTCATCCTCGTCGTCTACTACCCCGACAAGGACAGCGACAGCGACGAGAAACTGCGGCTCCTCGCCGCACTCTCACACACCGAGTCCGCCGGCACAGCACACGACAGACCGGCGGACGACCCGCGCCCGACGACACCCTGACGCACAGCCGTCGCGGGCGGCGGACCGGTGGCGCCCGGCTCACCAGGTGGGCCGCGCCGAGACACCGCCGTCCACCACCAGGTCGTGGCCGGTGATCCAGGAGGCGAGGGGTGAGGCCAGGAAGACGCAGGCGTCGGCCACGTCCTCGGGGCGGCCCAGGCGGCCGGTGGGCGCGGCGGTGAGCCAGCGGTGGACGCCGTCCGGCCAGGCCCGCGCGAGCCCCTCGCGGTCGATCAGGCCCGGGGAGACCGTGTTGACGCGGATGCCGTCGGGGCCGTACTCCAGGGCGGCCGCGCGGGCGTGCATGACGACCCCCGCCTTGGCCGCGCCGTAGTGGGCGTGACCGGGGGCGGGCCGGTCGGCCTCGATGGAGGCGATGTGGGTCACGGTGCCGCCACCGTGGGCCCGCAGATGGGCCGCGGCGGCCTGGGTGCACGCGAAGACGCTGGTCAGGTCGGTGTCGACCACCGCACGCCACTCCGCGGCCGTCATGCCGGGCAGGGGCTGGACCGGCTGGACGGCCGCGTTGTTGACCAGCGCCGTGAGCCGGCCGCCGGACCACTTGAGGGTCTCGTGGACCAGGCGGTGGCAGGCGTCCTCGTCCGTCAGGTCCGCGCGCAGGACGACCGCCTCGCCGCCCGACCCCCGGATGCGGTCGGCGACCTCGCCCGCCTCCTCCACCGCCGTGCGGCAGTGGAGGGCGACCGCCGCGCCCTCCTCGGCGAAACGCAGGGCGATGGCGCGGCCGATGCCGCCGCCCGCTCCGGTCACCAGGGCGGTCTGTCCGTCGAGGAGGCTCATGGGCGGCACAGTTCCCTGATCCGGGCGGCCTCGGCGGGGTAACGCGCCGTGAGGTCCGCCGGGTCCCCGTGTTCGTAGTCCTCGTAGGTGAACCCGGGGGCCGTCGTGCAGCCGAAGAACGTCCACGCGCCGCCCGGGGCCACCCGCGCGCCCATCCAGGTGCGGGCCGGGACGGTCAGCTGGAGCCGCTGCCCGGCGCGCAGGCCGGGGCCGAGGACGGCGGTGCGGGTGGTGCCGTCGGGGGCGAGGAGCAGGAGGTGCAGCGGGTCGCCGAGGTAGAAGTGCCAGATCTCGGCGTAGGGCAGGCGGTGCAGGGCGGAGTAGTCGTCCGCCGTGAGCAGCGCCACGATGGCGGAGCCCTCGGGGCGGCCGTCCGCCCGCTCGGGCCCCGCCCAGGTGCGCCGGAACAGGCCGCCCTCGCGGGGGATCGGTTCGAGTCCGTAGTGGGCGATCAGCTCGTGCGGAGTCGTCATCCTCCGAAAGCTACGTCCAGGAAGGCGAGTCGGGCGTGCTTCTCGGGAAGGCGGACGTCGGGGAGGTCCACCTCGGGGAGCACCACCGCCTCGCCGGGCACGAAGCCCTCGCGGACGAAGCGGGCGATGGCCTTGGTGTTGCGGACGTCCGGGTCAAAATCTTAGGGTAGCCTTACCTAAATCTCCTTCTGATGGAGGAATCGTACGCGACGCGGGATCATCGGCCCATGGACGTCACCCTGCACCTCGCCCAGGACCCGGCGGCCGACGCGCTGCTCGGGCGCTCGCCCCTCGCCGCGCTGACCGGGATGCTGCTGGACCAGCAGGTCCCGATGGAGTGGGCGTTCAAGGGACCCCGCACCATCGCCGACCGGCTCGGCGCCGAGGACCTGGACGCCCACGAGATCGCCGCGCAGGACCCGGAGGCCTTCGCCGCGCTCCTCTCCGAGAAGCCGGCCGTGCACCGCTATCCGGGCTCCATGGCGAAGCGGATCCAGCAGCTGTGCCAGTACCTGGTCGAGCACTACGACGGGGACGCCGAAGCCGTCTGGAGGGGCGTCGGGAGCGGGGCCGAGTTGCTGAAGCGGCTGGAGGACCTGCCCGGGTTCGGCCGGCAGAAGGCGCAGATCTTCCTCGCGCTGCTGGGCAAGCAGCTCGGGGTCGCGCCGACGGGCTGGCGCGAGGCCGCCGGCGCCTACGGCGAACCGGGGTCCTACCGGTCCGTCGCCGACATCACGGGACCGGACTCGCTCACCAGGGTGCGCGCCCACAAGCAGGAGATGAAGGCCGCGGCCAAGGCGGCGAAGGCGGCCCGGAAGTGAGCGGGGGCGTACGCCTGGTGGCCCACCCGAGTGGCGGACCGCGCGGAACCGTTCCGAGCATGGACCATGACCGAGGCATCGCATCAGGGCCCGGAGTGGGGCCGTGAGTACGACGACCAGCGCGTCCACGGCGGACACCCGCCCGGCGCGCCGCACGAACCGCAGGGGCGCCGGGAGCGCCACGAGCCCGAACCGCCCTTCGAGGGGCCGCTGCACGCGCTGGCCCGCGCCGCCTGGCAGGTGGTCCTGGTCACCGGGATCGCCTCGCTGGTCCTCGGCATCCTGGTCCTGGTGTGGCCGGGCCCCTCGCTGGCCGTGGCCGGCGTCCTCTTCGGCATCTACCTCCTGGTCAGCGGTGTCTTCCAGCTGATCGCCGCGTTCGGTACGCACCAGGCGACCTCGCTGCGGGTGCTGGCGTTCACCAGCGGCACGCTGTCGATCCTGCTCGGTCTGCTCTGCTTCCGCGGGCCCATGCAGTCGATCCTGCTGCTCGCGCTGTGGATCGGCATCGGCTGGCTGATCCGCGGGGTCACCCAGACCATGGCCGCGATCTCCGATCCCCGGATGCCCGCGCGCGGCTGGCAGATCCTGCTCGGCGTCCTGACCTTCGTCGCCGGGATCGTGCTGATCGACTCGCCCTTCCACTCGGTCGCCGTGCTGGCCCTCGTCGGCGGCATCTGGCTGGTCGTGGTGGGCATCACCGAGATCATCACCGCGTTCCGCATCCGGCACCGGGCGCGGCAGGTGCCGCAGACCGTCTGAACCGGATCACCGCCCGCGGCGGGCCGTCCCGAACAGCGAACGCGTGATCTCCCGGCCCAGCTGGGTGCCGACCGAGCGGGCCAGGGACTTGAACATCCCGCTGCCGACGACCTGTTCGACCAGCGAGGGCTCCTCCCTCGCCGGGCGCTCCCGCGGCGCTTCGGGCGCCTGCCGCTCCACCGGCGCGGCACTCAGCCTCTCGTACGCCGACTCGCGGTCCACAGCCTGTGCATAACGGTCGTGGAGCGGCGAGTTCCGTACCGCGTCGTCCAGTTCGGCCGGATCCAGCGGGCCCATCAGGGATTCCGGGGCGCACAGCCGGGTCGGGGCGCCGTTCTCGCCGAGCACGGTGACCACCGCCTCGCCGGTGCCGAGCCCGGTCAGCAGCTCCTCCAGGTCGTACGACGACCTCGGGAAGGTCCGCACGGTCGCCCGCAGCGCCTTCTGGTCGTCCGGGGTGAAGGCCCTCAGCGCGTGCTGGACGCGGTTGCCGAGCTGGCCGAGGACGTCGGCGGGCACGTCCTTCGGGGTCTGGGTGACGAAGAAGACGCCGACACCCTTGGAGCGGATCAGCCGCACGGTCTGCGTGATCGAGTCCAGGAACGCCTTGGACGCGCCGTCGAACAGCAGATGCGCCTCGTCGAAGAAGAACACCAGCCTGGGCTTGTCCGCGTCGCCGATCTCCGGCAGGTCGTGGAAGAGGTCGGCCAGCAGCCACATCAGGAACGTCGAGAACAGCTGCGGTCTGTCCTGTACGGCGGGGAGTTCGAGGACCGAGACGATGCCCCGGTCGTCGTGCGCCGTGCGCAGGAAGGCGGCCGTGTCGAACTCCGGTTCCCCGAAGAAGTCCGCCATGCCCTGCGCCTCGAAGGCGGTGAGCGAGCGCAGGATCACCCCGGCGGTGGCCGCGGAGAGGCCGCCGATCCCCTTCAGCTCGGGTCTGCCCTCGTCGGGGGTGAGGAAGGCGACGACCGCCCGGAGGTCCTTGAGGTCGACCAGTTCCAGGCCCTTGGTGTCGGCGTAGTGGAAGACCAGGCCGAGCGACTGCTCCTGGGTCCGGTTGAGCCCGAGCACCTTGGACAGCAGCACCGGGCCGAAACTCGTCACCGTGGCGCGCACCGGGATGCCGTGGCCGAGGCCGCCGAGCGCGTAGAACTCCGCGGGGAATCCCGCCGGCGTCCACCGCCGGCCGACCTCGCGGGACCGCTGCCGTACCCGGTCGCCGTCCTGGCCGGGGCGCGCGATGCCCGACAGGTCGCCCTTGATGTCCGCGAGGAACACCGGCACCCCCTGCGCCGACAGCTGTTCGGCGATCAGCTGGAGGGTCTTGGTCTTGCCGGTGCCGGTCGCGCCCGCGACCAGGCCGTGCCGGTTGAGCACCGAGACGGGGACGCGCACCGGGGCGTCCGGGTGGCAGCCGCCGTCCCACAGGAGGGCGCCGAGGTCGAGGGCGGGGCCCGAGAAGGCGTACCCGGCGGCGATCTTCCGGGCCGGGTCGGGGAGCCCGGCGGGCGCCTCGGGGGCCGCGTCGCTGTCGCTCATCCGGTCCCCCTGTTCCTTCGTCCCGGCGCCTGCTGCCGATAGGCAGGCATTTGTCCTTGTTTGCGGAGCCTTTTCCAGCGTCGCACTCCGGCGCCATGGCTGCGCCCGGAACGTCTGGGCCGGTAGGCTTTCCGTGTGATCTTCAAGCGCATCGGAAACGGCCGGCCGTACCCCGATCACGGCCGGGAAAGCACCCGGCAGTGGGCGGACGTCGCGCCGCGCCCGGTCCGCCTCGATCAGCTCGTGACCACCAAGCAGCAGCTGGACCTGGAGACCCTGTTGGCGGAGGACTCGACGTTCTACGGCGACCTCTTCGCACACGTCGTGAAGTGGCAGGGCGATCTCTACCTGGAGGACGGCCTGCACCGCGCGGTGCGGGCGGCGCTCCAGCAGCGCCAGGTGCTGCACGCGCGGGTGCTTGAGCTCGACTGACGGCGGGGCGGTCGGCGGCGGCGCGCCCGCGCGGGCTGGACGGCGGGGGCCGGCCGAGTGTCCCATCGGCCCTGTGGCGCCCACCCATTGACCCTTTCGGGTTCCACTGAGCGCCCTCGACTGATCATCTGATAGGCATCACCGCTCCGGCGCACTACGCTGCGTTCATGAGCATGCTGACTCCCCCCGGCATGGGCGGCAAATACCGGATCACGGGGACGACGTACCCCCGGATGCGCCGGCCCCGGCGGCGAGGCCGGCTGGTCGCGGCCGTACTGGCGTCCGTGTGCACGCTCGGCCTGCTCGGCTGGGGCACGCTCCAGCTCATCGACGTCTTCGGCGGGGGCGAGTCGACCGCCGACGCGGCGAAGGCGTGCCGCGCCGAGGCCGCCAGGACGCAGGCCGCGGACGCGCACCGGACGAAGGCGCTGCCCGCGCCCGGCCGGATCACCGTGAACGTCTACAACGCCACCGCGCGCACGGGGCTCGCCAAGGACACCGCGGACCAGTTGAAGAAGCGCGGGTTCAAGATCGGTGACGTGGGCAACGCCGGCAAGGACTACGACAAGAAGGTGAAGGGCGCGGGGGTGGTCCTCGGGCCGGCGTCCGCGGTCGGCACGTCTTTGTCGGTGCTCGGCGCGCAGGTCACGGGGGCGGAGCAGCGCCCGGACGGGCGCAAGGGTGCCACGCTCGACCTCATCCTCGGGGACGGGTTCAAGGGGCTCGTGAAGGCGGCGGACGCGGACAGGGCGTTGACCGCCTTGACCGCGCCTGCGCCCACGACCGCCGTCGGCTCCGCGAAGAAGGGGTGCTGAAACCCCGTCACCGGGGGCGGTGGAGGGTGTTCGCGCCCGCGCGGCAGAGCCACGTGCCGGGACGGCGCCGCGCTCTCGCGGGGCGCCTCGTCCCGGCGTGCAAAGGCTCGGTTACTCCGCCGCGCCGTACAGCCGGTCGCCCGCGTCGCCGAGGCCCGGGACGATGTAGCCGTGCTCGTTCAGGTGGTCGTCCACCGCGGCCGTGACCACCGTGACCGGGGTGCCCGCCAGTTCGCGTTCCATCAGCTCGACGCCCTCGGGGGCGGCCAGCAGGACCACGGCCGTGACGTCGTCCGCGCCGCGCTTGATCAGCTCGCGGATGGAGGCGACCAGGGTGCCGCCCGTGGCCAGCATCGGGTCGAGGACGTAGACCTGGCGGCCCGAGAGGTCTTCCGGCATCCGGGTGGCGTACGCGGAGGGCTGGAGCGTCTCCTCGTTGCGGAGCATGCCCAGGAAGCCCACCTCGGCGGTCGGCAGCAGCCGGACCATGCCGTCGAGCATGCCGAGACCGGCGCGCAGGATCGGCACGACGAGCGGGCGCGGGCGGGCGAGCTTCACGCCGGTGGTGCGGGCGACCGGCGTGTCGATGTCGACGACCTCGGTGCGCACGTCCCGCGTGGCCTCGTAGGCGAGCAGGGTGACCAGTTCGTCGGCGAGCCGGCGGAAGGTCGCGGAGTCGGTGCGCTGGTCGCGCAGCGTGGTGAGCTTGTGAGCGACCAGGGGGTGGTCGACGACATGGAGACGCATGCCCATAACGGTACCCGCGCCCCGGACCGGTCGGCACTGGCGTCAAACCGCCCGTACGGGGGAAAGTGAGAGGGACGGACTGGGGTGGTGTGACGTGTCTGACCTGCCTGAGACCCCCGACGACGCGAACGGGACCGGAACGCCGGGTCCCGGGACCGGCATGGCCGAACCGGCGGCGCGTGGCACCGGGACGGCCGGGCCCGGCGGCCCCGACACCCCGAAGACGGGTGCCGACACTCCCAGCGGCGAATCCGCCGTTCCCGGGCCCGGCACCCCCGCCCCCGAGACCGAGGCCGAGCGGCGCCGCCGCAGGGCCCGGTTCCTGCGGGAGCTGGCCGAGGCCCGTGCCCTGCGCGCCCGGGTCCAGCCGCGACGCGCCAAGGCGGCCCGGCTGCGCCACGCGATGCGGATGCGGACCTTCCGCTGGTAGCGGCGGACGCCATGAGCTGGGACCCGGGGGCAAGAAGAAGGTGAGGAAGATCGCCGGCCGCGCCGACATTTCCGAGGTGGGCGTGCGTGAGCGTCTCGCAAAGCCGCGTACGATCCGCAGGTGGCAGCAACGAGAGCGCTGGTGACTCTGTGACGAAACACGCTCGAAACCGCCAGACACAGGGAGCCGAAGACGTCCCCTGAACGCCTTGTTTCTGCCACGATTCCGAGTGGGTGGGGCTCGGAGCCCAGCTCTCTCCGCCCAAGAACCTCCGCCGGGGGGACCCCCAACCGGCACGCCTATGACCAGTGGGAGAGTCACGGTGTACTTCGCCGCACTGCTCGCGCGCACCGAAGACGGGTGGGAAGCGAGCGACACAGAGCTCGACGACGTGGAGACCCTGTCGGATCTGGCCGACCTCGCCCGTGAGGCCTCTCCCGAGGAGGACACGGTGCTCGTCCTGATCGAGCAGGAGGACGCCTGGTTCGGCGTCGTCCGCGTGGACGGGGAGGACGACCCCCGGATCTACGTCTCGGACGCGGCCGCCGCCGCCCGCAGCGCCTACGGTGAGCTGCTGCTCACCGATGAGCTGCTGGGCCGGGAGCCCGGCGCCGCCGACGGTCCCGACCTGGACGAACTCGACCTCGACGGCACGGAGGACGGCGAGTCCGGGGCCGACGACGACGGGGACGAGGAGGGCGGCTCCGGTGACGCGGTGCCGCACAGCCCGGTCGGCGACAGCGAGATCCTCGACGACCTCGGCATCAGCGAGAAGGAGCTGCGCTCCCTGGACGCCGAGGACGCGCTCGGTTCCATCGCCGAGGCCCTGGGCGCCTCGGAGGTGCTGGAGACCGTCCGCTGACCGCGGGACACCCGGTGGACCGCACACGTCCGGCACCGGACCCGGTGCGCGACCCCTGGCGGGACGCGATGCGACTCGCCCTGGACGAGGCCGAACGGGCCGTCCGGGGCGGGGACGTCCCCGTCGGCGCCGTCGTGCTGTCCCCGGACGGTACGACGGTTCTCGCCACCGGGCACAACGAGCGCGAGGCCACCGGCGATCCCACGGCCCACGCCGAGGTCCTCGCGATCCGGCGGGCCGCCGCGCGCCTCGGCGAATGGCGGCTGACCGGCTGCACCCTCGTCGTCACCCTGGAGCCCTGCACCATGTGCGCGGGCGCGCTGGTGCAGTCCCGGGTGGACCGGGTGGTCTACGGCGCCCGGGACGAGAAGGCGGGCGCGGCCGGCTCGCTGTGGGACGTGATGCGCGACCGGCGGCTCAACCACCGTCCGGAGGTCGTCGGGGGCGTCCTCGCCACGGAGTGCGCCGGGCTCCTCACCGAGTTTTTCCGCGATCGCTGAATACCGATTTCGAACCACGCCCCACCGTGCTGTAAGGTCTCCCTCGGTAGCGTGTCCGAGCGGCCGAAGGAGCTCGCCTCGAAAGCGAGTGTGGCGCAAGTCACCGAGGGTTCAAATCCCTCCGCTACCGCTTCCGAAAAGGGCCCCGTCTTGCGACGGGGCCCTTTTCGCATGCGAGGGCCGCGTCCGCGGAGCATGCGGGCACCGCCGCCAAAAGACTTTGCCCGGTGGGCCGTTGGTCCCCGATAAAGGTGTGAACGTTACACTCGCCGCCGGCAGCAGGGGCCCAATGGGTCATGGACACACGGGAGGGCCGCGGTGGCGGTGAACGCCAAGAAGATCGTTCTGTACGCGCTCGTGGTCTTCGTGCTGTACGTGATCATCACGGACCCGGCCAAGGCGGCCGGCTACGTCCAGATAGGCTTCGAGGGCATATCGGACGCGGCCAAGGCCATCGGGGACTTCATGACCTGGGCCGCCAACGGAGGAAAGAACTGAGGTACTCCGCATGATCCGCCACCTGGTCCTGTTCAAGCTCAACGAGGGCGTCGAGCGCGACGATCCGCGAGTCGTGGCGGGCGCGGAGGCCTTCCGGGCGCTTCCCGGCCAGATCGAGGAGCTGCGCTTCTGGGAGTGCGCCTGGAACATCACCGACCGGCCGATCGCCTACGACTTCGCGATCAACTCGGCGGTCGAGGACACCGACGCCCTCCGGCGCTACCTGGACCACCCGGCCCATCAGGCGGGCGTCGCCCTGTGGCGCGAGTTCGCCACGTGGGTGATCGCGGACTACGAGTTCTAGGCCCCGCGCTCCCCCGGCTCCGTGAAAGCCCCCCGCCCCGCAGGCGGGGGGCTTTCACGCGTTTCACGCCCCAACTCGTCAGTGTTTGAAAACAACACGGCGTTACCAGGTGCTTGCACACAGTGCACATGTCTTGTGATGCTATGACCGCTTTTGACGGATGATTGACCGAAGAGGTGGCGTTGACCGTGCCGGCCAGTACTGCGCCGCCCCAGGAGGAGGCCCCCGTCCCCGCCTCTGTGCCCCCAGGGAAACGCCGCGGCGCAGACACCCGGGCCCTGACCCAGGTGCTCTTCGCCGAGCTGAAGCAGCTCACCCCCGGCACCCCGGAGCACAACCGGGTGCGGGGAGCGCTGATCGAGGCGAACCTCCCGCTCGTGCGCTACGCCGCCGCCCGCTTCCGCTCCCGCAACGAGCCCATGGAGGACGTGATCCAGGTCGGCACCATCGGCCTGATCAACGCCATCGACCGCTTCGACCCGGACCGGGGCGTGCAGTTCCCGACCTTCGCCATGCCGACCGTGGTCGGCGAGATCAAGCGGTACTTCCGGGACAACGTCCGCACCGTGCACGTGCCGCGCCGGCTGCACGAGCTGTGGGTGCAGGTCAACAGCGCCACCGAGGACCTGACCACGCTGCACGGCCGCTCCCCCTCCACCGCCGAGATCGCCGAGCGGCTGCGCATCAGCGAGGAGGAGGTGCTCAGCTGCATCGAGGCGGGCCGCTCGTACCACGCCACCTCCCTGGAGGCCGCGCAGGAGGGCGACGGGCTGCCCGGACTGCTGGACCGCATCGGCTACGAGGACCCGGCCCTGGACGGCGTGGAACACCGCGACCTGGTCCGCCACCTCCTCGTCCAACTCCCCGAGCGCGAACAGCGGATCCTGCTGCTGCGCTACTACAGCAATCTCACCCAGTCACAGATCAGCGCGGAACTCGGCGTCTCCCAGATGCATGTCTCGCGGCTGCTCGCGCGCAGCTTCCAGAGGCTGCGCTCGGCCAACCGTATCGACGCATAACGGCCCGGAACGACGCCGCCGCATATTCGCCGACGTATAACAGAGCCCGGGGCGCATACCGGTCACGTCGGCGGTCGCACAGTGGGCGCACCGAAGCACACACCCGAACAGCTCTGCCTCGCAAACCCGATCGAGCGCTCACTGCCGCGAGCGATTCGCTCACCAGGGCTGTTGCCGACGGCCGCGACCCGAAGGCCCGTCAGACCCCTTTTCTCCAGCGGTGATTCGGATCTCTCGTGTCGACATGTCACTACAGCGTGTTGCCGACATGTGACATTCTGCGGAAGATGCGTTTGCCGGGGCCCTGGCACCGGTATTCAGGTGAAGGCTGCGTTGCACGACCGACGGCGCGGCCGCGACCGTCCCGCGACCCGAAGGGGGTGGCATGTCCGCAGAACAGGGCAGCTCGAAGGTGCTGACGCCCGCGAAGAGCGAGGCGGCGCCCAAGGAGCTCGACGCACTCGACGTCCTCGACGGCATCGAGGGCGTCACGCCCCTCGACGCCGTGCCTGCCCCGGCCGCCCCCGCCACGGGCGAGGCCATCGACACCCGCACCCTGTCCCGCTCCCTGTTCCTGCGGCTCGCCGCGCTGGACGAGAACAGCCCCGAGCGCGCCTACGTCCGGGACACCCTGATCGAGCTGAACCTGCCGCTGGTCCGCTACGCGGCGGCGCGCTTCCGCTCGCGCAACGAGCCGATGGAGGACATCGTCCAGGTCGGCACCATCGGCCTGATCAAGGCGATCGACCGCTTCGACTGCGAACGGGGCGTGGAGTTCCCCACGTTCGCGATGCCGACGGTGGTCGGTGAGATCAAGCGCTTCTTCCGCGACACCTCCTGGTCGGTGCGCGTCCCGCGCCGCCTCCAGGAGCTGCGCCTGGCCCTCACCAAGGCCAGCGACGAGCTGTCGCAGAAGCTGGACCGCTCCCCGACGGTGACCGAACTGGCCGCCGTGCTGGGCGTCTCCGAGGAGGACGTGGTCGACGGCCTCGCGGTCGGCAACGCGTACACCGCCTCCTCGCTGGACTCCCCGGCCCCGGAGGACGACGGCGGCGAGGGCTCCCTGGCCGACCGGCTCGGCTACGAGGACACCGCGCTCGAAGGCGTGGAGTACCGCGAGTCCCTCAAGCCGCTGCTGGCCAAACTCCCGCCCCGGGAGCGGCGGATCATCATGCTGCGGTTCTTCGCCAACATGACCCAGTCGCAGATCGGCGAGGAGGTCGGCATCTCGCAGATGCACGTCTCCCGGCTGCTCACCCGGACCCTGGCCCAGCTGCGCGAGGGCCTGATCTCGGACTGATTTCCCATCTGACGGGGCGTCATCCGGCATGGCCGGATGCTTCGTCACGGGACGCTTCGTACGACGACATGGTCACCCGGCCGCCGGCGCGCCCTCACGGGAGCCTCGGCGGCCGTCGTGTGTCCGGGCGCGGCACTGGGCGCGTGTGCCGGTCCGGGCGGCGGGGCGGCTATGTGGCGGTGGGCGGCGCGGGCCGTACAGGCCCGGTCGACGCGAGCCCCGCGAGTTCGGTGACGCTGGTCCCGCTGGACGGTCCGCGGGACAGGGGTACGACTCCCACGGCCGCCGCCGGCTCCCCGCCGGGCGGCACGGGTCCAGGACCGGGCGCCACGCGTGCCGACGGCCCCGGACGGGGCGCACCCGGGTCGCCCTCCCCGGCCGGCACGGGCACCGGCGCGCGCACGGGCACGGGCGCGGGTGCCGGTCGTACGACACCCACCCCGCCCCTCCGGCGCTGGTGCCGGAGGTGACCGTGGGGTTCCGCAACTACGGTGGCAAGGCCGCGCGTTCGGGTTCGGTGACGTTCGGGACGCACGTCACCGGGGCGCTCGGCATCGACTGGTCGACCGTGCGGACGTCCGAGGCACTGCCGGCGCCGATCGGCCCCGGGGCGCGCGGACCACACCTGGACGGTGTGCCTCGACGCCTGGCGCATGCCGCTGGGCACGCACATCGAGACGCGGGACGTGGCCGTCCGGTGGAAGTGAAGCCGGAGAAGAGGGTCCTCCTCCGGGTGCGCGGGTTACTTCAGAGCGAGCCAGGCGACGCCGGCCACGACCACGAGGGCCACGATGACGCCGATGATCACGCCGACACGGGGGCCGGAGCCGGCGGAGGCGGCGGGCTGCTGCTGCTGGCGGCCCTGGGGGGCCTCGTCGACGAATGCGCGGAACATCTGGGTGCTGCCGGCAGGGTCGTAATTGCCCTGGGGGCCCTGGGTGTTAGCCATGGCCCGAGACCTTAGCGAAGACGGGCCGGGGCGCCCAAGTGGGGGGCCACCGGGACAGACGGGGACAGTCGCCGCACGCCCACCTGCATATTCACATCCGCAACGCTTGCCTTTGCCAAGGTTTTACACGGGCGCCCGCCTATTTATTTGCCTGTAGCAACCAACGCGGCCTATGGTTGCCCTAAGCAACGAATACGGGAGGTGTGATGGCCGAGCATGCGCGGTTTGATGAGCTTGCGCGTCAGCTCAGCGCCGTCGGCGCCGTGAAACGGGACCTCGTGCGGATGCTGCCGCCCGACTGTCCGGGCGGCTCGGCCGCCGTGCTGACCCTGCTCGGCCGCCATGGCGACATGCGCATGAGCAAGCTCGCCGAGCTGCTCGCCGTCGATCTGTCGGTGACCAGCCGGCATGTGGCGCACGTCGCGGCCCGCGGCTGGATCGAGCGGCACCCGGACCCGGCGGACAAGCGCTCGCGCATCCTGCGCCTGACGCCCCAGGGCCTGAAGGAACTCGACGAGCTGTCGCAGCGGACCTCACAGCGGCTCGCCGAGCGCCTCGGCGACTGGACCGACGACGAGGTCGACCAGCTCATCCATCTGATGACCCGCCTGCGCTCCTCCTTCGGCGACTGCCGGTCCGCCACGGCCCGGCCACCCGCTCCCGTGATCGAAGAGACCACCCGTACACCCGCAAGCACGTAAGAAAAGGAAGCCCATGGCAACGACCACACCAGCCGGTGTGCGGGCTCACGCCAAGCACGGGGGAGGCTCCTCGGCGGGCGACGCCCCGATGTCGCACCGGCAGATCATGGAGGCGCTGTCCGGCCTGCTGCTGGGCCTGTTCGCCGCCATCCTGTCGTCGACGATCGTCACCAACGCACTTCCGACGATCATCAAGGACCTCGGCGGCGGCCAGTCCGCCTACACCTGGGTCGTCACCGCGGCCCTGCTGGCGATGACCGCCTCCGTGCCGCTGTGGGGCAAGCTCGCCGACCTGGTGAGCAAGAAGGCGCTCGTCCAGATATCCCTGGTCATCTATGTGGCCGGTTCGGTCATCGCCGGTCTCGCGCAGAACCCGGCGATGCTGATCACCGCCCGTGTGGTGCAGGGTCTCGGCGCCGGCGGCCTGTCCGCCCTGGTGCAGGTCATCCTGGCCGCGATGATCTCTCCGCGCGAGCGCGGCCGGTACTCCGGCTACACCGGCGCCACCTTCGCCGTGGCCACCGTCGGCGGTCCGCTGCTCGGCGGTGTCATCACCGACACCAGCTGGCTCGGCTGGCGCTACTGCCTGTTCGTCGGCATCCCCTTCGCGCTGATCGCGCTGGTCGTCCTCCAGAAGACCCTGCACCTGCCGGTCGTCAGGCGCGAGGTCAAGGTCGACTGGCTCGGCGCCTTCCTCATCACCGCGGCCGCCTCGCTGCTGCTCATCTGGGTGACCTTCGCCAACGACAAGTACGACTGGCTGTCCTGGCAGACGTACGTGATGGTGGGCGGCACCATCGTGCTCACGCTGCTGTTCGTCCTCACCGAGAGCAGGGCCTCCGAGCCGATCATCCCGCTGCGCCTGTTCCGCAACCGCACGATCTCGCTGGCCTCGCTGGCCTCGCTGTTCGTCGGTGTCGGCATGTACTCGGGCACCGTCTTCTTCTCGCAGTACTTCCAGCTGGCGCGGGACAAGTCCCCGACCATGTCCGGCGTGATGACCATCCCGATGATCGGCGGTCTGTTCCTCTCCTCCATGGTCTCCGGGCGGATCATCTCCAACACCGGGCGCTGGAAGAACTGGCTGGTCGCCGGCGGTCTGTTCCTCACGGCGGGCCTGGCTCTGCTCGGCCTGATGCGCTACGACACCCCGTACTGGCAGCTGTCCGTCTACATGGCGCTCGTCGGTGTCGGCGTCGGCATGATGATGCAGAACCTGGTGCTGTCCACGCAGAACCAGGTCGCCCCGAAGGACCTGGGCGCCGCCTCCTCCACGGTGAGCTTCTTCCGCTCCCTCGGCGGTGCGGTCGGCGTCGGCGTGCTCGGCTCGGTCATGTCCGACCGGATCAGCCACTACGCCAGGAACAGCATCGGCGAGCTCAGCCCGAAGGAGCGGATGGCCGCGGCCAAGGCCGTGAGCGGTGGCGAGCTGCCCGACATGAACCGGCTGCCCCTGCCGATCCGTCATTGGCTGGAAAGCGCCTACGGCCACGGCATCGCCGACGTCTTCCTCTACGCGGCACCCTGCGCCCTGGTCGCCTTCGTCGTCGTGATGTTCATCAAGGAGGTCCCGCTGCGGACGACCGGCGCGCTGGCCCAGGCCGCGCAGGAGAAGACCGGGACGACGGCCGAGGCCGCCGCGCCCGTCGAGACCACGCTGGAGGACGCCATGCAGAACGTGCCGGGTGAGCCCGTCCAGGAGAAGGTGCCCAGCCTGACCGCGCCCGCTCCGGCGGCCGGTGCCGCCGAGGCCCTGGTCGCCGCGGCCGCCACCGCGGCGCCGATGACGGCCGTCGCGACCGTCGCCGAGTCCGGCTCGGGCGGGGAGGGCACCCCGGTGCACGGCTTCGTCCGCGGCGCCGAGAGCGCCCCGGTCCCGCAGGCCGCGGTCACCCTGATCTCGCTGGCCGGCCGCCAGCTGGGCCGCTCCGTCGCCCAGGCCGACGGCTCCTACACGCTGGCCGCCCCCGGCACCGGCAGCTACGTCCTGATCGCCTCCGCCGACGGCTACCAGCCGCAGGCCTCCACCGTCGTGGTGGGCGAGGAACCGCTGTCGTACGACATCCTGCTCAGCGGCACCAGCGGGCTGACCGGTGTGGTGCGGGCGACCGGGAGCGCGCTGCCGGTCAAGGACGCCATGGTGATCGTCACCGATGTGCGCGGTGACCTGCTGGCCACCGCCGCCACCGGGGAGCAGGGCGACTTCGCCTTCACCGACCTGGTGCCCGGTCCGGTGACCGTCGCCGTCAACGCGAGCGGCTACCGGCCGCGCGCGCTGCCCGTCGAGGTCGCCGCCGCCGGCATCACCCGCGTCGACGTCGACCTGGACGCCGGCGCCCGTCTCCAGGGCGTCGTCAGGGCCCCGCACGGCCCGCTGGCCGACGCCCGGGTGACCCTGGTCGACCAGGCGGGCAACGTGGTCGGCAGCGCCACCACCGGCGAGGACGGCGCGTACGTCTTCACGGACCTGGACAGCGGTGAGTACACCGTCATCGCGACCGGCTACCCGCCGGTGGCGACCGCGCTGACCGTCACCGGCACCGGTACCGACGGCCACGACATCGAACTCGCCCACCCCGGCGAGTAGTTCCACCCGGCCCGTGGCGGGGCACGCTCCGAGCGGAGCTGCCCCGCCACGGGCCGGTTCTCTACGACCGATTCGCAAGGCCTTGCAGGGAGAAAACGGGATGGGACTGACCGCGAAGATCCGTACGCGGGACGGTTGGGCCGTGTCGCACGCGGTCGTCACGGTGACCGACATGACCGGTACGCAGGTGCTGCGGGCGGAGGCGGACGCCGAGGGAGCCGTACGGGATGCCACCGAGCTGGCGCCGGGGGCGTACACCGTGATCGTGACGGCCGTCGGGTACGCGCCGGCCGCGTCCAGCGCGATCGTCACCGCGAGCGGCCGGGTCGAGGTCGGCACCGTGACCCTCGCCCGGCAGGGCGGCACCGAGCTGCCGCCGCCCGGCCCCTGGACGATCGACCCGGCGCATTCCTCGGTCGCGGCGGTCGCCCAGCACCTGGGGATCTCCAGCGTGCACGGCCGGTTCACGGAGTTCGGCGGCACCATCGAGATCGCGCCGGACGACGTCGCCATGTCCCGGGTGGAGGCGGTGATCAAGGCCGGGTCCATCGACACCGGCAACGGCATGCGCGACACGCACCTGCGCTCCGGTGACTTCCTCGACATCGAGAAGCACCCGGAGATCACCTACCGCTCCACCGGGCTGACCCAGGCGGGCCCGGACCGCTGGACCGTGCACGGCGAGCTGTCCCTGCACGGTGTGGTGCGCCAGGTCGACCTCGACCTCGCCTACCTCGGCACCGGTGCCGACCCCTGGGGCGGCACCCGCGCCGCCTTCCGCGCCACGGCGGAGCTGCACCGCGAGGACTTCGCGATGAACTACAACCAGGTGCTCCAGGCGGGCATCGCCGCCATCGGCACCACGCTGAAGGTGCAGCTGGACATCCAGGCGGTGCAGGGCGACAGCCTGCCGGCCGCCTGATCTCCCGACGGAGGAGCCCGCCGACCGGACGCCGGTCGGCGGGCTCCTGTCATGTCGTGCGCTCGTCGCCCGTCGCGCCCACGACGCGTCGGGCCAGATCGCGGAGCTTGACGTTCTCCCGCTGGGAGGCGCGCACCAGGCTCTCGAAGGCGGCCTGGGCGCCGATGTCCAGGCGCTCCATCAGGATGCCGGTGGCCTGTCCGATCAGGTCCCGGGTGTGCATGGCCTCCGTCAACTGCTCGCGCACGGTCACGGAGTTCAGGGCGAGGCCCACCTGCACGGTGAACAGCCGGCCGAGCCGCGCGGCCGTCTCGTCGAAGGCGCCGGGCTCACGGGAGTACGCGGTCAGCACGGTCAGCCGGCGCTTGTCGGCGCGCAGCCGCATCGACAGCACCGAGCGCAGCTCCCGGGGTTCGCCGTCCGTCCCGCCGCTGTCCACGACCCGCACCACCGGCGAGGTCCACAGCCGTTCCCAGTGCGGCAGGTCGGGGGTGCCGGCCTCGCGCACGAGGTCATCGCTCCAGGCCACCGTGCGCAGCGACTCCCCGCGCTCGATCTCGCAGACCCCGGCGTGCTCGGCGCCGGGCAGCAGATGCACCGCGAGCCGGACCGCCGTGTCCAGCGTGGCACCGGGGGAGGCGCTCTCGTGCAACTCGCGGGCCGCCGCCGTCAGGGCCTCGGCCAGGTCGAGACCGCCCCGGGAACGGGTCACCTCGAAGACGTCGTACGCGGAGAAGTCGTACGCGGAAAAGTCAGGCGTGGAAAAGTCGGACGCGGCCACCACGAACCTCTCGGATGACATGACCGTACGGCCATGCGCAGGAGAGCTCCGCAGCACATTCCCGACTGCGAGCACAGGACATCAGAACTCTAGCTGCTCCATTGCGGTGAAGTGACCTTCCGCCCGGTGCCCGCGGACCCGCCCGAACCCCCGGCGCGCCGTGCCTGTGCCCAGCAGGGTCAGGCTGGATCGGGGGTCCGCGCCCTAGGCTGCGGCCATGGCACCGAACATCGCGACGAACACCCGTGTCTCCCTGGACGAGCTGCTCGACTTCGTACGCCCCCGCCACCGCGCACTGCTGATCACCCGCCGTGCCGACGGCTCCCCGCAGGCCTCCCCGTTGACCTGCGGGGTCGACGACTCGGGCCGGATCGTGGTCTCGACCTACCCGGAGCGGGCCAAGACCCGCAACGCCAAGCGGGATCCGCGGGTGAGCATGCTCGTGCTCAGCGACGACTGGAACGGCCCCTGGGTGCAGGTCGACGGCACGGCCGAGGTCGTCGACAGCCCCGACTCGGTGGAGCCGCTGGTCGAGTACTACCGCAACATCGCGGGGGAGCACCCCGACTGGGACGAGTACCGGGCGGCCATGCGCAAGCAGGGCAAGTCGATCATCCGGGTGACGCCGGAGCGGTGGGGGCCGGTGGCGACCGGCGGTTTCCCGGCGCGGCTGGTCGGCGAGGAGTGAGAAGCCTCCGAGGCAGGGCGCCCGACGGGCCGGTCAGCCCCGTTCGACCATCGCCTCGATCCCCGCGATCAGCAGGTCCAGGGCGAAGGTGAAGTCACGGTCCATCAGCTCGGCGACGGTCCCCCGGCCGCCGGCGTCCATGATCTGCCTGGACTCCTGGACGAAGTCGGCGGTGTGGGGGTCCTCCCGGACCAGGTTCACGGCCTGCTGGTAGTAGTCGTCCGCGGTCAGCCCGGAGTCCGCGATCCGGCACATGAACTGGGCCTCGATCGTGCCGAATCCGTACACGAACTGGAAGACGGCCGAGATCGCGCCCCTCACCCGGTGCGGGGGCAGCCCGGAGCGGGCGAGGGCGCGCTGCACGCTGCGGGAGAAGTCCAGCGAGTGCGGGCCGATGTTCAGGTACTGGCCGGCCAGCCGGGACAGCCAGGGGTGGCGCACCAGCAGGGCCCGGTACTCGGCGGCCAGTGCCCGCAGCCGCTCCCGCCAGTCGGTGTCGTCGTCCTCGCCCGGCAGGCGCGGTTCGCCGTAGGCCGCGTCCAGGGCGAGTTCGAGCAGGTCGTCCTTGGTGTCGACGTACCAGTACAGGGACATCGCGGTGACGTTCAGCTCGGCGGCGAGGCGGCGCATGGAGAACTTCGCGAGGCCCTCGGCGTCGAGGAGTCGTACCGACGCGGCGGTGATCCGCTCCCGGTCGAGGCCGGAGGGCTGGCCGCCGCGCCCACCGCGCCGGGGCTCCTCCTGGAGCCACACACTGTCCCGCGCCGACCGCCCCGCCGTCTTCGCCACCGGCGCACCTTCCTCTGTTTCCGGCCGCACGAGGCCGCTGCCCACGATGCCAGGGGTCGGCCGGTATGAGGAGCACGGGCCCGCATCCCTGTGCCGTTACCCACATCCCCCGGCACTTAGACGCGGACCCGCTCCGCCGTTCTCCCTCAGCCGTCCGCGCGCCGGGTGAGGTCGTAGAAGGTGGCCGAGCCCACGGTCACCTTCTTGAAGGTGCTCTGGACCCAGGAGCTGATCTGCGAGCCGGTGCCGCTGCCACGGCCGCCTCCGCCGCCCTCGCCGCCACCCATGCCGCCACCCATGCCGCCGGCGATGAAGTAGTGGACGCGGCCCTGCGCCACGTACTGCTTGAACTGCGCGAGCGTCGGCGACGGGTCGGTTCCGTTGAAGCCGCCGATCGCCATCACCGGGTCTCCGGTGGCGAGCTGGTAGCTCGCCGCGTTCTGCGAGCCGATGGACGCGGCGACCCAGGTGTACCGGGACGCGTCCTTCATCAGCAGCGCCTTGGCGGCCGAGCCGACGTCCGCGCCGTCCAGCAGACCGCCCATGCCGCCGGCACCGCGGCCGCCCTCGCCGGTGGGGGCGCCGCCCGGGAAACCGCCGCCGAAGTCGCCGCCGGCGGCCGGGAAGCCGTTGCCGTTCCACTGACCGGGCACGTTCTGCTGACCGGGCATGCCCTGCTGACCCGGTCCGCCGCCCTGCTGACCCGGTCCGCCCTGCTGGTTCTGCTGTCCCTGCCGACTCCCCTGGCCCGGCATGCCCCCGCCGCCGGGTCCGCCGCCCGGCCCCCGGCCGCCGCCGAAGCCCATCATGCCCGCACCCGCCGGGCCGGCCGTCGGGATGGAGCCCTCGTGCGCGGAGTCCACCGTGCTCAGGGTGTAGGCCGTCGGCCCGGCCAGCGCGGCGACGAGGGCCAGCGCCGCCGCGGCGAGGGCGAGGGACCGCGTGACATGCCCGGCGAAGATCAGGCCGAGGGCCGCCACCAGCCCGCCCACCAGAACCAGCCACTTCAGCCAGGGCAGATAGGTGGGCGTGCGGTCGAGCAGCACACAGCCCCAGGCCGCGGCGGCCACCACGGACGCGGCGAGGGCGAGCGCCGCCCACACCTCCCGGCGCCGCTCCCACAGCAGCCCGGCGCCCATGCCGATGACGGCGGCCATGTAGGGGGCGAGGGCCACGGTGTAGTACTGGTGGAAGATGCCGGCCATGTAGCTGAACACCGCCATGGTCACCAGCAGGGACCCGCCCCAGACCAGGAACGAGGAGCGGGTGACCGACGTACGCCCGCGCCTCCGGGTCGCCAGCAGACCCGCGACCAGCAGGATCAGCGCGGTGGGCAGCAGCCAGGAGATCTGGCCGCCGACCTCGGTGCCGAACATCCGGTCCCAGCCGGTCGCCCCCCACATCCCGCCGCCGGGGCCTCCGCCGGGACCCCCGCCCCCGCCGACGCTGCCGGTCTCGTCGCCGCTGAGCCGCCCGAACCCGTTGTAGCCGAAGGTCAGTTCCAGGAAGCTGTTGTGCTGCGAGCCGCCGATGTAGGGGCGGGACGAGGCCGGCCACAGCTCGACGATCGCGACCCACCAGCCGCCGGACACCACCAACGCGAGGGTGGCGGCGGCCAGTTGGCCGAGGCGCTTCTTCAGCGACACCGGTGCGCACACCGCGTACACCGCGGCGAGCGCCGGCAGGATCAGGAACGCCTGGAGCGTCTTGGCGAGGAACGCGAGGCCGATCGCCGCCCCGGCCCACACCAGCCACCTGGTCCGGCCGTCCTCCAGCGCCCGTACGACGAGGTAGCAGGCCACGGACATCAGCAGGGCGAGCAGCGCGTCGGGGTTGTCGAACCGGAACATCAGCGCCGCGACCGGGGTGAGCGCGAGCACCGCGCCCGCGATCAGACCGGCGGCGGGGCTGGACCGGCGGCGCACGGCGGCGTACACGACGGCCACCGTCGCCACGCCCATCAGCGCCTCGGGCGCCAGGATCGCCCAGGAGTTCAGGCCGAAGACCCGCACCGACAGCTCCATCGGCCACAGCGCGGCCGGGGGCTTGTCGACGGTGATGGCGTTGCCCGCGTCCAGCGACCCGAAGAAGAGCGCCTTCCAGGACTTGCTGCCCGCCTGGACGGCCGCCGAGTAGAAGGAGTTGGCGTAGCCGGAGGCGCTGAGGTCGTAGAGGTAGAGCAGCAGGGTGGCGGCCAGCAGCCCGAGGAAGGCGGGGCGCGCCCAGCGCGGGTCCTCGGGGCGGCCGCGCCACAGCCGGTGCGGGAGGGACGGCCGGGTCGCGGCGGCCGGGGGCGGTGCCCATCCGGTCGTGCCGCCCGGCCCCTCGTTCGCGTCGAGCGGGCGGTCGTAGGAGGTGCTCATCGGGACCCTTCCGGGGTGTCGGTGCCGTACGGTCCCCGCTGGTCCGGGAACACCCAGGCGCGGAAGAGCAGGAACCGCAGTACGGTCGCGGCGAGGTTGGCGGTGACGAGGACCGCCAGCTCGGTGGAGTGCGCGGGGTGGCCGCCGACCGCGCCGAGGGCGGCCAGGGAACCGCTGGTCAGGGCGAGTCCGATGGCGAAGACCACCAGGCCCTGCGCCTGATGGCGGACCGCGCCGCCGCGGCCGCGCACCCCGAAGGTCAGCCGGCGGTTGGCGGCCGTGTTGGCGACGGCCGAGACCAGCAGCGCGAGGCCGTTGGCGAACTGCGGCCCGCAGAACTGCCGGAAGCCGCTGTAGAGCAGCAGATAGAAGAGGGTCGACAGGACGCCGACCACGCAGAAGCCGACCAGCTGGCGGGCCAGTCCCCCGGGGACGCCTGCCAGTTCGCGGTCGCGCGGGTCGTCGCCGAAGGGCCGGGCGAGCCGGTCCAGCGGCAGCGAACCGGTGGCGAGCGCCCGGCCGATCCGCCACACGCCCTTGAGGTCGTCGGTCGCGGTGCGCACGATGTGCACGGTGGAGTCGGGGTCGTCCACCCAGTCGACCGGCACCTCGTGGATCCTGAGCCCGGCCCGCTCGGCGAGCACCAGCATCTCGGTGTCGAAGAACCAGCCGGTGTCCTCCACCAGCGGCAGCAGCACCCGGGCCACATCCCCCCGTATGGCCTTGAACCCGCACTGTGCGTCCGAGAAGCGGGCCTTGAGCGAGCCGCGCAGGATCAGGTTGTACGCCCGGCTGATCAGCTCGCGCTTGGGGCCGCGCACGACCCGGGAGGAGCGGGCCAGCCGGGAACCGATCGCGAGATCCGAGTGGCCGGAGATCAGCGGCGCGACCAGCGGCAGGAGGGCGTTGAGGTCGGTGGACAGATCGACGTCCATATAGGCGAGGACCGGCGCCTCGGACGCGGACCACACGGTCCGCAGCGCACGACCGCGACCCTTCTGCTCCAGGCGTACGACGCCCACCCCGGGCAGCTCGGCCGCCAGCCGGGCCGCGACCAGCGGGGTGGTGTCCGTGGAGGCGTTGTCCGCGATCGTGATGCGGAAGGAGTAAGGGAAGGTGCGCGTCAGATGCTCGTGCAGCCGGCGGACGCACGGCCGGAGATCCTGCTCCTCGTTGTAGACGGGGATCACCACGTCCAGGACGGCCGTACCGGCGGCCGAGGCCGGCAGGTGCTCCCGAGCCGGCAGCGCCCCCGGGGGCGAGTCGTGGGAAGAGTCGGTTCGCATGGAACCGACTCTGGTCAGGCGCCCTGTCGCGTCGGTGTGGTGGCGCTGTGGGAGGGCTGTGAGTGCGGGGCGGCGGGGACGGCGGGGGACTCGGCGGCGGGCGCGGCGGGCCCGGTCGGGCCGGTCGGGCCGGAGAAGGGCTCGGCGGCGGGGCCGACCGGCTCGGCGGAACCGGCGGGGCCGGAGAACGGCTCGGTGGCCGGTCGAGGGGCCGGGCCGGGGCCGGGGGCGAGTGCGGGCAGGCGCACGGTGAACACGGTCCGTCCGGGGACGCTCGCCACGCTCACCGCGCCGTCGTGCGCCGTCGCGACGGCCTGCACGATGGCGAGCCCGAGCCCGGTCGATCCGGTGGCCCGCGACCGGGCCGAGTCCCCGCGGGCGAACCGCTCGAAGACGTGCGGGAGCAACTCGCCCGGGATTCCCGGCCCGTCGTCCTCGACGTCCACGCACAGCCACGGCCCCTGCCGGCGCACCCGCGCGGTGACGGTCGTACCGGGCGGGGTGTGGCGCTGGGCGTTGGCCAGCAGGTTGACCAGGACCTGCTGGAGCCGGGCGGCGTCCGCGGAGACCGGGGCGGGTTCGTCGGGCAGGGCGAGCCGCCAGTTGTGGTCGCGGCCGGCCGCGCGGGCGTCGCTGACGGTGTCCACGACGAGCGGGACCAGATCGGTCGGGGCGAACTCCAGCGGCCGGCCGGCGTCCAGGCGGGCGAGCAGCAGCAGGTCCTCCACCAGCAGGGTCATCCGTCCGGCCTCGGACTCGATCCGCCCGAGGGCGTGCCGGGTGTCGGGACCGACCTGTTCGTGGCCGCGCCGGGTCAGTTCGGCGTAGCCGCGGATGGAGGAGAGAGGGGTGCGCAGTTCATGGCTGGCGTCGGCGACGAACTGCCGTACCCGCGTCTCGCTCTGCTGCCGGGCCTCCAGTGCGCCGCGGACGTGGTCGAGCATCCGGTTCAGCGCGGCGCCGACCTGCCCGACCTCGGTGTGCGGATCGCACTCGGCGTCCGGGACGCGTTCGCTGAGGTTCACCTCGCCGGTGTGCAGCGGCAGTTCGGAGACGCGGGTGGCGGTGGCGGCGACCCTGCGCAGCGGGCGGGTGGCCACGCCGACGATGACGGTTCCGGCGAGGCAGGCGGCGAGCAGTCCGGCGGCGGTGACACAGACCTCGACGAGGATCAGGGTGTTGATGATGCCGTCGGTGTCCTCGGTCGGGATGCCCACGTAGAAGGAGCCGTTGGGCCCGGTGACGTACTGGGCGCGGTAGCTGCCGAGGCCGGGGAGGCCGAGGGTGTGCGCGCGGTGGTCGGCGGGCACGGTGCCGAGGGCGGCGAGCTGGGCCCGGTCCAGGTCCTGGGCGCTGAGGTACGGCGCGGACCCCGACCTGCGGCCCACCTTGCCCTCGGTGGCGGTGCCGTCGCGCACCTCGGCCACGACCGTGTACTGCGGCTGCGGACCGAGGGCGACGAACTGGTCCAGCTCGATGCCCCTGGGTGCCTGTGCGCCGCCGGGCGCGCCGGGCCTCTCGTCCTGCCCCGGCGGGGCGAAGGCGCCGGAGGCACGCTTGCCGACCTCGTCCAGCCGACCGTCGAGCTGGTCGTACAGATGCGAGCGCAGGGCCAGGGTGGTCACGGTGCCGATCACCGCGCAGACGACGGCGATGAGCACGACGGAGACGACGACGAGGCGGGTGCGCAGGGTGCGGGGCGAGCGGGCGGAGCGGGACGGCCGGAGGGGACCGGTCATCACACGGCGGGCTTGATCAGGTATCCGGCGCCGCGCCGGGTGTGGATCATGGGGTCGCGACCGGCGTCGATCTTCCGGCGCAGGTAGGAGATGTACAGCTCGACCACGTTGGCCTGCCCGCCGAAGTCGTACGACCAGACACGGTCCAGGATCTGCGCCTTGCTGAGCACGCGCCGCGGGTTGCGCATGAGGAAGCGCAGCAGCTCGAACTCCGTGGCGGTGAGGTGGATGGAGTCACCGCCCCGGGTGACCTCGTGGCTGTCCTCGTCCAGGGTGAGGTCGCCCACGACGAGCACGGACTCGGAGCGCCGGTCGGTCGCCCCGGACCTGCGGATCAGCCCGCGCAGCCGGGCGACGACCTCCTCCAGGCTGAACGGCTTGGTGACGTAGTCGTCGCCGCCCGCGGTGAGCCCGGCGATACGGTCCTCCACCGCGTCCTTGGCGGTCAGGAACAGCACGGGCACGTCCGGCAGTTCGCGGCGCAGTCGGCCGAGCACGGCGAGCCCGTCCATGTCCGGCAGCATCATGTCGAGGACGACGGCGTCGGGCCGGAACTCGCGGGCCGTCTGCAGGGCTCCCTGGCCGTCCGTCGCGCTTCTGATCTGCCAGCCCTCGTAGCGAAGGGCCATGCTCAGCAGTTCCGTGATCGACGTCTCGTCGTCGACCACCAGCACGCGGACGGGGCTTCCGTCCGGCCTCAGCAGTTCGGTGCGCCCCTGGGGCGAGGTCGTGGTCATGGCGGTCACCCTGTCGGGGCCCTCTGAGAAGAGTGTTTCACCAGTCTTGGTTTTTCCTGAGAAACACACAGCCACCACTCAGACAACGCCTGGGTGGCTCCTCAGAACAGCCCTTCCTGCTCCCGGACGAACTCCCTCACGGGGACGGTGAGTCGGTCCCCTTCCCCCGGCGAGGGCACGAGCCCCCATCCCCGCATCAGCCGGGTGTCGAGCACGACGACCCCCCGCCCGCCGACCGCCAGATGGAGATCGGGCCCGGCCGCCGCGACCAGTTCCCCGCTCACGGCACCGCCGGGGACGAGCTCGGCCACCTCACCGCGGGCGGCCGGTGTTCCCCCGAGCCCGAAGACCCGTACGTGATCGACGACTTCGCAGGGGGCGGCCCGCAGGGACTCCGGCCACCGGGCGAGCGCGACGGCCCGCCGGTGCAGCTCCCTGACCTCGGCCGCCCGCTCCCCCTCCGTCCGCGGCAGTCGCGCCCGCAGCGCCCGTTTTACGGCGTACGGAATCCGGTCCGGCACCCCCAGCGCGGCCCGCAGCATCTCCTCCGTACGCCGGGCCGCCATCAGGGGCCCGGTCCCGAGCCAGCTGAAACAGACCGCCCCCTGCTCCAGCAGCCGCGCCGTCCCCCGCTCCACGGCCGTGATCCCGACCTTGACCATGCCGGGCCCGAACCAGGCGAGGTACACCCGGTACGGCCGGGGGTCGTCGGCGATCGTGTCGGCGGCCACGGAGTGCGCCCGGTCGAGCCGCGCGCACTCCTCGCACCGGGCCCCCGTGCTCCGCCCGGCCACCACCACCTGCCCCGGACAGGCGTGCCCCCGTGCCCCCGCGCACGTCCGCCGGTCCCCTTCCGGCACCGCGAAGGAGATCCTCTTCCCCCAGGTGAGCGCGCTGCCCCGCCCGCCGTCCCACTCCAGGAGGGGACCGTCGGCGGACCAGCGAAGCCCGGAGCATCTCCACGTCTGTGCCATCACGCATGAGGGTAGGGGGTGGGTCTGACAACGCCCCCGGGAGCCGGTGCGGGGGTACGGCGGGCACGGGCCCGCGCACGGGCGCCGGAGCAGGGCGGGCCGCCACCGCGCGCATCAGCTGACGCGCATGGAGGCAACGTTCACTCGGCCGGGGACAAAGGGGGGACTCCGGCGCCCTTCGGCGCGACGGGCGCGGCCGTCTCGGCCGCCCTCCGCTCCCGCCCCGCCGGCCGGCGGCCGACGCACGCGGCGTGCCCCTCGCGGGCCTGTGCGTCACGGACGCGCAGGGGCCACTGCTCCCTGGGCCGGACACCCGGCGGCTCGCCCCAGCCGGACAGATGCAGGACCCAGGTCACCGGGACGCTCACCGCGGCCAGGGCCAGGCCGCCGACGATCAACGGGAGCGAGTCCGCGCAGATCCCGAGGCCGACCGCGCAGCCGCCCACCGCCGCGATCCCGAGGCCGGTCCAGCCGGCGATCGTGTGGCCCTCGTCGTACAGACTCATGGGGCCGCCTCCAGGAACGAGACCGACGAGATTCCCTCACCGGTCAAGGCATCCACGCTTCGAACGTCTGACGTTCCAAGGGGAATTGAACAGATACAGGGCACGCCCCACCCGTCGGCCACCCCCGCCGAGGCCCCGGCGGCGATGGACCACCTCGTCGCCGCCCACCTGATCGGCCGGCAGGAGCTGGCCGGCGGCTGGGTCTGACCGTCGCCGATCCGGTCTGCTTCACCCTCGTCCGGCGAGCGGGCGAGGGCCTGCTCACGGGCCGGCGACCTCGCGGCCCGCGCCCATGTCACCACCGGCGCGGTGACCGGCGTCCTCAACCGCCTCGAACGCGCCGGGTACGTCACCCGCCGTCCCGACCCCACGGACCGCCGCCGGGTGCGCGTGGCCGCCGTACCCGGGGCGGTCGACCGCGTCCAGGCGATGTACGCGGGCCACCACCGGCGCCTCGCGGCCCTGCTCACCGACCACACGCCGGACCAACTGGCCGTCATCACCGACTGGTTCACACGCTCGACGGCCCTCGCCCACGAGTACCTGGAGAAGCTCGACCCCGACGGTGCCACGAGGGAGTGCTGACCCCGGCCCTCTCGGGGCCGGAAATCCCCGGGCGCTGCCGGCGGGGCGCGGGATAACCTCCCCTGTCATCTCCGCGAGTGTGGGAGGAGCCGGCGTTGCCAGGCCGTTCCGACGCCTGCCCCAGGGGGCTCGTCAGGCTTCTTCTCGCCCTGTCCGCCTCGGAGTTCGGGGACAGGCTGGTGCAGGTGGCGTACGCCCTGATCGCGGTGCGGGCCGGATCGACGACGTTCCTGGCCGCCGTGCTGGCCGCGCAGACCGTCCCGGTCCTGGTGCTGACGCCGCTCGTCGGTTCCCGGGGATGGATCCGGTCGCGGACGGCGTGGCGGGCCGGCCTTACCGGGCAGGTGGTGGCGTTCGCGGCCGCGGCCGTGCTGGCCGACCACCGGGCCGTCGTCCTGGCCGCCGTCCTCGTCGCCGCGTCCTGTGAAGCCCTGACGATGCCGTTCTCCCGGTCGCTCCTGCACGCGCAAAGCGGCGGACGGCAGGCCGAACTGGCCAGGTGGTGGAGCGTGTCGAAGGCGGGGGCCGGTGCCGCGGGCATGGTGCTGGCGGGGGTGGTGGTGGCCGCCTCCGGCGCGGGGTCGGCCTTCGCGCTGAACGCTCTCACGTTCCTGCTGGTGCTGGCCGTGGCCTGGTCGCCGCGGACCCCGGAGGACGGCGGGGCGACGCGTCGTCGCGCCACCGCCGGATTCCGCCGGCTGGTGGCACCCCGGGCGTTCGGCGCGCTCGGGCTGCTCTGCCTGACCGTCATGCTGCTCACCACCAGTCTGGAGGGCGTCTCGGGCCCCTTCATGCTGGCCCGGACACCCGGTTACGACGCGGACGGGCTCGGCGTGGTGATGGCCTGCTGGGCCGTGGCGTCCATGATCGCGGCGGCGGCGACCCCGAAGCGTGTCACCGGCATCCGCGCGCTCCTTCCCGTGTCCAACGTCCTGGTGGCCCTCGCGATCGGCCTGCCGAGCCTCGGCCTCCCCTTCTGGTCCGCCGCCGTCACCTTCACCCTGGGCGGCATCGGCAACGGCGTCTTCAACCTCCTCCTCACCCGCGTCATCTGGTCCGGCGTCCCGTCCGAGGGCCAGCCCGACGCCTGGGCCGCCTTCAACTGGCTCCTGAACGCCGCCCTGTTCCTGAGCTTCTCCGTGGGCCTCTTCCTCCGCCCCCAGCACGCCCCGACCCTGCTGGCGTGCGCCGCGGGCGGCTGCCTCCTCGCCGGCGGCGCCTGTCTGTCGGCGCTCGCACGGGCACCCGAGGCGGCACGGGCGATCTCCTGATCCGGCCTCGTGGCGCGCTCCGCACGACCGGGGACATCCACACCTTCAGTCGCCGCCCGCGCAGCCCGACGCCGCCGGCAGGTCACGGCACAGCTGCTCCTGGTGCGACTGCACCGCCGCCCCGCCGAAGATGACGACGCAGGTCAGAACGGCCATGACGGTCTGCGTGACCACCGTCACGACGGCCCCGGCCCGCGCGGCGATCACGGCCGCCACGACGGCGAGGACCCCGACACCGCCGACGGCGGCCAGGTACTTCCACAACGGATCGGCCGTGACGGCCCCGGCCGGGTCGAGGTCGAACCCGGACAGGCACCAGAGCCCGAGGACGACCACCAGGGCCGACGACTCCAGGAACAGCAGACCGCACCCGGCCCCGATGTCGGCGCCCGGGTCGGCACGGGGGCGGCGCCCCGACCCGGTGGTCGCGTCGAAGGCCGGCGGAGCGGCGGGCAGGTCCATACCGGCACCCTGCCCACGCGGGCAGGGCGGCCGCATGAGTACGGCTACTCATCCCGCCCCCGGCGGCAGGTGCCGGCGTCGTCGGGGTCTCCTCCGCATCCGCAGGCAGCCGGAAGGTACGGTGACGACCGCACCCTCGTCACGTCGGCCGGCACATCCGGGAGCCGAGCGTCTGATGGCAGTCACACGGCGGTCCGTCCGCCTGGTCACGTGCGTGTTCGCCGCCGCTCTGGCAGCGGCCGGTTGCAGCCCCGGCCAGCACGGCAGCGCCTCCGCGACCCGCCCCGCCCGAGGCACCGCGCCGCCGTCGCCCCCGCCGTCGGCCGGTGCGACCCCCGATCCTCGCGGCCCTTCCGTGGACAGGGCCCCGGCCATCGGCGCGGACGGCATGACGCCACTGGTCGGCGACACCGCGGTCAAGGGCGACGTCGTCTATCCGATTCCGGGTGGGATCAAGGCGGGCGAGACCCTGGCGGTCGCCGTCAACTGCCAAGGTGCGGGCCGTCTCACCGTCCGGGTGCAGCCGACCGACGTCTCCTTCCGGCTGCTGTGCGAAAAGGGCGAGGTGCTGCCCGCGCTGAACGAGATCGGCATGCCCGAGAACCGCTCCAGCGGCTCGCTGCGCTTCACTTCGGGGCCCGGCCTGACCTGGTCGTTCGCGGCCGGGTGGGATCCGAATCCACCCGAGCGGCAGTAGGCCGGGGCCGGCGGCTCGCGACTCCCTCGCCGCAACTCCCCTACCGCCGGGCCGTTGTCCGCGCCCGTTGCCGGCTCGCCTGGTGGAGTGCGCCCCCCTCGGTCGGCGCCGCCCGCCTCAGCCCTGGCGCTCAAGGTCCGGTGATTCGGGTGAGGTCCCTTGATCCGGACCATCGAGGCGCGCGGACGGGGCCGGCGATATACGACCCCCGAAACGCGAGAGGCCCCGGATCTCTCCGGGGCCTCTCGTCTCTGTGCACTCGGCAGGATTCGAACCTGCAACCTTCTGATCCGTAGTCAGATGCTCTATCCGTTAAGCTACGAGTGCTTGTTCTTTTGTTCTTGTCTCCGTTTCCGTTCCTTTCGGCCCGTCCCGGCGACAGGAAGAACATTACATGACTGCCGCCGTCATGTGAAATCCGATTGGCACACCCCTTCTGACCTGCGGAAACGCCAAGGAGGGGGGTGGGGGCGGAGCCGGGGGAAGGAACGACGAAGCCCCGGTCATGGGGACCGGGGCTTCGGTTGGGGCGGAGGCGGAGGGATTTGAACCCTCGATGGGCTTTAAGGCCCAAACCGCATTAGCAGTGCGGCGCCATAGACCGGACTAGGCGACGCCTCCAGCACAACCGCTCGCACGAGCGCGCGAGTGGTGCGTGCAGATGATGACACAGCCAAGTGCGGCGTCACCAATCGCCCCCCACGGTACTAGGCAGTCGGGCCGCAGGGCAAAGGGCTTCTCCGGCGGGGTGGCGTTTTCCGGGGGAACGTGGCGCAACGTCCTCGGAAGTCGGGCGTTGAGGAGGGCATGGGTTCTGTTCTCCCGGGCCGCGCCAGTCGCCCCCGCCGCACCGGTCGTGTCGTCTCCGCCGTCGCCGTAGCCGTCGTCGCACCCCTGATCGCCGCCCCCGCCGCCTTCGGGCAGGGGTACGAACGCGGCAGTGATCACCTCACCGTCGTCGTACGGCACGCCGGGGCCGGGCGGGACGGGACGTACGAGCTGTTCTGTCATCCCGGCGGCGGGCGTCACCCGGATGTGGAGGGGGCCTGCCGGAAGCTTGACGCGCAGACACAGTGGGGACGGGACCTCTTCGCGCCGGTACCGCCCGGGAGTGTCTGCAGCATGATCTCCGGCGGGCCGGCCACCGCGCGGGTCACCGGTACCTGGGCGGGACGGCCGGTCGACGCCTCGTACGACCGCCACGACGGGTGCGAGATCGCGCGCTGGGACCGGATGGTGCCGCTGCTGCCGAAGATCGGGTAGGCCCGGTGCAAAGGTCCGGTCGTCACCGCATCGGCGTCACTTCCTCGTGGGACCTCCCTCTCATCCGACACCCCCGGCGCAACACGTGCGCATAGACTCCCTCGCGTGACACGTCGCGGGCCGGTTGGCAAGATGGCCCGAGCGGTCGGCAAGGTGCGGTAACAGGGAGGAAGCGTCTCGTGAGCAGCAGGCCATCCCGAGGCGCTGCTCGCCTCGCAGCCATACTCGACGCTCTGCCGGACGCGTTGGTCCTGGTCAACGCCAACGGAACCGTCGTCAACGCCAACACCATCGCGCTGGAGGCCTTCGAGGCCCCCGGCACCGCGCTCGTCGGGCGCGGGCTGCTCGATCTGCTGCCCGAGTTCGACTCGCGGCTCATCCCCGGCTCCATGCGGCGCCCCGGCCGGCGGGACCCGCAGGGCCGGACCAAGCCCGCGCGGATGGTCGCCCGGCGCACCGACGGGGCCGAGTTCCCGGTCGAGGTCACCAGCGCGAACCTGGAGAACGGGCAGCAGGCGTACGACGGTCACGGCTACACGGGCGACGAGCTGCTGATGATCGTCGTCCGGGATCTGTCCGGGACCGTCGACACCGAGGCCGAGCTGGCCCGCTCACAGCGGCAGACCGAGATGATCCTGCGGGCCGCGTCCGAGGGCGTCGTCGGCACCGACACCGACGGGCGGATCGTGCTCGTCAACCCGGCCGCCGCGCAGATCCTCGGCTACCGCGCGGGCGAGCTGGGCGGCAAGGAGCTGCACAACCTCGTCCTGCACTCGCGCTCCGACGGCTCCCCCTTCCCGTACGCCGAGTCGCCGCTCGCCGACACCCTGCGCTCCGGGCGCAAGCACCGGGTGCGCGGGCAGGTGCTGTGGGCCAAGGGCGACCATCCGGTGCCGGTCGACCTGACCACGGCGCCGGTGCGCGACGGGGACCAGCTCGTCGGCGCCGTGATGACCTTCACCGACCGGCGGCCCTTCGACTCCCTGGTGGACGAGAAGACCACGCTGGAGCAGGCGCACGCCGAGCGCCTGGAGAAGCTCGCCGAGGAGCACGCCTCCGACCTCACCGCGCTGCGCCAGCAGCACGCCACCGAGGTCGAGGAGCTGCACGAGAAGTACGACACCGAGCTGGCCGAGCTGCGCGAGAAGCACGCGGAGGAGCTGGCGGCGGGCGAGGAGCGGTACGCCGCGCTCGGCGAGCGGGAGAAGGACCGGTACGAGGCGCTGGCCGGGCGGCACGAACAGCTGCTCACCCTGCTCGGGCGCTCGCTGCGCGGCCCCCTGGACGAACTGCGGCGCGAACTGGGCGCCCTGGCCTCCGACGACGCCGGGCAGCTGTGGCCCGAGGCCAACCAGGTGCTGCACCACCTCTCCGCCGGGTACTCCCGGATCACCACCCTCATCGACAACGTCCTCGCCTACCAGCGGATCGACACGGGCGGCGAGCACATCACCCGTACGAAGGTGATGCTGGACGCCGTCGTCGCCGCGGGCATGGACGGCGCGGTGGAACTGATCGGGCCCGGACGGGTGCAGTTCGCCGTGCACGCGCCGCCCATCGAGGCCGAGGTCGACCCGCAGCGGCTCGCCACCGCGCTCGCGCATCTGGTGGCGGACGTCGCCGGCGTCGACGCGACCGGCAACGCGCCCGTCTCCACGGGCGGTTACCTCGACAACACCGTGGTCGTCGCGGCGGCGCAGCGCGGTTCGGTCGCGCGCATCGAGGTGCGCGGGCCGTACGCCGGCGGGGACCCGGTGCACGAGCCGATCGTGCGCGGGATCGTGCGCGCCCACGGCGGGGTGCTCCAGACGCACGACGTGCCGGGCATGAGCGGCAGCGCGTACGTCCTGGAAGTACCGCTCGGGGGCGGCGCGGGGGCCGTCGCGGCGTCGGCCGAAGTGCCGCTCGGGGGCGGCGCGGGGGCCGTCGCGGCGTCGTCGGCGCCGGTGGAGCCCGCCGTGCCCGCCGAGGCGGAGGAGACGTCCGGTGGCGGCCGGCGGCGGGCCCGGCGCGGGTCCACGGACGCCTTCCTCGACAGCGATGTGACCGGTTCGGGTACGCCGGCCGGTGGCGCGCACGCGCCCACCGGGCGCCGGCGCAGGCACGCGACCGCACCCGCCGACGAGGTGGCCGCGGTTCCGGCCGAGGCCACGCAGGGCGGGTCCGGTGGGACCGGGCGGCGCCGCGGGCGGCCCGCCGAGATCGATCCCGCCCGCCCCGGCACCGGCGGGGTGGCCGAGGGTGCCGTGGTGACCGCGGCCGAGCACGCCGCGGGCGCCGCCGCCGCCGGTACGGGGCTCGGGGGTGCCGTGCCGCCGCAGGGCGTCCCCGCGGCGCCGCAGGGCGTGCCCGTGGCACCGCAGGCCGCGCTGCCCGCCGCCCTTCCGGCGGCCGGGGGCGAGGACGCGCCGGGTGCCGAGGACGCCGAGGACCCGGGTCGGCCCACCGGGCGCCGCCGCCGTGCGCTGGCCGCCGCCGCCGAGCGGGCCGCCGCGCAGGAGTCGGGGGCGCGTACGGTCTTCGCGCTGCCGCCCGCCGCGGCCGACCGCGCCCCGCAGGCGGAGGCCCCGGCGCCGCGGGCCGGGACCGAGCCGGTGCCGCCGGTCGCCGAACGCGTACCGGGCGAGGAGGGGCGGCACGACGCCGTACCGCCGAGCCAGGCCGAGGACCACACTCCGCCGCAGCCGCATCCCACGACCGCGCCGACCGGCCGGCGCCGCCGCGCCGTGGCACCTCCCGCGCAGGCCGAGGCCGCCGGTACGACCCCGGGGGCCCCGGTGCCCGGCGCGGGCACCCCGGGCATCCCCGCGCAGGCACAGGCGACCAACGGCCAGGGCATCGCGGCGCAGACGCGGGGGACGAACGGTCGCGGCATCCCCGCGCAGGCACAGGCGACCAACGGCCAGGGCATCGCCCTCCAGGCCGGGCCCGCGGTCGCGGTGCAGGCGTCCGCTCCGGTGGCCACCGGCACTCCGCCGGCCGCCGCGACGCCCGTCCCTCCCGTCGCCCCGAACGCGCCCCAGGCCGTACCGCCGCTTCCGGGCCGCCCCGACGTCGCGCAGCCCGTCGCTCCGGCCCCGCGGCCGCCCGCGGTCGGGCCCGGCACCCCCGCCCACGGCACTCCGGTCCACGCCACCCCGGCCGCCGGGACCCCCGCCGCGCAGCCGCAGCCGCAACCGCTGCCGCTGCCCGCCGAGACCGGCGCCGGTGCCGCGCGGAGCGGCGCGACGGCCCAGGGGCCCGCGACCGTCCCGCCGTCCCCCGTCGCGTCGGCGCCCCAGCCGACGGCCACCCCGGCGCCCGGCACCCCCGTACCGCAGTCGACCCCGGCCGCCGGGACCCCCGTACCGCCGCGGGCCACCACCCCGGCCGCCGGGACCCCCGTGCCCCAGCCGACGCCCGCGGGCGGCACCCCGCTGCCCGCCGAGCGGCGTGCCGCGCAGCCGCTGCCGCTGCCCGCGGAGGCCGGGAGCGCGTACGACCCCGACTCCACCGAGGGCCGGGCCATCAGCGTCCGTACGCTCGGACAGGGGGTGCCGTTCGCGCGGCAGGTCACGCAGGCCACGCCGCCCCCGCACACGCCCGGTGGTTCCGGGCGGCGGCGGAAGCTGGGGACGCCGCCCGACCCGGCCGCGCGCCAGGACCCGTCGTCCCAGGCGGTGCCCGCGCAGGGGGCGTTGCCCGGAGCGTCGCGGCTCGCGCCGGGGACCGAGGGCGGCGGACGGTCGTACGCCATCGGCGCGCCGGACGCGAACGCGGCCGAGGGGCCCGAGCCGCTGGACGGTCCCGGCGGGGCCGTCGAGGTGGCGGACACCCCGCGGCCGCAGCCGATGGACGACGAGCTGCCGCCGGAGCCGCTGGACAATCCGCGCCGGCTGCTGGTGTGGCCCGCGCCGGACGTGACCACGCAGGCGGCGCTGAGCGAGCGCGGTTACCGGCCGGTGATCGTGCACTCGCGCGAGGAGGTCGACGCGCAGATCGCGGCCTTCCCCGCCGCCCTGTTCGTGGACCCGCTGACCGGGCCGATCACCCGTACCGCCCTGCAGTCGCTGCGCCAGGCCGCCGTGGCCGCCGAGGTGCCGGTGCTGGTCACGGCCGGGCTCGGGCAGGCGACGCGCGAGGCGGCGTACGGCGCCGACCCCGCGGTGCTGCTGAAGGCGCTCGCGCCGCGCGACAGCGAGCAGCATCCGTCGCGGGTGCTGCTGATCGAGGAGCACGAGGAGATCGCGGTGGCGCTGACCGCCACGCTGGAGCGGCGCGGGATGCAGGTGGCGCGGGCCGCGAGCGACAGCGACGCGGTGGCGCTGGCGGGCCGGTTCCGGCCCAACCTCGTGGTGATGGACCTGATGCAGGTGCACCGCCGACGGGCCGGGATCGTGGACTGGCTGCGCGCGAACGGGCAGCTCAACCGCACCCCGCTGGTCGTCTACACGGCCGCCGTGGACCATGCCGACCTGCCGCGGCTGGCCTCGGGCGAGACGGTGCTCTTCCTCGCGGAGCGGTCCACCAGCACCGAGGTGCAGTCCCGGATCGTGGATCTGCTGGCGCGGATCGGCACCAACTAGCACGCGAACGGAAAGGGGGGGCCGGGCAGTCGCCCGGCCCCCCCTTCTTCACAGCCGGGTGACGTCCAGGTCCCCGTCCGCGTACTGCCTGCGCAGCACCTTCTTGTCGAACTTGCCCACGCTCGTCTTCGGCACCGACTCCACGATCGTCCAGCGCTCGGGCAGCTGCCAGCGGGCGATGTGGGCCTCCTCGGCGAGGAAGGCGCGCAGGGTCTCGAAGTCGGCGTTCGCGCCCTCCCGGAGGACGACGGTGGCCAGCGGGCGCTCGCCCCACTTCTCGTCCGGTACGGCGACCACCGCGGCCTCGGCGACGGCCGGGTGGGACATCAGCGCGTTCTCCAGCTCGACGGAGGAGATCCACTCGCCGCCGGACTTGATGACGTCCTTGGCACGGTCGGTGAGGGTGAGGAAGCCGTCGGGGGAGATGACGCCGACGTCGCCGGTCTTCAGCCAGCCGTCCGCGCTGAACTTGTCGGCGGGGCGCAGCGGTTCGGCGTCGGGGCCGTTGTAGTAGGCGCCCGCGATCCAGACGCCGCGCACCTCCAGTTCGCCGGCCGACTCGCCGTCCCAGGGCAGGCGTTCGCCGTCGGGGCCGGTGAGGCGGGCCTCGACGGAGGCCGGGAAGCGGCCCTGGGTGAGGCGGTAGCCGAACTCCTCGTCGGTGCCGAGGGCGGAGGCCGGCGGGCGGGCCACGGTGCCGAGCGGGGAGGTCTCCGTCATGCCCCAGGCGTGCACGACCGGCATGCCCAGCTCGTCGAAGGCCCGCATCAGGCCGGGCGGGCAGGCCGAGCCGCCGATGGTGACATGGGTGAGGGAGGCGACGTCACGAGGACGGGCCAGCAGTTCCTTGAGCAGACCCTGCCAGATGGTGGGCACGGCCGCCGCGTGGGTCGGCCGCTCCTGCTCGATCATCTCGGCGAGCGGCGCGGGCTGCAGGAAGCGGTCCGGCATCAGCAGGTTGACGCCGGTCATGAAGACGGCGTGCGGCAGGCCCCAGGCGTTGACGTGGAACTGGGGGACGACGACGAGCGAGGTGTCCCGGTCGGTCAGGCCCATCGACTGGGTCATCTGCACCTGCATGGAGTGCAGGTAGATAGAACGGTGGCTGTACACCACGCCCTTGGGGTCGCCGGTGGTGCCGGAGGTGTAGCACATGGCGGCGGCCTGGCGTTCGTCCAGCTCGGGCCAGTCGTAGCTGGTCGGCCGGTCCGCGATCAGGTCCTCGTACTCGTGCACCTGCGCGGTGGCGCCGGCCAGCGGGGCGCGGTCGCCGGGGCCGGTGACGACGATGTGCTCGACGGTGCTCAGCTGCGGCAGCAGTGGGGCGAGCATCGGGATCAGGGAGCCGTTGACGATGATCACGCGGTCGGCGGCGTGGTTGACGACCCACGCCAGCTGCTCGGCGGGCAGCCTCAGGTTGAGGGTGTGCAGTACCGCGCCCATCGAGGGCACCGCGAAGTACGCCTCGACGTGTTCGGCGTTGTTCCACATCAGGGTGGCCACGCGCTGGTCGCCGGTGACCCCGAGGGCGTCGCGCAGGGCGTGGGCCAGCTGGGCCGAGCGGCTGCCGACCTCGGCGTAGGAGCGCCGCTGCGGCTCGGGCTCGCCGGTCCAGGTGATCACCTGCGAGGCCCCGTGGACCGTCGACCCATGGGTCAGGATCCTGGAGATCAGCAGCGGTACGTCCTGCATGGTGCTCAGCACGGAGTCCTCCCGGCGACGGTGCCTACGCGGTAGTAGGGGGGTGCGCTGATTCTGCGCACATACCGCGTGGTATGTCACTAGGTGGAATGTCACTGGCGTGCGGAAGATATCGGGCGAAACCACCGCCTATCGCACCAGTACCAGCTCCGGATCCTCCCGAAGCTTGCCGAGCGCCCGGGAGACCGCCGACTTCACCGTGCCCACCGAGACCCCCAGCACCTCCGCGGTCTGGGCCTCGCTGAGGTCCTCGTAGTACCTGAGGACGACCATCGCCCGCTGCCGCGCGGGCAGCTTCATGATCGCCCGCCACATCGCGTCGTGCAGCGCCTGCCGCTCGGCCGGGTCGTCGTCGGGCAGCGGCTCCGGCTCGGGCAGCTCGTCGCAGGCGAACTCGTCCACCCGGCGCTTGCGCCACTGGGAGGTCCGCGTGTTCAGCAGCGCGCGGCGCACATAGCCGTCGAGCGCCCGCTGGTTCTCGATCCGCTCCCAGGCGGCGTAGGTCTTGGCCAGCGCGGTCTGCAGCAGGTCCTCGGCGTCGCTGGGGTTCGCGGTCAGCGAGCGCGCGGTGCGCAGCAGGAGGGGCCGGCGAGCGCGCACGTACGACGTGAACGAGGGGTACGGAGGGGCCGCTGCCGAGGCGCTGGTGCAGACGGGTGTGGTCATGGCTCCACGCTATGAGCGGGCTCCGCACCCCCGGATCGGCCGGAGGTGCCGAAGCGGGGTCCCCCTCAGGTTGTAGGGGTGGGGACGGCTCCACCTCCTGAAGGTGGAGCAGGGGTACACCCGTCTGCGGGTCCGACCCCGAGAACCTCACCGGTCCGCCGTCAGGACCAGGCCGGATGTCGGCACCCCGGTGCCGGCGGTCACCAGGGTCCGGGCCGCCCCGGGGACCTGGTTCACGGCGGTGCCGCGCAGCCGGCGGACCGCCTCGGCGATCCCGTTCATGCCGTGCAGGTACGCCTCCCCGAGCCGGCCCCCGTGGGTGTTCAGGGGCAAGCGCAGGGTGCCGCAGCCGGTGCAGCGCTGGACGAGCAGCCGGTGCTCGGCGACGCCCCGCCAGAAGCCGGCGTTGTCGCGGTTGACGACGGGGCGGGGGCGCTTGGCCCTCGGCGGCCTGCGGGCGGGGGCGTACTTGAGGATGCGGAAGCGGTGGGTGCCCGCGAGGTCGCCGTCCCCGCGGACGTCGGTGCGGGTGGTGACGAAGTAGCCGGTGCCCAGCCTGGTGGTCTTCCGCCCGGACACCGATTCGATCACCGTGTCGAAGGTGATCGTGTCGCCCGGCCGCAGGGGGCGCAGGTACCCCTGCTCGCAGTCGGTGGCGACGACTCGTACGCCTTGAGCCGCGCCTGCGTGTCATCCGTGCGCATCTCCATCTCCGGCCTCCCCGCGCAATTCTGACCGCTCGTCAGTTATGGCGGTGCTGTCAAGGAGGAGGTCCGCCCGGCGCCCGGGGAAAGCCCCGCCGGACACACGTCGGCGCGGCGGCACCGAAGCACCGCCGCGCCGACGTCCCGCGTCCCGCGTTCCGCGTCCCCAGAGCAGGCCCCTCCGGCGATCAGCGCCCCCGGAGCAGACCCCTTCGGGCCGTCCACCGGGGCGCATCGGGGGGCGGCGCGCGCGCCCGCCATGGCGATCGTCACGGGGGAAGAGCTGCCCGGCGATCTCCGGCGAACCCCTCCACGAGCCGCCCTTCGCACGCGAGCGTGGTCACCGGCGAATGAACCCCTTTCCTTTTTCGAACGCACGTACGAACATAGAGGTATGGCCACCATCGACCGGCAGGCCACGACGCTGGCTCTCGCCCATGCCCTGTCCGCCGCCGAACGCGGCCTGGCCGTCCTCCCCCTGTCCCGCGCCAAGCTCCCGGCCCTGCGTTCCCCCCATCACGGCGACCCCGGCCCCGCCTGCCACGGCGAGTGCGGCCGCCTCGGCCACGGGGTGTACGACGCCTCGGCCGATCCGGCGCGCATCCGCGAGATGTTCGCCGCCGCGCCCTGGGCCACCGGCTACGGCATCGCGTGCGGGCTGCCGCCGTACCACCTGATCGGCGTCGACCTGGACACCAAGTCCGGTACGGACGCCCCGGCCGCCCTGCGCGAGCTGGGCCTGCGCCATCTGTTCACGATCCCGGAGACGGTCGTCGTGCTCACCCCGAGCGGCGGCCGCCACCTGTGGCTGACCGGGCCCCCGGACGTCGCCGTGCCGAACTCCGCGAGCCGGCTCGCCCCCGGCATCGACATCCGCGGCGCCGGCGGCTACCTCGTGGGCCCCGGCTCCCGCACCGACCACGGCGTCTACGGCACCCTGCCGGGCACCGCCCGCCGGCCGCCGGCCGCCTGCCCGCCGGCCCTGCTGCGCCTGCTGCTGCCACCGACGGGCACCTCCCGCGATCCCGCGGCCGGACACGGCGACCACGGCCGCGGCCTCGTCCACTTCGTCCTGACCGCGCACGAGGGCCAGCGCAACACCCGCCTCTTCTGGGCCGCCTGCCGCGCCTACGAGAACGGCCTCGGCCCCACCCTCGCCACCCCCCTCGCCGAAGCCGCCCGCCACACCGGCCTCCCCGAACACGAGGCCCGCGCGACGATCGCCTCGGCGGCCCGGATGACGGGACACCGTCCGTAGGACGCACCAGGGGCGCCCCCTCGATCGGGGGCGCCCCTGGTGACGCACGACCTGTGCGGAGGCGGTGGGATTTGAC
>NZ_JBSFLI010000001.1:388424-446916 GCF_053598955.1 Streptomyces sp. NPDC001056 | reverse complement strand
AACCCACGGTGACATCGCTGCCACGACGGTTTTCAAGACCGTTCCCTTAGGCCGCTCGGGCACGCCTCCCCGCGCCGCCCACCTGGGGCGGAGCGGCTACGGCCCACCGGCCTCCGGCCTCGTGCGCGGGGTCTGTGGTCCATACAGGGTCCACTGGCCCAGTCCCGTTCCCCCAGAGCCGGCCGTTATGGCGTCGGCGTCAGCCTCCTGCGCCGGGCGAAGCGACGCCCAGCCACCCAGAGGTTGATCAAGAACACAGCTGATCCCGCGATGGCCCAGCCCACGGAACCCCCGTTGCGGTAAGTCTGGATACCGAGCGCCAGCAGCGTTGTGCCGACCGCCAGGCCCATCAAGTCGAGGAGTGCATCTGCCCACTCCGCGATCTTCGAAAGGTTGACCACGGCCCGATCGTGACAGGTGGACGCGCCCATTGCCAGGGGCCGGTGCGGGCCGCCCGCCCAGCATCCTTCCACCCGTAAGCCCTCCACACGCCGCACGCAGCCTCGGTACCGTCAAGGGCAGAAGCCCCGATGGATGGAGCACGATGCATCGCCGCCTGCTGGACCGCCGGCGCCTCGCCTCTTGGGGGGAGCGCTGATGTTGGAAGAAGCCGAAGAGATCGGCCGTCGCGCACGTCGTGCCAGGCTCCGCCTCGGCATGACGCAAGCTGACCTCGCTGCCGCCCTGGGCAAGACGCAGGGCTGGGTGTCCAAGATGGAACGCGGACACATCGAACTCGATCGCGTCGGCTTGCTCAACCTGCTTGCCTCTGAGCTGCACGTGCACCCGAACGACCTGATCGGGCGGCCGTACAACAGTTCCCCGGCGGAGAATCAGTGGCAAGTCTCCGCCGCAGCCATCCTGCGCGAGTTGCGCCGCTACGACCTCGCCCCCGTCTTCGACGGCACGCCCCGACCAGCGCGCCAGCTCTGGCAGGAAACCACTCGCCTTCACCGTTTGCGTGACGCTGCCGCCAACGTGGCGATCATGGAAGTTCTCCCCGACCTGTTCCGTGAGGCACGCGCCTTGGCTGAAGTCTCCACGGGGCACGAGCGGGAAGAGGCGTTCGCCGTCTACGCCGTGTGCTGCAAGTTCGCCCACACCTCCGCGCACGCCCTTGGACACCCTGAGCTGATCGCTATGGCGTGTGAGCGAGCCGCTTGGTCGGCCCGGCTGTCCGGCGACTCTGTCATGCCTGCTGTCGCCGACTGGATGCGTGTCTGGGACATGTGGGCCACGGCAGACTGGGACGACTCCATTGCCCTTTCTGACAAGGCGATTCGCAGCGTTCAGCAGGAATATGACCAGGGTAAGCCGCTGGCCGTGCGGGCGTGGGGGTCACTGCAACTGCGCGCGGCGGTCTCGGCTGCCCGGAGTGGTCGCAAGGCCGAAGCGAAGGAGCGGATCAAGCACGCGCAGGGTGCAGCCAAGCGGATGACAGAGGCCGTCGACCCTCCGGTCTATGACCGTCACAGCCTGACCTTCTCGCTGGGCAACGTGCAGATCCATGCGATCAGCGTCGCTCTGGAGATGCATGAGCAACGTGAGGCCCTCTCGATAAACCGGCGCACGAGTAAGGAGCTGGTCGAGTCGCTTCCCAACTCCCGTCAAGGGCATCACCACATGGACTTGGCCCGCGCTTGGCTGTGGGACGGAAACCGCGACAAGGCGCTGAAGGAACTGGAGAAGGCCGAGCGCATCGCCCCCCAGCTGATCCGCAATCACCCCATCGCCCGGTCAACCCTGCGCAGCATCGTGTACGCCGAGCGTGCGAGTACCCATGAGAAGTTGCGCCGCATGTCAGACCGCTTCCACCTCGACGGGTGAGGGTCTTATTCCTGCGGTTCATATTGAGCCCCGGAGACCTTCCTAGCTTCGGGGCATGGCCGAACGAATCACGAAGCAACTTGCCCGAGTAGACGCCGAGTTATTCCCTGGTGCATCGTTCCGACCACGCCTTGGTGACCTCGCACTCGACCTCGCCAAGGGCGGAGAGATCGGGGTGGTCGTCGCTCTGCCGAGTAACATCTCAGCGTCGTACCAACTGCGCCCTGCCCAGGGTGGCGAGGACTGGCGGGCCAGGTCTGACGGAAGCACCTTGCGGCCCGTGCCCGTCCCGGTCACGCACGTCACGCCTGTGAAGCGGGATGCCGTCTACGACCACCGCGCGCGGCAGGCCGCGGTACCGGTCACCGTGCATTACGAGGACGGCAGCGTCTGCGAGACGATGCTCGTGCTTACCGCGATGCAAGTCGAGCTCTACTACATGCAGTTCGACCAGCTGATCGAAGCAAGGGAATCGGCTCAGGAGCACGATCGGTGACCCCGGCCATGCTGGTGATCGCTCCGCCGGCCTCTGCACTTCCCCCGATGCTGTCGCCCATCGCGTTCCGCTGTGAGGCGACCGCCCACGACCTCAGCGGCACCCGCGAGGTTCTGCTCGCCGCCCATCGCGGCCGGTCTCCGCGTCTCGCCGCCCGCTGGCTACGCGCCCAGGCATTCCACCTCGCCCGGCTCCTGTCCCCGGAACCCGGGACCGTATTCCTCTGGAATGCGCCGCTCGTCACCACAGGGACGAAGGTTTCCCGCCCTGATGCCGAACTGCGCGCGTGGGCCGGCAGTGACCAGGCGTACGAGCACGCGCTACGCGCTCTCGCCACAGGACGCGCGTTCATGTTCGCGGTGACGGACTACGACGCCCGGTACTTCCTCCGGGTGTATCCGCTGCCCACACGCCGCCCGGCACCCCCGCAAATCCCCGTCGCCGCCCGGTGTCCACCCCACTCCCCGGCAGGGACGGGTCGCCGGAAGACACAGAGACGGCGCCGATGACCCCCGCCCCCGCGTCCTTCCTGGTTCCCCCGGCGCGGGGGCGGGTCCACTACCCGACCGGATCTCTACCGCTCAAGCACTCTCGTCGCTCTGCGGCGCAGCCCTGCCCACCTACCGAGGGGAAGACACGGTGACCACCTATCCCGTATCGCCGAACACCGTGCTGGCCAACGCGCTCACCAGCGCTGAGGACCTGCTCAGGCCGCACATCGTCAACGTGGCTCCGGAGCGGATCGTGTTCGTGGTGGGAACGCAGATCAACGGAGCGCCGCACATCGGAACGTCCCTGGTTCAGTCGCTCACGTTTGCCACTGCGGCGCGCATCCGCGACAAGTTCGGCGTACCGGCCGAAGTCCAGTTCGGTGCCCTCGACAACGCGCCGTACGCCATCGTCACCGACAAGAAGACCGGTCACCGCTACCAGCGGGCTTACGCGCACGCCCTGGGCGCGGCCGGCATCGCGGAACAGGTCGACACGCTGTACCGGCCGCTGTTCACGGCCCTGTCCGAGCGCCTGCATGTGTCGTACTCGGTCGAGACCTACAGCCAGCAGCAGGCGGGCGAGCACTTCCGCCGCACCTGGCTGCGCGTGCTGCCTCGCATGGACGCTGCCCGCTGGTACCTGTCTCCGTCGTCCGGCGTCCCGCACGTCCGTGTCCCCTGCCCGCGTCCCGGCTGCGGGTGGGCCGAGAAGTACGCGGAGCGAACCCGCGTCCGTGACGAGGGCTTCGAGCGGGCAACCGTCTCGGCCGTATGCCTGCACCATGGCGAATACGAGGTCGTCATCGAACCGGCCAACGGTGGCTACCTGGACCTGGCCACGCTGTACCGGAACCTGGTCAAGGAGCTGGCCATCACTGGAGCGGTCGGCACGCTGTACGTCATGGTCAAGGGCGGCGACTGGATGCCCGGCTGCTTCCTCGTCGACGGCGCGCTACAGGCCGTCGGCCTCACCCGCGGGCAACTGCCCGCCCGGCTGTTCTGCCCCCAGGTCGTCACGGACACGGGCGCGAAGCTGTCCAAGTCTCTCATCCGCGAAAGGCAAGCGCCCTTGCCCGACGGTGCGGCCCCGTGGATGCTCGACACCCGAGAGTGGCCGGGCTCGTTGGCTGAATACGTCGACCGCTTGCTCGGTCTGGCTGACGTGTTACTCGCTGACCCACGCCACTTCTTCCGCTCGTACGCGGCCGGTGAACTCGGCCGGCTGATGTCCACTGCAACAGCTAGGAGAGTTCCGCCCAATGACGGAAACTGCCGCCGCACGCGTCCGCGAACTGAACCTCTACCGCCGGTACTTCGACCTCGTCGCCGCTGGCCAGAAGACGATCGAGGTGCGGGTGAAGTACCCCCACCTCAATGACTTGGCTGCCGGAGACGTCATCCGCTTCCGCATCAAGGGCACGGACGAGACGTGCGACGTGCTGGTGAAGCGGGTCACGGAGTACAAGACGTTCGAGGAACTGCTCGACGGGGAGGGCCCGGCGAACGTCAACCCGGCCTCCACCCGTGAGCAGCAGCTCGCCAACATCCGCGAGATCTACCCAGCGGAGAAGGAAGCGCTCGGCGCGCTCGCCATCGAAATCGAGCCGCTGCCCCAGTAAGCCCGCCGCGTAGCCCCCGCCCCCCCCGAGGGGGACAGCGCGGCTTCCTCGGCGCCTGCCTTCCGCCACGTCGGGCTCGCGCCACCTCAAAACTGGTCCACGCCTGGTCCACACGCGCTGATCAACGACGTGACAGAGCCGGATCAAGGTGAGACAGGACGCATGCAGAAGGGGTGCCCCTCATCAGGGGCACCCCTTCTGGCCGGTACGTCTACGGTCTGTGCGGAGGCGGTGGGATTTGAACCCACGGTGACATCGCTGCCACGACGGTTTTCAAGACCGTTCCCTTAGGCCGCTCGGGCACGCCTCCCCGCGCCGCCCACCTGGGGCGGAGCGGGGTACAGCGTACCGGCCCGGGGGCGGTCGCGGGGGCGTTGGTGGCGACGCTCCCGGTGGGAAGCGGTCAGCTGTCGCCGGTGCGGGCGCCGAGGGTCAGCTGGGCCGTGTGCTCCTGGCCGCCGCGCTTGTAGGTGATCGTCACCTTGTCGCCGGGCTGGTGCGTCCAGATCTCGCCGATCAGGGTCGGACCGCTGTCGATCACCGAGTCGTCGAGCTTGATGATCACGTCACCGGGCTTCAGGCCCGCCTGGTCGGCCGGGCCGCCCGCCTCGACCGCGGCGGCGCCGCCCGCGCCCTGGTCGGTGATCTTCGCGCCGGTCGTCGAGTCCTCCAGGGAGACGGACGCGCCGATCTTGGCGTACACCGGCTTGCCGGTCTTGATCAGTTGCTGGGCGACGTACTTGGCCTGGTTGATCGGGATGGCGAAGCCGAGGCCGATCGAGCCGGACTGGCCGCCGGAACCGAAGCCGCCACCGCTGCCCGAGGACTGGATCGCCGAGTTGATGCCGATCACCGCGCCGGAGGCGTCCAGCAGCGGACCGCCGGAGTTGCCCGGGTTGATGGACGCGTCGGTCTGCAGGGCGCTCATGTACGACGCCTTGCTCGTGGCGCTGCCGTCGCTGGAGGCCACCGGGCGGTTCTTGGCGCTGATGATGCCCGTCGTCACCGTGTTCGACAGGCCGAAGGGGGCGCCGATGGCGATGGTCTCGTCGCCGACGGCCACCTTGTCGGAGTCGCCGAGCGGCAGCGGGTTGAGGTCCGACGGCGGGTTCTTGAGCTTGACGACCGCCACGTCGTAGCCCTGCGCGTGCCCGACGACCTGGGCGTCGTACTTCCGGCCGTCCGGGAACGTCGCGGTCAGCTTGCCCCCGTCGAGGGCGTCCGCCACGACGTGGTTGTTGGTGATGATGTGGCCCTGCTTGTCGAAGACGAAGCCGGTGCCGGTGCCGCCGTCGCCGTTGCTGCCCTCGGCCTCGATGGTGACCGTGCTGGGCAGCGCCTTGGCGGCCACGTTGGCGATGGTGCCGGGCGCGCGCTTGACCTGCGCCGCGCCGTTGTCGGACGCGGAGACGGTGGTGGAGCCGCCGTTGTCGTTGTTCCTGGCCAGGGTGTAGCCGAGGCCGCCGCCCAGACCGCCCGCGACCAGCGCGGCCACCAGGACCGCGGCGACCAGGCCGCCGCGTCCGCGGGGCTTGGGGGCGGGCTGCTGGTACGACGCTCCCCAGCCCCCCGCGCCACCGGCCGCGGCGGCGCCGTCGGCGTAGGCGGGAGTGGACGGCGGCGGGGGCGGCCAGGCGCCCGCGGGGCCGGCGGCGGGAGGCTGCGGGGCGCTCCCGGGAACCGGCGGCAGCGGGGCGGTCGGCTCGTTGCCGCCCGGAACCGCCGGGCCGCTCCCGCCCGCGTACGGCGCCTCGGGAGCCGGGGCCGGCTGCCCCTGCTGCTCGGTCCGTTCCGTCTGGTACCCCGGGCCCGCCGGCCCCACGGTCCCCTCCGGCGTGGTGCCCTGTGCCTGCGGGGACGCGTCGGGAGAGGCCACCGGCACGGGAGGTGCGGACGGGGCCGGAGGTACCGCGTTGCCCTCGTTCTCGGTGCTCACAGCTCTACTCCTCGATCCACGGCTGTTTGTCCTCGGTCGCACTCGGTCACGCTCGTTCACGCTCGGCGGCGCGTGCACGCTGGTCGTGGCCTGTCACGATGCGGCTGCGCATGGTCCTGCGTTCACTGTTCCAGTCTGTATGCAGTCAGCTTTTCCCACGGGCCGTCAGAGCACCATAAGCCGTGCCTGTGGGTCCAGGCCCAGCCTTTACTTAGGGCATCCAACGCAAAAGTTACATAAACCAGCGCGTGGCGTGCCACCGTTCGCCCCTCGTACGCAGGAGCGCCGCCCCGCGTACCCCACCGGGGTGGCACCATGACGCGGTGACCACCCACGCACCACAGCTCTCCGTCCAGGTCGTCGCCCACCGGGGCGCCTCCGAAGACGCCCCGGAACACACGCTGGCCGCCTACCGCAAGGCGATCGAGGACGGCGCCGACGCCCTTGAGTGCGACGTACGGCTGACCGCCGACGGACACCTGGTCTGCGTCCACGACCGGCGGGTGAACCGCACCTCCAACGGCCGCGGCGCCGTCTCCGCCCTGGAACTGGCCGATCTCGCCGCCCTGGACTTCGGCTCCTGGAAGACCGGCGAGGCCTACCGCGGCCGGATCGAGGAGCCGGACTGGGAGCACCGGCCCGAGGACCGCGAGGAGACCTCCGTCCTCACCCTGGAGCGGCTGCTCGAACTGGTCGCGGACTCCGGGCGGCGCATCGAGCTGGCCATCGAGACCAAGCACCCCACCCGCTGGGCGGGCCAGGTCGAGGAGAAGCTGCTGACCCTGCTGGACCGGTTCGGCCTGGCCGCGCCCGCCGCGGCCGCCGAGTCGCCGGTGCGGATCATGAGCTTCTCGGCGCGCTCGCTGCACCGGGTGCGCACGGCCGTACCGACGCTGCCGACGGTCTACCTGGTGCAGTGGCTCTCGCCCCGGCTGCGCGACGGCCGGCTGCCCGCGGGTGTGCGGATCGCGGGCCCCTCGGTGCGCATCCTGCGCAACCACCCCGGCTACGTGGAGCGGCTGAAGCGGGCCGGCCACCAGGTGCACGTGTGGACCGTGAACGAGCCCGAGGACGTCGATCTCTGCCTCGAACTCGGCGTCGACGCCATCATCACCAACCGCCCGCGCGCCGTCCTGGACCAGCTCGGCCGCTGACCTTCCTTATTGACACCCCGCCGCGCGCCGGGATCACCGTCACAGGGAGTGCTCCGGCGCGTTCGCTGCGTGTGCGCGTGTGTCGAATGCGTCACCGGAAGGGGATTGGCCGGTTTCCGGCACAGGTCACTGGGGCATCCACACCGTGGCGTGGGGCGAAGGAGGTCTCGGGGGTGGCGTTGGTGGTGGCACAGGAGGTGCCCACGTCGTCGTGCATGGCCGTACCCCATGGCCCTGCGGGCGTGGGGGACGCGAGGCGCCGGATGCGCGCGCAGCTGCGCGGCGGAGGCGTGTCGGAATCGGTCGTCGACGACGCCGTACTGATCCTTTCCGAACTGCTGAGCAATGCGTGCAAGCACGGCCGGCCGCTGGACGGCACCAGGACGAGGAACGGCGACGGGCACGACGACGGTGACGTACGAGCCGCCTGGCGGGTCGACGCGCGCGGCCGGCTCATCGTGGAGGTCACGGACGGCGGGGGTCCGACCCGCCCGGCACCGGCCACCCCGTCGGTGACGGCGCACGGCGGCCGGGGGCTGAACATCATCACCGCGCTCGCCGACGACTGGGGCGTACGGGACGACGTCCACGGCGAGGTGACGGTCTGGGTGGTGGTCCACGGGGACGTGCACGACCCGGACGCCCGCTGCAGCCGCGACCATGCCGTCGCGCGGCTCACCGCGTCCGCGCCGCCGGACCTGTCCGGGCTGGATCTCGCGGAGGCGTTCGAGGACCTGGCCTGAGAGCAGGTCACGGGGGCGCGGCGCCGGGGTCCGGCGGGCGGGCGCCGTCCGCGGTTCACACCGCCGGCCGCCCCGCGCGCGAACGTTGTCCACAGGTTCCCGTCGGCGATGGCCCGAACGGCTAGGCTCCCGCCGTACCAGAAGAGCCGTAACCGGGAGAGACCCACGATGGCCAAGAAGCGACCCCAGACGAAGGCCCAGCGCCCGCAGCCGGCGGACGGGGCGGGCGCCGCAGGCGCCGATGGTGCCATTCCGGTTGTCGGCGGCCGCGAGCCCTGCCCCTGCGGCAGCGGCCGGCGCTACAAGGCGTGCCACGGCCGGGCCGCCGCGCACGCGGTGACCGAGCTGGTGCAGCGCCCGTTCGAGGGCCTGCCCGGCGAGTGCGACTGGGTGGCGCTGCGCGAGCTGGTCCCGGCCGCCACGGTCGAGCTGACCCTCAAGGACGGCCTGCCCGAGGGCGTCCCGTCGGTCACGCTCGCCACGGTGCTGCCGATGGCCTGGCCCGCCCTGCGCCGCGACGACGGCTCGGTCCTGATCGGCCTGCAGAACGACACGGCGTCCGGCGACATCAGCCGCGACCTGGCCGACACCCTCCAGCGCGCGCTGGCGGCGGAGCCGGGCACCCCGGTGCAGGGCCGGCGCGCCCCCGCCGACGGACCCCGGCTGCAGGAACTGCTGGCCGCCGACGCCCCGTTCGAGCCCGTCGTGCACAGCGGCTTCGAGTTCTGGGTGCCGGACGCGGAGAACGCGACCCCGGAGGTCGCCGCCTCCCTGGAGCGGGCCAACGCGGCGGCGATCCCGACGGTCCGGCTGTCCGGTGTGGACGCGGCGTACTGGTGCGAGACCCCGGACAAGAACCACCTGCGCTGGGTGATGCCCCACCCGGAGGAGCGGCTTCTGGACGCTCTCGCGCGACTGCACGCGCAGGGCCGCTCCAGCCTCGGCGAGGGCACCCGGCTGGTGGGCTCCTTCCGTGCTCACGGGCTCACCGTGCCGGTCTGGGACCTGCCGAGCGAGGTCCGCGCGGAGGACGTGGAGAAGCCGGCCGCCGAGTTCGCCGAGCGCCTGGCCGCCGCCCTCGCCGTCGAGGAACCGCTCACCGCGGAGGAGCGCCGGGCCCGCGGCGGACTCACCAACCGGCAGGTCACGCTGAGCTGACGCCGCCCGAGCGAGTGTCATGACTGAATGGTCGGTCAGTCATGACACGGGCCCCGGGGCGGGTGACCCGGGTCACAACACGTGGCTCCGAGAGGAGAATCGGCGGGAATTCGGTGGCCGAATGCCTGAGTCGGAATTTGCGAACGGCCGATCTCTTGTTACCGTTCCAGTAGCCCGGTTGCTGGTGCATCCCCCGTCGCCAGCAACCGGGCCTTTCCATGTCCGCGTCCGGCGCCCGGCCCTCGCGCAGCGTCAATCGGCTGTCGACTCACCGGAGTTGCTGCCCGAGCGGAGCAGCAGCGCACCCTCGGGCCCGCGCTCGGCGAACTCCGCGACGGCCGTATAGGCGTCCGGTCCGCCCCGGCTGTGCTCGCGGGGCGTCTCACAGGTGGCGGGCTCGTCGTCCGTCCCCGTGTCGCAGCGCGTCCGCGTGGTGCGCCCGCCGGGGCCCATGAGGCTCAGCCCGGCGTCCAGCGACGTGCCGGTGGCGTTGCGGTAGTAGGTGCGCGCCCAGGTGTCCGCGCCCTGCGTCAGCACGCAGGTCTGCGCCTCGATGCCCTCAGGGGAGCTGAGTTGGGGGCCGCAGCGGGCGGCGGTGGCGAGGCCCAGGTCCAGCAGACCGGGCGAACCGCCGGGCGCGGCCGGGGAATCCTTGCCGTCCCCGTGCCGCAGCGCGCCCGGCACCAGTGCCGCGCCCACGTCCCGGACCTGCCCGGCGGACGCCACGGTCAGCGGCACGACGACGGCGACGGTCACGGCACAGGCGAGCCCCACGAGATGCAGCCGCCGCGGATCGGCCTTGCCGTAGCGCGCCCGCCGGAAGCCTGCCCTCGGCCGCGGCTCCGGTCCGCCGGGGGCGCCCCGGAACGCGGTCGTACCGCCGCTGGACGGCGGGGAGTCGCTCCGGGCGCCGGCGGGCGACGGCTGGGAGCCGGTCCGGCCCTCGGCCGACGACGCCCGGAGACCGGCGCTCCCGTCACCCGACGGCCCACGATCCGACCCGCCGTCGCGCCCCGGCCCCGCGCCGTTCGGTCGTCGGCGCCCGAGTCCCCCGTGGCTCGGCCGACGCGTCCCATGGCCCCCAAGAATTCGCAGCATGGGCGGAACATAACGAGCGCGGCACGCCCGTCCGCACGGTGCGCGCCGGACACCCCTACAACTCGGGCGCGCTCACACCCGTACGAGTGAGGGCGTCGACCACGGCGTCCACCACGGCCTCGACGTCCGGCACCCAGGGCGCGGCCGACCCCGGCAGCGGCGCCCGCTCCCAGCGCACCGTGCCCGCGCCGGTCTCGGAGGGGGGCAGCGCGATATAGCCGCCCTCGCCGTGGAAGCGCAGCGAGCCGGGGACGAAGTCCTTGGCGTACAGCAGTTCGCCCAACTGCGCCATGGTGTACGGCTCGACGAGCAGCGCCCAGCGGGTGGGCGAGGCGATCACCGGGCCGAGCCGCATGCCCCGCCGGTCGAGCAGGGCGAGGGCGCGGGAGGCGGCGAGCGCGGGCAGGCTGACCGCGCAGGGCGCCTTGCCGCCGGTCGCGAGGATGATGGGCGCGCTCGGCCGGTTGGTCCACCACCAGCGCACCATGCGCGCGTCGGTCGAGGCCGCGAGCAGGCCCGGGTCGAAGGGGTGGGCGCCGGGCACCGTGCACTCCGGGTCGGGGCAGCCGCACCGGGCCCGGCCCTGCGGGTCCGGGGCCACACCCGGGAGTACGGGCCACTGCCACTCCGTCGCGAAGGTCAGGGCCGCGCTGATCGGCTCAGGCTTCCCGTCGTTCCGTCGCCTGGACAGGAGCCTGCGTCGCCTTCCGAGGATCTCGCGCATGAGCGCTCGTTCCTTTCCGTTGCACCGCTGGCAACACCGTGGTCCACATCACAACATGTGTCGATCACTTCACTGTGCGTACCTGGTGGCGCATCACATCCCCGCACACGGCAAGGGATCCCCAGGGGGTCGAGCGTCGGCCGTGGCCGCGTCCACGGCACTCAAGGCAGGGCACGGTCACGGGCGTGGGGGTGGCGAAGCATGGCGTTTGCCGTCGCGCGCGGTTCTCTCCGCCTCCGCCACGGGAGGATGGGGCTCGGCCGTCGGTGGCTATGACGCCCGGGTCCGTCGCCAGGTTCCGGGTGGCCCCCAACCACCCCTGGCCTTCTCCGAGTACGTACCCATCACGACCGCTGTGACGCTCCGTGGAGCGAGCCCAGTCGACCGCAGTGGACCGTTCCCCCAGGCAGTTTTAAGCCAACTTGACGGTAAGGCAAGGGCTTCGGGGAAATCACCCGTCAGCCCCTTGGACACCAGGAATCCCCGCAGGACAATGCTGGACATCCCCTCACGAGTGCGTGTACATGTGGAGACACTGCTAGCGGCGCAGAATCACATGGGGGTTTGCGATGCTTTTGAGCACTGTGCACCGGTCTGAAGGCCGGGCGCCATGAGCGCCCCGCACCCCCCGAAAGTGGCTGGAATCGATCCCACTGTTCCCACGCCCGCCCACACTGTCGCGCCCGCCTCTTCCGCATCAGGAACCGTCCCGGGAAGCACCACGGGCACCGCCCCCGCCCTCCCCGCCCCGCACCCCCCGGTCCCCGCCCCCGGCACGCTCCTCCAGGACCGCCTGGCCGGCTGGGTCTCCGACCTCACCACGCTGCACGAACTCACCGAGCGGCTCACCCGCACCAGCGCCCTGGAGCCCGCCCTCGACGAGCTGCTGCGCGCCGGAGCCGCCCTGGTCGGCGCCCGCCGCGGCCTCGTCGCCCTGGAGCCCGGCGACGGACTCGGTCCCCGCACCACCCTCGGCCTCGGACTCGGCCGCGCCGACCTCGGCCAGCTGGAGACCGTGCCGCGCGGCGCGCTGGCGCCCGACACCGCGAGCGGCGGCGAGATCGTCCACGCCGACCTGTTCACCGAGGACGGCCTCGACCCACGGCACCGCGAGGTCGCCGCCCGCCTCGGCTACGCCGCCAGCTACGCCCTGCCCCTCGCCACCGACTCCGCCGGCCGCCTCGGCGCCGCCGTCTGGCTCTACGACGAACCCGCCGAACCGCACGAGCGGCAGCGTCATCTCGCCGGCCTCTATGTCCGGCACGCCGCCGAACACCTCGCCCGATTGCGGGAGTTGGAGCGCGCCCGCGCGTGCTTGGCGACCGTCGCCGAGGAGCTGCTGCCCTCCCGGCTGCCCCGTGTGCCCGGCATCCGGCTCGCCGCCCGGCACCGCACCGGACCACACGGCGGCGGCGACTGGTACGACGCACTGCCGCTGCCGGACGCGGCGCTCGGCCTGTCCGTCGGCTCGGTCACCGGTTCGGGACCGAGCGCGGTGGCCGCGATGGGCCGGCTGCGCGCCTCCCTGCGCGCGTACGCCGTGATGGAGGGCGAGGACCCGGTCGCCGTCCTGTCCGATCTGGAGCTGCTGCTGCGGCTGACCGAGCCCGCGCGTTCGGCCACCGCCCTGTTCGCCTACTGCGAGCCCGCGCTGCGCCGGGTCACCCTCGCCGGTGCCGGGCACAGCCCGCCGCTGCTGGTCGGTGAGCGGCGCACCGAGTTCGCCGAGACCTCCGTCTCCGCGCCGCTCGGCATGCTCGCGTGCTGGGAGGCGCCCAGCGTGGAGATCCAGGCCGAAGCCGGAGAGACGGTTCTGCTCTACACCGACGGGCTGCTGCACCGTACCGGCGACCCCGTGGACCGCGCCTTCGCCCGGCTGCGCACGGCCGCCGCGAGTGTCCCGCGGGCGCTGCGACAGGACCCCGGGGCGGTCGCCGACCACGTGCTGCGCGCGGTGCTGCCGGACGGCCCGGACGCCGCCGACAACGGGGAGGACGTGGTGCTGCTGGCGGCCCGTTTCGACTGAGACGGCGCCCCGATCCGGCATGACCGGTCGGTGACCGGGCGGTGACCAGGCATAACAGGGCATCCGCCCCCGATCCCCTCCCGATACGACCGTACGATGATGGAGGTCCCCGGCTCGGACACAGTGACCCCACCGCGGCGAGCCACACGGACCGCCCGGGGGAGATCACACGCCGTACCGAGGAGGATCACGTGGCCGACGAACTCATTCCGGCGACCCCGGAAACCGAGTCCGAGGAGCCCATCAAGCAGCGGAAGAACGGCCTGTACCCGGGCGTCTCCGACGAACTGGCCGAGAACATGCGGTCCGGCTGGGCCGACACCGAGCTCCGTGACCTGAAGCCCATCGAGCAGGCCGCCGAGACCGCCCGCCGCCGCGCCGCGCTCTCCGCGCGCTTCCCGGGCGAGCGCCTGGTGATCCCGGCGGGCAACCTGAAGACGCGCTCGAACGACACGGAGTACGCCTTCCGCTCCTCCGTCGAGTACGCGTACCTCACCGGGAACCAGACCGAGGACGGCGTCCTGGTCCTGGAGCCCGAGGGCGAGGGCCACCAGGAGACGATCTACCTCCTGCCCCGCTCCGACCGCGAGAACGGCGAGTTCTGGCTCGACGGCCAGGGCGAGCTGTGGGTCGGCCGCCGCCACTCCCTCACCGAGTCCGAGGCGCTGTACGGCATCCCCGCCGCCGATGTGCGCGAGCTGGCCGAGAAGCTGCGCGAGGCCACCGGCCCGGTGCGCGTCGTGCGCGGTCACGACGCCGGCATCGAGGCGGCCCTGACCGACAAGGTCACCGCCGAGCGCGACGAGGAGCTGCGCGTCTTCCTCTCCGAGATGCGCCTGGTCAAGGACGACTTCGAGATCCGCGAGCTGCAGAAGGCCGTCGACTCCACGGTGCGCGGCTTCGAGGACGTGGTGAAGGTCCTCGACAAGGCCGAGGCCACCAGCGAGCGCTACATCGAGGGCACCTTCTTCCTGCGCGCCCGCGTCGAGGGCAACGACATCGGCTACGGCTCCATCTGCGCCGCCGGCCCGCACGCGTGCACCCTGCACTGGGTCCGCAACGACGGCCCGGTCCGCTCCGGCGACCTGCTGCTGCTCGACGCCGGCGTGGAGACGCACACCCTCTACACCGCCGACGTCACGCGCACGCTGCCCGTCAACGGCACGTACAGCGAGTTGCAGAAGAAGGTGTACGACGCGGTGTACGAGGCCCAGGAGGCCGGCATCGCGGCGGTGAAGCCCGGCGCCAAGTACCGCGACTTCCACGACGCCGCGCAGCGGGTGCTGGCCGAGAAGCTGGTCGAGTGGGGCCTGGTCGAGGGTCCGGTCGAGCGCGTCCTGGAGCTGGGCCTCCAGCGCCGCTGGACCCTGCACGGCACGGGTCACATGCTCGGCATGGACGTCCACGACTGCGCGGTGGCGCGGACCGAGACGTACGTGGACGGGGCCCTGGAGCCGGGCATGGTCCTCACCGTCGAGCCGGGCCTGTACTTCCAGGCCGACGACCTCACCGTGCCGGAGGAGTACCGGGGCGTCGGGGTGCGGATCGAGGACGACATCCTGGTGACGGAGGACGGCAACCGGAACCTGTCGGCCGGTCTGCCGCGGCGCTCCGACGAGGTCGAGGCGTGGATGGCCTCGCTCAAGAGCTGAACCCGAGGTGACGGGACGGCCGGGTACCGGGAGGTGCCCGGCCGTTCGCGTCCGCGGGTGACCCGTGCTCCGAGCCCTCGCGCGCTCCCCCGCGCCCGGGGCGGCTCAGAGCACGGGGTCCCTGTCGTGCAGGACCCGCTGGAACAGCCGGCTGTCCCGCCAACGCCCGTTGATGTGAAGGTAGTTCGGCGCCGTACCGATCAGCTCGAACCCGCACTTCTCCAGCACGCGCTGCGAACCGGTGTTCTCCACCAGGGTGGACGCCTCGATCCGGTGCAGGCCCACCGTGTCCCGCGCGAGTCGGCACACCCGCGTCACGGCGGCACTGGCCAGGCCACGGCCCTGCCGGTCCGCGGCGACCCAGTAGCCGAGGTACGCGCTGCAGAAGGGGCCCCGGCTGATCCCCGTCAGGGTGATGGTCCCGACGATCCGCCCGTCCGTCTCCTCGAACGCCCAGGGCACCGCCGAGCCCTCGGCGCGCTGCCGCAGCAGCCCCTCGATCCGCTCCCGCTGCCCCTCGGGGGTGAAGAAGGCGTCCGGCCGTACCGGCTCCCACGGCGCGAGGTGCGCGCGATTGACCGTGTAGGCGGCGGCCAGCGCCTCCGCGTCCCCGAGGGCGAGCGGCCGTAGCGTCACCCCGGCCGCCATCTCCCCGTTCTCGATGCTCATGGCACCACTATGGGGCCGGAGCTACACCGCCAGCAGCGGTGCGTCGTCGCGCCACTTGAGGATCTTGTCGAAGCTGACCACCGTGCCACGGCGGCCGGGCTTGGGGCCGATGTGGACGTGGTCGGCGAGTTCGCGGATCAGACAGAGGCCGCGGCCGTGCTCGGCGTCGGGGCGGGCGGGGCGCAACTCGCGGGTGTGGTGGAAGCCGGGCCCCGAGTCGGCCACCTCGATACGGCACTTCTCGCCGTCGAGGTACGCGGTCACCCGGTAGACCGCCGAGGTGCCGCCGTCGCCGCCGTGCTCGACGGCGTTGGCGCACGCCTCGCTGAGGGCGACGGAGAGGTCGTAGGAGATCTCCGGGTCGACCCCGGCGGTCTCCATGGTGCCGATCAGCAGCCGCCGCGCGAGCGGCACACTCGCGGCCTCGCGGCGCAGATGGAGTGACCACCAGATGCTCATGCTCCAGCCTCCAGGCCGCGGCTCGACATACCGATACCTATTGCCGCCCATAGGTGGCCGTAAGCACACCGTTGACGTGACTCCGCCCATACAGCCGATGCGGCCCGGGAGGAATCGGTGTATGAGGGACGTACCCCTCGGGTGGGTGGAGGGACGTTTGGCCCGGACCTGACGTAGGGCGACGCGGGGCGCGGTGGGATGATGAGCCCGCCATGTCTGCCCCTCACGCGCGCACGGCGCGTCCCGGAGCCGGGCTCCGGATGCTGCGGGCCGCGGTCTTCGCCGCGGTCTGCGTCGTGCTGGCCGCGGCCGGGCACACCCTGGCCTCCTGCGCGCGCGTGCCGCTGTGGACGCTCGGCGCGGGCTTCCTCGGCTCCCTGCTGCTGGTGATCCCGCTCGCCGGTCGGGCCCGCTCGCTGCCGGGCATCGCCGCGCTCCTCGCGCTCGGCCAGACCGCCCTGCACACGCTGTTCGGCCTGGGCCAGCACGGCGCGGCCATGGCCATGGGCGGGATGCCGACGGGGCAGACCGGTGCGGCGGGGTCCGCGCTGAGCGATGCCGCGCTGGTGGAACGGGCCACCCGGCTGCTGTGCGGGGCGAACGCCGCCGCGCTCACCCCCGGGCACGCCTTCCACCTGCTGCTCGCCGCCCGCCTCATCGACCGCTCGGGCCGCCCCGTGGCCGGGGTCCCCGTGCCCGTGCAGCACGCGGCCGACGCCACCGGCGCCTCCGCGGCGCTGCTGCCCTCGCTGCCGATGCTGCTCGGGCACGTCCTCGCGGCCGTCGCCGTCGGCTGGCTGCTGCGCCGCGGCGACCTGGCCGTGCTGCGGCTGCTCGAACTGTCGGTCCACGAAGTCGCCGAGACGGCGCTCGTACGGTCCCTGCGCGCGGCCCTCACCCTGGCGCTCGCCCTGTGCGCCGGGCTGCCTGCCACCACCGGACCCGGTCCGCGCGGCCGTCGCGCCCACCGGGACGCGCCGCCCGCTCCGGGCGCCCTCACGCTCCAGCACACGGTGATCCGGCGCGGCCCACCCGCCGCCTTCCGGCTCGCCGCCTGACGCGACGCGACCACTCCGGGGATCCGATCCGGGGAGAAGGGCCGCCGTCGCGCGGCACGCGTGCCCGCGCGCACCCTTCCCCTCACCGGAACTCTCACCGTGGAGTGCTCCTGCCATGCAGGTTTCCCAGATCGTCTCCCGCCGTACGGCCGCCCGCGTCGCCGCCGGTGCCGCCGTCGCCGGTACCGCCGTGCTCGCCCTGTCCGTCCCCGCCTTCGCGCACGTGACCGTGCAGCCCGAGGGCGCCGCGGCCAAGGGCGGCTACGCGGTCGTCGACTTCAAGGTCCCCAACGAGCGCGACGACGCCTCGACCACCAAGGTCGAGGTGAACCTCCCCACCGACCACCCGCTGGCCTCCGTCATGGCCCAGCCCCTCCCGGGCTGGAGCGTGCAGCTCACCAGGACCAAGCTCGCCGAGCCGGTGACCGTGCACGGCGACAAGATCGACCAGGCCGTCACCAAGGTCACCTGGACCGCCGACGGCAAGGGCATCGAGCCCGGCTACTTCCAGAAGTTCCCGCTCTCCGTCGGCGCCCTGCCCGACAACACCGACCAGCTGGTGTTCAAGGCGCTCCAGACGTACTCCGACGACAAGGTCGTGCGCTGGATCGAGGTGCCGCGGGCGGGCCAGGACGAGCCGCAGAGCCCGGCCCCGGTGCTCCAGCTGACCGCCCCCGCCGACGAGCACGGCACGGCGAGCGCCCATGCCGCCTCCGACGACGAGAACTCCGCTGCCGAGAAGGAGAACGCGGCCGCCGCCCCGGGCTCCGGCGGCAGCAGTGACACCACCGCCCGGGTGCTCGGCATGGCCGGGATCGTCGTCGGCGCCGCGGGCGTGGCCTACGGCGTCCTCGCCGGCCGCCGCCGCACCGTCTAGCCCCGCCCTTCCGCGGCGCGCGCCGGAGCCGTGCCAGGCTTGGCTCCCGTACGACCCCGGTGCGCGCCGGAGTTATCACATCTGGGACATTTCTCTATGCGCAAGAAGACGTTCGCCGCGGCCGCGCTGTTCGCCGCCGCCACCCTGACCCTCTCCGCCTGCGGCGGCCAGAAGGCCGACCGGTCGCCGGTCTCCTCGCTCTCGCAGGACTCCGGCAGCAGCGGCCCCGCCACCGTCCTCGACCAGCCCTGGGACAAGCCCGGCCTGGTACTCACCGACACCCACGGCAGGAAGTACGACCTCCGCAAGGAGACCCAGGGCCACCCGACCCTGCTCTACTTCGGCTACACGCACTGCCCCGACATCTGCCCGGCGACCATGAGCAACATCGCCGTCGCGGCCCAGAAGTCGCTCACCCCGGCCCAGCGCGACGACCTGCGGGTCGTGTTCGTCACCACCGACCCCGGCCGGGACACCCCGGCCGCGCTCGGCAGCTGGCTCAAGGGCATCGACCCCCGGTTCATCGGCCTGACCGGCGACTTCAAGGCCGTCCAGGCCGGCGCCCGCTCGGTCGGCATCGCGGTCGAGCCGACGACGAAGGACAAGGACGGCAAGCTCGTCTCCGTCCACGGCACCCAGGTCATCGCCTTCTCGCCGAAGACGAACGCCGGTTACGTCCTCTACGGCGAGGACGCCACGGTCGACGACTACATCAAGGACCTGCCCAAGCTGGTCGAGGGGGCCAGGCCGTGAGCCGCCGCCCCGCCGTCCTGGCGGCCACCGCCGCCCTCACCGGCGCGCTCGCGCTCACGGGCTGCTCCGGGTCCGGTGCCTCGAAGGCCGAACTGTCGGTGAGCGGCTCGTACATGCCGCAGCCGGTCTCCGCCGACATGGCCGCCGGCTTCCTGACGATCACCAACAAGGGCGGTACGAAGGACGAGCTGACCTCGGTGTCCAGCGACGCCGCCGGCCAGGTCACCATGCACAGCACCGTGGGCGGCGAGATGCGGGAGCAGTCCTCCTTCGCCATACCCGCCCATGGCCGGCTCGTCTTCAGGAGCGGTGCCAACCACCTGATGTTCGAGCAGCTGCGGCACAGGCCGCGGCAGGGCCAGACGGTCGAACTGAAGCTCACCTTCGCCAAGAGCGGGCCCCTCACCGTCGAGATGCCGGTGAAGTCCGCCACGTACCACCCGATGACCGGCCACTGAGGGAAGGGACCACCGTGACCCGGACCACCACCCCCCGCCTGCGGACCCTGGTGCTGCTGCTCCTCGCCGTCGCCGGCGCGCTGCTCGCGGGCGCCGGACCGGCCGCCGCGCACGCGGCGCTGACCGGCAGCGACCCCGCGCAGGGGGCGGTGGTCCAGCAGCCGCCCGCCCGGGTCTCGCTCACCTTCTCCGAGAAGGTGGCGGTGAACGACGACTCGCTGCGCGTCCTCGACCCCGGCGGCAGGGCCGTCCAGACCGGCGCGCCCGCCAACGTGAGCGGGACGACCTACGCCGTGCGGCTCAAGGGCGGCCTGGGCAAGGGCACGTACACGGTCACCTACGAGGTCGTCTCCGCCGACAGCCACCCCGTCGCCGGCGCCTACACCTTCTCCATCGGGGCTCCCTCGCGGACCGTGGTCCCCGGCAGCGGACCGACCGTGGGCGGCGGGGTCGTCGGCGACCTCTACCAGGCCGGCCGGTACGTGTCGTACGCCGGCTTCATCGTGCTCGCGGGTGGCGCGGCCTTCGTGCTCGTCTGCTGGCGGCGCGGCGCGGGCGTACGGGCCCTGCAACGGCTGGTCGTCGGCGGCTGGCTGGCGCTGACCGCGGCCACGCTGTGGCTGCTGCTCCTGCGCGGCTCGTACACCAGCTCCGGGAAGGTCGCCGACGTCTTCGACCTCGGGCTGCTCGGCCAGGTGCTGCAGACCAAGGCGGGGGCCGCGCTGGTCTCCCGGCTGCTGCTGCTCGCCGCCGCCGCGCTGTTCATCGCCGTCCTCTTCGGCTCGTACCAGCGGCGCGAGGAGGGCGCGGAGAAGCGGGACCTGACCTTCGGGCTCGGGCTCGGCGGTGTGGTGGTCGCGGCGGGGCTCGCGAGCAGCTGGGCGATGGCCGAGCACGCCTCGGTGGGGCTCCAGCCGGGCATCGCCATGCCGGTCGACGTCGTCCACCTGCTGGCCGTCGCCGCCTGGCTGGGCGGGCTCACCGCGCTGCTGGTCGCCCTGTACCGGGCACCCGCGGAGACGCCGGTCGAGGCCGCCGCCGTGCGCCGCTTCTCCCGGCTGGCCTTCGGCTCCGTGCTCGTCCTCGTCGCCACCGGCGTCTACCAGTCCTGGCGCCAGCTCGGCTCCTGGTCCGCCTTCACCGACACCCGGTACGGGCAGCTGCTGCTGGCCAAGATCGCCCTGGTGGCGGTCATGGTGGGCATCGCGTCGGTGTCCCGGCGGTGGACGGGGCGGCTCGCGGATCAGGGCGCGGAGGGGGAGAAGGTCCCGCACGAGGAGGGGTCCGAGAGGGAGTCCGTCACCGCGGCGAAGGCGGCCGGGCCGGACACGGCCGCCGCGGACAGGACCGCGCGGGACGCGGTCGAGTCCGGCTCCGCCGGCCGGGACTCCGAGGCCTGCGAGGACTTCGGCGGCTCAGCCCGCGCCGCCCAGCTCGCCCGGCAGCGGGCCGCGGTGGACGCCGCGCGGCAGAAGCGGCTGCGGGACGGCGACGCGGGGCGCTTCGGGCTGCGCCGCTCGGTACTCGCCGAGGCCGCCGTCGCGGTCGTCCTGCTCGCCGTCACCACGGCGCTGACGCAGACCGAGCCGGGCCGCACCGAGCAGGAGGCCAGGGGCGCCACCTCCACCGGCTCCGTCACGGTGCCCACGAACGACACCGTGAGCCTGAACCTGCCCTTCGACACGGGCGGCACGAACGGCAAGGGCGTGGTCGCCCTCGACCTCGACCCCGCCCACGCGGGCGCCAACGAGCTGCACCTCTTCGTCCGCACACCCGACGGGCAGCCCTTCGACGTCCCCGAGGTGAAGATCGCCCTCACCCTGGAGGCGAGGAAGATCGGCCCGCTCACCGTGTCCCCCGAACACATCACCACCGGCCACTGGTCGGCGGACGGGGTGCAGATCCCGATGGCCGGCGGCTGGAAGGTCGCCGTCACCGTGCGCACCTCCGACATCGACGAAGTGACCGTCTCCAAGAACGCGCAGATCGGCTGAAACAGACCATGACCGACCAGTCCACCCAGCAGGCCCGTACCCCCGAGGCCCCGGCGCCCGAGCCCCGTTCCGGGGGCGTTTCCCGCCGCACCCTGCTCGGCACCGCGGGCGCCACCGGGCTGGTGCTCGGCACGGCGGCCGGAGCCGCCGGTTATGCCGCCGCGCCCGCCCCGGGCACCCCGCTCACCTCGGTGGGCTCCGACCGGGCGATGTTTCACGTGAAACACCAGCCGGGCATCACCGAGGCCCTCCAGGCATGCGGCCACCTCATCGCCTTCGACCTGGCGGCGGGCGCGGGCCGCAAGGAGGCGGCGGCCCTGCTGCGCCGCTGGTCGACGACGGCCGAGCGGCTGATGGCGGGCGAGCCGGCCCCGCACGACGACACCGACGTGTCGCGGGACGCGGGCCCCTCCTCCCTGACCGTCACCTTCGGCTTCGGGCGCAGCTTCTTCGCCCGCACCGGCCTGGAGAAGCAGCGGCCCGCCGCCCTCGACCCGCTGCCGGACTTCTCCTCCGACCGCCTCGACAAGGCCCGCGGCGAAGGCGATCTGTGGGTGCAGATCGGCGCGAACGACGCCCTGGTCGCCTTCCACGCACTGCGCGCGATACAGAAGGACGCCGGGGCCGCCGCGCGGGTGCGCTGGCAGATGAACGGCTTCAACCGCGCCCCGGGCGCCACCGCCCGTCCGATGACGGCCCGCAACCTCATGGGCCAGATCGACGGCACCCGCAACCCCAAGCCGACGGACGCCGCCTTCGAGAAGCAGATCTTCGTGCCCGCCTCCGGCGAGCCCGCGTGGATGGCGAACGGCTCCTACGCCGTCGTGCGCCGCATCCGCATGCTCCTGGACGACTGGGAGAAGCTGTCCGTGTCCGCCCAGGAGCAGGTCATCGGGCGGCGCAAGACCGACGGCGCGCCGCTGACCGGGGGGCAGGAGACGACGCCGATGGACCTGGAGAAGGCCGACGCCAAGGGCGACTACGTCATCGCGCTCAACGCGCACGCGCGGATCACCCGGCCGGACAAGAACGGCGGGGCGGCGATGCTGCGGCGCCCGTTCTCGTACCACGACGGCATCGACGCGGACGGGACACCGGACGCCGGACTGCTCTTCGTGTGCTGGCAGGCCGATCCGTTGCGCGGCTTCGTGCCGGTGCAGCGCAAACTCGACCGGGGCGACGCGCTGTCGCGGTTCATCCGGCACGAGGCGAGCGGACTGTTCGCGGTGCCGGGCGGGGCGGGGAAGGGCGAGTACGTGGGACAGCGGTTGCTGGAGGGGTGAGCCGGTCCCGTGCCCGGATCCGGCCTCGGATCGGCCTTTCCTCGGCTCCGCGGAATTTCCGGGGTCAAACCACCCGGTCGAGTGGTCATCTTGAGACACCTGAGCTATGACGGCCCGCGGCCATTAGGGTGAGGACCATGCCAGCGAGCTATGCGTATCTCGGCCCCGAGGGCACCTTCACCGAGGTGGCCCTGCGGACGTTGCCGGAGGCGGCCACCCGGGCGCTGATCCCCTACGTGTCGGTGCAGTCCGCGCTGGACGCGGTACGGGCCGGCGAGGCCGAGGCCGCGTTCCTGCCGATCGAGAACTCGGTCGAGGGCGGCATCACCGCCACCCTGGACGGCCTGGTGGCGGGCGAGCCGCTGATGATCTACCGCGAGGTGCTGCTGTCCATCACCTTCGCGCTGCTCGTCCGGCCGGGCACCGGGCTCGCCGACATCAAGACGGTCTCCGCCCACCCCGCGGCCCAGCCGCAGGTGCGCAACTGGCTGAAGGCCAACCTCCCGGACGCCGTCTGGGAGTCGGCCGCCTCGAACGCGGACGCGGCCCGGCTGGTCCAGGAGGGCCGCTACGACGCCGCCTTCGCGGGCGAGTTCGCCGCCGCCCGGTACGGCCTGGAGGCCCTGGAGACCGGGATCCACGACGCGGAGAACGCGCAGACCCGGTTCGTGCTGGTCGGCCGCCCGGCCCGGCCCGCCGCGAAGACCGGCGCCGACAAGACCTCGGTGGTGCTGTGGCAGCGCACCGACCACCCCGGCGCACTGCGCGACCTGCTCGGCGAATTCGCCTCGCGGGGGATCAACCTGATGCTGCTCCAGTCCCGGCCGACCGGCGCGGGCATCGGCAATTACTGCTTCTGCGTGGACGCCGAGGGCCATATCTCCGACCGCCGGATGGCGGCGGCGCTCATGGGCCTGAAGCGGCTCTGCCTGGAAGTGCGCTTCCTCGGCTCGTACCCGCGCGCCGACATCGAACCGGGCCAGGCCCGAGCGGTGCGGCCGGGGACCTCCGACGAGGAGTTCATGCAAGCCGCGGACTGGGTGGCGCGCTGCCAGGACGGCCGCTTCTAGTTATCCACAAGAGTTATCCACAGGCGCTCTTCTCGACCTGGGGACAAGTCGACAGCGAAGTGCGACCTGGTCGACAAATCGCCCCACAGCGCACAGACGAGGCAACCGTCGCCTGACCCACCCTTCGTCCACCCGTTTCCTTTGGTTCATCTTTTGGGGCGACCGGTTTCCACCCGATAGTGGGTGTCGATCCACTTTGGCCAGGGAATTCTGCAAGCCGCCCAACGGATCCGGAGTGATCAATTCCCGTATCCACAGAACTTCCCCACACCCTGTGGATAACTCTTCGGGCGGTGTGGATTTCTGTGGACAACCGCCCCCGCCAAGTTCCGTTCCCCGCAAGGAATTCGGGTCAACCGCCCGCCCGGCGCGTGCCCCGTCCCAGGGAGTGAGACACTTTCCCTTGACCCGGCCGGCAATGAGCGCATAACGCACCGTAAGCCGCAAATCGAGGCGCTCCGTAATAGTGATTCGTGAGCGGCTTCCCCGCACCGGTAGCCTTGGCCCCGTGATTGACCTTCGCCTGCTCCGTGAGGACCCCGACCGTGTGCGCGCGTCCCAGCGCGCCCGTGGAGAGGACGTCGCGCTCGTCGACTCCCTCCTGTCTGCCGACGAGCGGCGCAGGTCTTCCGGCGTCCGCTTCGACGAACTGCGTGCCGAGCAGAAGCAGCTCGGCAAGCTGATCCCCAAGGCCTCCGCCGACGAGAAGGCCGAGCTGCTCAAGCGCGCCGAGCAGCTCAAGGCCGACGTCAAGGCCGCCGACACCGAGCGCGACGCGGCCGACGCCGAGACCCAGGAGTTGCTGCTCCGGCTCGGCAACCTCGTCCACCCCGACGTGCCCGTCGGCGGCGAGGAGGACTTCGTCACCCTGGAGACGCACGGCACCATCCGCGACTTCGGTGCCGAGGGCTTCGAGCCCAAGGACCACCTGGAGCTGGGCCAGCTGCTCGGCGCGATCGACGTCGAGCGCGGCGCCAAGGTCTCCGGCTCCCGCTTCTACTTCCTCACCGGCGTCGGCGCCCTGCTGGAGCTGGCCCTGGTGAACGCCGCGATGGCCCAGGCCACCGCGGCCGGCTTCACCCCGATGCTGACCCCCGCGCTGGTCCGTCCGCAGTCGATGGCCGGCACCGGCTTCCTCGGCCAGGCCGCGCAGGACGTGTACCACCTCGACAAGGACGACCTGTACCTGGTCGGCACCTCCGAGGTGGCGCTCGCGGCGTACCACATGGACGAGATCCTCGACGCCGACAAGCTGCCGCTGCGCTACGCGGGCTTCTCGCCCTGCTTCCGCCGCGAGGCCGGTTCGCACGGCAAGGACACCCGGGGCATCTTCCGCGTGCACCAGTTCGACAAGGTCGAGATGTTCTCGTACGTCGACCCCGCGGACTCCCAGGCCGAGCACCAGCGGCTGCTGGAGTGGGAGAAGCAGTGGCTGACCTCGCTGGGGCTGCCGTTCCGCGTGATCGACGTCGCCTCCGGTGACCTCGGCTCCTCCGCGGCCCGCAAGTTCGACTGCGAGGCGTGGATCCCGACCCAGGGCAAGTACCGCGAGCTGACCTCGACCTCGGACTGCACCGAGTTCCAGTCCCGGCGCCTGTCGATCCGCGTCCGCGACGGCAAGCAGGTCAAGCCGCTCGCCACGCTCAACGGCACGCTGTGCGCCGTACCGCGCACCATCGTCGCCATTCTGGAGAACCACCAGCAGGCCGACGGCTCCGTCCGGATCCCCGAAGTGCTGCGCCCCTTCCTGGGCGGCCGGGAGGTCCTGGAGCCGGTGGCCAGGTGAGCTTCCCCTACGGGCTCGTCGCGACCGACCTCGACGGGACGCTGCTGCGCTCCGACGGCTCGATCTCCCAGCGCACCCGTGACGCGCTCGCCGCGGCCACCGCGGCGGGCGCGGCGCACATCGTCGTCACCGGCCGGGCCGTCCCCTGGACCCGGGAGATCCTGGACGACCTCGGCTACGACGGCCTCGCGGTCTGCTGCCAGGGCGCCCAGGTGTACGACGCCGGGGCGCACCGCCTGCTGACGTCCGTCACCCTGGACCGCCAGCTGGCGGGCGTGGCGCTGGCCAAGATCGAGGCGGAGGTCGGTCCGCTGCACCTCGCGGCGAGCCGGGACGGGCTGGACGGCGAGGTGCTCGCGGGGCCCGGGTACGCGGTCGCGGGGCCCCTTCCCGCGGTCCCCTTCACCGACGCGTCCGATCTCTGGGCGGCGCCGCTGAACAAGATCTACATACAGCATCCGACGCTGGGCGACGACGAGCTGGCGGAGGCGGCCCGGCAGGCGGCCGGCGGCTTCGTCTCGGTCGCGATGGCCGGCGCGGGCATCGTGGAGCTCCTCCCGCTCGGCCTCTCCAAGGCGACGGGTCTGTCCCTGGCCGCGCGCCGGCTCGGCCTCAGGGCGGCGCACACGATCGCCTTCGGCGACATGCCGAACGACATCCCGATGTTCGGCTGGGCCTCCCGGGGCGTGGCGATGGCCAACGCCCACGAGGAGCTGAAGGCCGTGGCCGACGAGGTGACGTCCTCGAACGAGGAGGACGGCATCGCGGCGATACTCGAACAACTGCTGTCGTAGCCGCGGGCCCGGCGGCACCCGCCCGGCCCCGGCACGGATCACCGCCGCCGGCGCCGACCCCGGCGGCGGGCCTTGCTGAAGAACCACCCCGCCGGGGGCTCGTCGGAGCGCCAGGGTCGGGGCTCGGGAGCCTCCGCGCGCCAGCGTGCCGCCAGCATCCGCGCCCGGGCCGACGGCTCGGACGCCTCCGCGGCCCGCACGAAGTCGTCGTCCAGGACCAGCCCCTCGAAGACGTCCCCCGCGGGCGCCCCGTCACCCCCCGGTATCTCCTCTGTCATCCCCGGCCTCCCAGCCGTATGTCACGATTCACCCAGTCTGCCCGGCCGGGGATGAGGTCCCCGTCAAGATCACGCGGCGGCGCTCACTCCTCCCCCGCCAGCTTCAGCGAGCGCAGCTTCTGCCCCGCGTACCAGGTCGCCAGCACGGTCACCGCGGCCAGCAGCACCACCGCCGTCGTCAGCCCGACCTCGGACGTGACCAGGTCGCTCCCGGCCACCTTGTGCGCGACCGCGAGCGCCCACTGCTGGACGCTCAGCGTGCGCGCCCCCGGCACCAGGGAGCCGAACAGGGCCTCCCAGACCAGCGCGTACACGAGCCCGAAGACCACCGCGTGCCGGGACACCGTGCCGAGCAGCAGGAACAGCGCGGAGTAGGCGATGGAGGCGACCAGCGCGGCCACCGTGTAGGCGACGGCGATCTGCTGGCCGTTGCCGTTGAGAATCAGCCCCGCGATCATCGTGGGCACGGCGGAGAACACCATGGTCACCGCGATGGCCACGATCAGCTTGGTGAAGATGATCGCGGGCCGCTTCAGGGGTTTGGCCAGCAGGTAGACGACAGAGCCGTCGTCGATCTCCGGGCCGATCGCCCCCGTGCCCGCGATGACACCGATGATCGGCACCATCGTGGCGAGCGCGAACCCGCCGAGCACGTCGGCCGCGGTCTGGTCGTCGGCGCCGCTGAGGGCGCGCACGGCCACGGAGATCACGATGAGCAACAGCGGCAGCGCGCCGAGGATGAGGGCCCGGCGACGGCCGAGCAGGGCCCGGTAGGTGAGCCGGGCGACGGTGGGGTCGTACATCTTCGGCCTCCTACGCCGCGACCAGGTACGAGAACACGGACTCCAGGGACTCGTCCGACGGCGAGACCGTGAGCAGCCGGATGCCGTGGTCCCTGGCGACCTTCGGCAGCAGTGTGGTGAAGCGGCCGAAGTCGACGGCCTGGACACGCAGCGCGCCCTCGGCGTGGTCGACCTCGATGCCGGACGTGGACGGGTCGGCGATCAGCGCGGCCGCGAGGGCCCGGTCGTCGCTGGAGCGCACCAGATAGCGGTGCGGGCGGTCGGTCATCAGGCGGCGGATCTTCCGGTAGTCGCCGCTGGCCGCGTGCCGCCCGGCGACGACGACCTCGATGTGCCGGGCGAGCTGCTCGACCTCCTCCAGGATGTGCGAGGAGAAGAGCACGGTGCGGCCCTCGTCGCCCATCTTCCGCAGCAGGTCCATCAGTTGCATGCGCTGGCGCGGGTCCATGCCGTTGAACGGCTCGTCCAGCAGGAGCAGCGACGGCTCGTGCACCAGGGCGCTCGCCATCTTCACGCGCTGGCGCATGCCCTTGGAGTAGGTGGCGATCTTCCGGTCCTGGGCGTACTCCATCTCGACCGTGGCCAGGGCCTTCCGGGCGGCCTCGTCGCCGAGTCCGTGCAGCTCCGCGTTGGCCACGACGAACTCGCGCCCGGTGAGGAAGTCGTACATCGCCTCACGCTCGGGGACGATGCCGATGTGCCGGTAGATCTCCTCGTTGCGCCACACCGGCCGCCCGTCGAGGGTGACCGTGCCGGTGGAGGGGGCGAGGAAGCCGCCCATCATGTTGATCAGCGTGGACTTCCCGGCACCGTTGGGGCCGAGCAGGCCGGTCACGCCGGGTCCGATGGTCATGGTGATGTCGTTGACGGCGACCACGTTGCCGAACCAGCGGGAGACATGGTCGAGGCTGAGGGTCGTCACAGGCCCACCTTCTTGTAGCGGCGCAGCAGGAGGCCGTAGCTGCCGGCGATCAGTGCGAGGGTGACGAGGACGTAGACGATGCCCTCTCCGGTCGAGGGAGCGACCCCTCCGGGGTTTCGGGCGGTGGCGCCGAGGAAGGCGGACTGCACGCCGTCGATCAGGGTGACCGGCGAGAACAGGCCGATCCACGGGATGGCGCCGGAGTGCCCCTGGACCTCCGCGATGGCCTGGAGGGTGGAGACCGCCCCGTACGTGATGACCAGTACGGCGATCACGGCGGCGATGCCGAAGCCGCGGCGCGGGGTGACGGCGGCGATGACCAGGCCGATGCCGGCGAAGAGCAGGGAGAGCAGGGCCACGGAGACCAGTCCCTCGGCGAATTCCTTCGTCTGGTGGGCGAAGCCCAGCTTGGACAGCAGCGCCCCCACGTACATCACCAGCAGGGGAGCGGCGGTGAGGATGAAGATCGCCGAGGCGAGCGCGGCGAACTTGGCGCGCACGTAGTCCGCGGTCTCGATGGGCCGCGAGAAGTACAGCGGCACCGTCTTGAAGCGCAGGTCGCGGGAGACGGCCTGGGGCGCCTGCGAGGCTACGTACAGGCTGATGACGGCCTGGAGCATGATCGCGTACCGCGTGTAGGCGACCGGCAGTTCGTGCGCCTTGGTGGCGACGGCGACGGCGACCATGATGGCGGCGGGCACGCACATCACCGCGAACAGCAGCATGGGCAGCACCTTGGACTTCACCGAGCGGCCGAGGCCGTAGGCGCCGCGCAGGGACTGCGAGTACAGGGAGCGGCGGGCGTAGGCGCGGCCGAGGCGCGGGCCGTCGTAGCCGCGGTAGCCGATGTCGTGGATCCGGGTCGTCTCGCCCGGGGGCGAGGTCAGGGGCTGCTCAACCGCCATGGCCGACGGCCTCCTTCCGCTGCTCGTCGCTGTTGCCGTCGTCGGTGGTGAACACCTCGGAGATGTGGTGCCGGCGCTGCTCCATGCGGACCAGGCCGAGCCCGAGGTCGGCGACCACGTCGCGCACCAGGTCGTACGTCTGCTCACCCGCGGCCGTCAGCAGCAGGATGTGGCCCGCGCCGGGCAGGCCCGCGCCCTCGTGGTGGATCTCCACCCCGCGCTCCTGCAGCGCCTCGCGGACGGCCCGGGTGCCGTCGGGATGGGTGTCGCTGTCGGTGACCTCGATCGCCAGCGTGGTCGTGGTCTGCGTGAAGTCGGTGGTGGAACTGGACCGCAGCAGCTTGCCGCCGTCGATGACGACCACGTGGTCGCAGGTCCGCTCCAGCTCGCCCAGCAGGTGCGAGGTGACCAGCACGGAGATGCCGAAGTCGGCGTGGACACGACGGATCAGGCCGAGCATCTCGTCGCGGCCGACCGGGTCGAGGCCGTTGGTCGGCTCGTCCAGGAAGACCAGCTTGGGGTCGTGCACCAGGGCCTGCGCGAGCTTCACGCGCTGCTTCATGCCGGTGGAGTAACCGCCGATGGGGCGGTAGCGCTCCTCGTAGAGGCCGACATGGCGCAGGGTGTCCGCGGTGCGCTCGCGCGCGGCCGTGGGCGGCAGCCCCGACATGCGGGCCATGTGCACGACGAACTCGGTCGCCGAGACGTCCGGCGGCAGGCAGTCGTGCTCCGGCATGTAGCCGACCCGTTCGCGGATGGCGGCGCCCTCGGTGGCGATGTCCAGGCCGAGCACCCGGGCGCTGCCCTCGGTGGCGGGGGACAGTCCCAGCAGGATTTTGATCAGGGTGGACTTGCCGGCGCCGTTGGCGCCGACGAGTCCGGTCACCCCGGGCCCGATGTCCACGGACAGCCGGTCGAGCGCGGTCACCCGGGGGAACCGCTTGCTCAGGCTTTCGGTCGCGATCACAGTCACCCAGCCGACGGTAGTGATCCCGGCCACGCCGGTCGTCAGACCACAGAGCCGTCTTCGGGTCCGACCCAGGTATTACGGCACCCTAGGGGCCGCCGTTCCCCAGGGGCACCCGGAGTCGTCCCGGGCCCGCGCTCCCGCCTATTGACGCAACCTCTAACAACTGCGAGATTCTCCACTGTCAAGTTACGGACGCGTACCGCAGCCGACGTGAATCGGCCGGACCACGGGACGAGGCGGCATGACGACGGCAGTGAGCAGCGAACTCACCACGGAGCTGCGGGGATTCAGAACGGTGCAGCGCCTCGCCTACGAGTGCGCGGAGGCGGTCGCCGCGCGCCTGGAGCCGGGCGTGACCGAGCGTGAAGCGGCACGGATGCAGCGGGAGTGGCTGCGCGAGCGCGGGGTGCGGGACTGGTTCCATCTGCCCTTCGCCTGGTTCGGGGACCGCACGGCGTTCGTGGACTTCCGCGTCCCGTGGCAGTTCTTCCCCACCGACCGCGAGCTGGCGCCCGGGATGCCGTTCATCCTGGACATGGCCCCGGTGCACGGGGGATACACGGCGGACATCGGCTACTCCGGGTCCCTCGGGGCCAATCCCGTGCACGACCGGCTGATGGCCGATCTGGAGGCGCACCGGGAGCTGATCCTGCGCGAGGTGCGCGAGCGGCGCTCCCTGCGGGAGATCTACGAGGACGTGGAGCGGCTGATGGTCCGCCAGGGCTATGCCAACCGGCACCGCGCCTATCCCTTCGGCGTGATCGCCCACAAGGTGGACCGGGTGGGGGAACGCCGCTGGGCGCCCCACCTGTTCGGGTTCGGGACGCGGTCCCTGAAGGGCCTGGCCTCGGACGCGCTGCACGGCCACCGCGAGGGCTGGTCCCCGCTGTGGTCGCCCTACCGCTTCTCGGACCACCCGCCGCAGCCGGGCCTGTGGGCGGTCGAGCCGCACCTCGGCTTCCGGGGCACGGGGGCGAAGTTCGAGGAGATCCTCGTGGTCACCGACTCGAAGGACCCCGGGGAGAGCGCGTTCTGGCTGGACGACGAACTGCCGCACGTGCGGCGCTGGGCGGAGGAGAAGTGACGACGCTGAAGGGTGCGCGCGAGCGCACGGTACGGACCGGCGGGATCGAGCTGTGCGTGGCCGAACTGGGCGACGCCCGGCAGCCGACGGTGGTCCTGGTGCACGGCTATCCGGACAGCAAGGAGGTGTGGTCCGAGATAGCCCCGCGCCTCGCGGAGCGCTTCCATGTGGTGCTGTACGACGTCCGGGGCCACGGCCGTTCCACCGCGCCGCGGCCGCTGCGCGGCGGCTTCACGCTGGCCAAGCTCACGGACGACTTCCTGGCCGTGGTGGACGCGGTGAGCCCGGACCGCCCGGTGCATCTCGTCGGCCACGACTGGGGCTCGGTGCAGTCCTGGGAGTTCGTCACGGTCGGCCGTACCGAGGGCCGCATCGCCTCCTTCACCACGATCTCCGGGCCGTCCCTGGACCACTTCGGGCACTGGATCAAGGACCGCCTGAGGCGTCCGACACCCCGCCGCGTGGCCCAGCTCCTCGGCCAGGGCGCCAGATCCTGGTACGTGGGGATGCTGCACACCCCCGCCCTGCCGGAGCTGGCCTGGCGCGGCCCGCTCGGCAAGCGCTGGCCGGGACTCCTGGAGCGGACCGAGGGTCTCCCCTCCGGCGACTACCCGACCGCGTCCCTGTCCGCCGACGCGGCCCACGGCGCCTGGCTGTACCGGGACAACGTCCGCCCGCGGCTGAGCCACCCCCGCCCGGACGCGTACGCGCACGCGCCGGTGCAGCTGATCACGCCCCAGGGCGACGCGTTCCTCTCCGAGCGGCTGTACGACGACCTGGACCGCTGGGTCCCCCAGCTGACCCGGCGCACGGTCCCGGCCAAGCACTGGGTCCCGCGCACCCGGCCCGACCAGCTGTCCGCGTGGATCGAGGAGTTCGTGGTGTCGGTGGAGGGCGGCCGCCCCGAACCGAGGGCGACCGGGCCCCATGCGGCCCGGTTCGGCGGGCAGCTGGTGCTGATCACCGGCGCGGGCAGCGGCATCGGCCGGGCGACGGCGTTCGCGTTCGCGGAGGCGGGCGCGCGGCTGGTGGCCGTCGACCGCGACGCGGAGGCGGCGGCCCGCACGGCCGACCTGGCCCGGCTGATCGGCGCGCCACAGGCGTGGGCCGAGACGGCGGACGTCTCGGACGAGCAGGCGATGGAGAAGCTGGCCGAGCGGGTCCACCGTGCGTACGGCGTGGTGGACGTGCTGGTCAACAACGCGGGCATCGGCCTGTCCGGGTCCTTCTTCGCCACGACCACCGAGGACTGGCGCAAGGTCCTCGACGTCAACCTCTGGGGCGTGATCCACGGGTGCCGGCTGTTCGGGGCGCGGATGGCCGAGCGGGGGCAGGGCGGCCACATCGTGAACATCGCCTCCGCCGCCGCGTTCCAGCCCTCCCGGATCCTCCCCGCGTACAGCACCTCCAAGGCCGCGGTCCTCATGCTCTCCGAGTGCCTCCGCGCGGAACTGGCCTCCCGGTCCATCGGCGTCACGGCGATCTGCCCCGGCATCGTCAACACGAACATCACGTCGACGGCGCGTTTCGCCGGCGCGGACGAGACGGAGGAACGCCGCCTCCAGAAGAGCTCAGCCCGCCTGTACGGCCTGCGCAACTACCCTCCGGAGAAGGTGGCCTCCGCCGTCCTGGACGCGGTGGCCCGCAACCGCCCGGTGGTTCCGGTGACCCCGGAGGCCCGGGGCGCGCACTTCCTGTCGAGGGTGATGCCGGGGGCGCTGCGACGGCTGGCGCGGGTGGAACCGAAGGTGTGAGGCGGGGTGTTGGGAGGGTCTCCCTCCCAACACGCGCCCGGAGCAGCCCTGTTGTCCACAGTTCCGCCACATCCCCTGTGGATAAACGCAGTTGTCTGTGGATCAAACCTCCCCGTGAAAACGAGCTGCGTGATCCGCGTCTCTCCCACACCCTGGACGCGTGGACGAAAGACGCACGATCAAGATCTCGAAGTACCTCTCCAGACACCTCCGCCACCAGCCGGCCCGCATCGGCCTCACCCCCGACCCCGCGGGCTGGGTGGACATCGACACCCTGGTCGCCGCGGCGACGGCCCACGGCTTCCCCTTCACCCGCGAGGAACTCGACACCGTCGTCGCCGTCAACGACAAACAGCGCTTCACGATCGACGGCACCAGGATCCGCGCCGCCCAGGGCCACAGCATCACCGTCGACCTCGGCCTCCCCCCGGCGACCCCGCCGCCGTACCTCTTCCACGGCACCACCCCCCGCGCCCTGGCCTCGATCCGCGCGAGCGGTCTGAAGCCGATGGGCCGGCACGCCGTGCACCTCTCGCCCGACCGCGCCACCGCCACCCGCGTCGGCGCCCGCCGCGGCCGACCCGTCGTCCTCGCCGTCGACGCCGCCGCCATGCACCGCGACGGCCACGTCTTCCGCGTCAGCGCCAACGGGGTGTGGCTGACCGCCGCCGTGCCGCCCGAGTACCTGCGCTTTCCCGCCGCCCACTGAGCACACGGTGCGACCGCTTGCTCCCCCGTCGCCCCGTCCGCTTACCCTCGAACGCATGAGTCTGCGTCTGAGCACCGTGATCCTGCCGTACCGCCGCTGGCACGAGGGCGGCCGCGCCGCCTGGGTCCGCGCCGAGCAGCTGGGTTTCCACACGGCGTACACCTACGACCACCTGTCCTGGCGCAGCTTCCGCGACGGCCCCTGGTTCGGCGCCGTCCCCACCCTGACCGCCGCCGCGGCCGCCACCGAGCGGCTCCGTCTCGGCACCCTGGTCACCTCCCCGAACTTCCGCCACCCGGTCACCCTCGCCAAGGAACTGATCTCCCTGGACGACATCTCGGGCGGCCGCGTCACCCTCGGCATCGGCGCCGGCGGCACCGGCTTCGACGCCACCGCCCTCGGCCAGGACCCGTGGACCCCGCGCGAGCGCGCCGACCGGTTCGCCGAGTTCGTGCCGCTGCTCGACCGGCTGCTCACCGAGGACGCGGTGTCGTACGAGGGCCGCTTCTACTCGGCGGACGAGGCCCGGAACATCCCCGGCTGTGTCCAGCGCCCCCGGCTGCCGTTCGCCGTCGCCGCCACCGGCCCGCGCGGCCTGAAGATCGCCGCGCGCCACGGCCGGGCCTGGGTGACCACGGGTGACCCGAAGCTGTACGAGACCGGCACCCCGGAGCAGTCCGTGACGGCGCTGCGCGGCCAGCTCGCCCGGCTGACCGACGCCTGCGCGGAGGCCGGCCGGGACGCCGCCGGCATGGACAAGATCCTGCTCACCGGCTTCACCCCGGACCGCGGTCGCCCGCTCACCTCCGTGGACGCGTTCGTGGACTTCGCCGGCCGCCACCGCGAACTGGGCTTCACCGAGATCGTCCTCCACTGGCCCATCCCGGACTCCGACTTCGCCGCCGACCAGAAGGTCTTCGAGAAGATCGCCATGGAGGCCCTCGCGCAGCTGGACTGATGCGTCCGGAGATGACTCGTGGGGCGGCAGGGGCGCCCGGAGCGTCATCTGTGTCTCATCTGTGCACAGTTCCGCACGCCCGTGCGGGCATATGCGCGAGAATGACCGGATGACCTCAGCGACCAGACAACCCGGGACCCCCGCCGCCGCGATCCGCCCGCGGCTGATCGCCACCGACCTCGACGGCACCCTGCTGCACGACGACAAGTCGGTCTCCCCGCGGACCGTCGCCGCCCTGGCCGCCGCCGAGCAGGCGGGCATCGAGGTCTTCTTCGTCACCGGCCGCCCGGCCCGCTGGATGGACGTCGTCAGCGACCATGTGCACGGCCACGGGCTGGCCATCTGCGGCAACGGCGCGGCCGTGGTCGACCTGCACGGCGGCCCCGGCGCCCACCGCTTCACCAAGGTGCGCGAACTGGCCCGCGCCAACGCCCTGGACGCCGTACGGCTGCTGCGCGAGGCCGCGCCCGGCACGGTGTTCGCGGTCGAGCAGACGTACGGCTTCCACCAGGAGCCCGCCTATCCCAGGCTGCACATGGAGGTGCCGGGCCACCTGCTGTCCGCGGAGGAACTGCTCGCGCCCGACGGCCCGACCGCCGACCAGCCCGTGCTCAAGATCCTCGCCCACCACGCGGCCCTCGACCCCGACGCCTTCCTCACCCTGGCCCGGCTGGCCGTCGGCGACCGCGCCACCGTCACCCGCTCCAGCCCCAGCGCCCTGCTGGAACTCAGCGGCCCCGGTGTCTCCAAGGCCAGCACCCTCGCCCTGTGCTGCGCCGAACGCGGCATCTCGCACGAGGAGGTCGTCGCCTTCGGGGACATGCCCAACGACATCGAGATGCTGACCTGGGCCGGGCGCTCGTACGCCATGGGCAACGCCCACCCCGACGCCGTCGCCGCCGCCTCCGGCCGAACGGCCGCCAACACCGAGGACGGCGTGGCGATCGTGATCGAGCAGCTGCTCAGCCTGCACGCCTGAGCACCGTCGCCCCGGCACCCGCCGCGCCGGGTGCCGGGGCGTCAGCGCGCCCCCACCAGCGTCTCGGCCTCCGCCTCCCGGCGCACCATCTCGCGCAACGGACCGTCCACCGCGGCCAGTTCCGCGTAGGGGCCCCGCTGCACGACGCGGCCCGCGTCGAGCACCAGCACCTCGTCCACCTCGTCCAGACCGGCGAGCCGGTGGGTGATGAGCAGGGTCGTACGACCCTCGGTGGCGGCCAGCAGGTCGGCGGTGAGGGCGTCGGCCGTGGGCAGGTCCAGGTGTTCGGCGGGCTCGTCGAGGACCAGTACGGGGAAGTCGGCGAGGAGTGCGCGGGCCAGCGCGAGCCGCTGCCGCTGGCCGCCGGACAGCCGCGCCCCGTGCTCGCCGACCAGCGTGTCCAGGCCGTCGGGCAGCCCGTCCACCCAGTCGAGCAGCCTGGCCCGGGCCAGCGCCCCGCGCAGCTCGGCCTCGGTGGCGTCCTTCCTGGCCAGCAGCAGGTTCTCGCGCACCGAGCTGTCGAAGAGGTGCGCGTCCTGCGCGCACAACCCGACCAGTCGCCGCACATCGTCGCCGGCCAGCTCGCGGGCGTTCACCCCGGCGAGGGTGTAGGAGCCGGAACGCGGGTCGAGGAAGCGCAGCAGCACCTGGGCGAGGGTCGTCTTGCCGGAGCCGGAGGCCCCGACCACGGCGATCCGGCGGCCCTGGTCCAGCGTCAGGTCGAGCCCCGCCAGCGCCTCCTGCCGCTGCCCCGCGTGCCGCGCGGTCAGCCCCTTGAGGACCACCGGGAACGGTGTCGCGGGCGCCTGCCGGGGCCGCTCGGGCTCGGAGACCGGCTCGGGCGCCTCCAGCACCTCGCGCACCCGCTCCGCGCTGCGCCGCACCCGCTGCCGGTAGCGGACGGCGAGCGGCATCCCGAGCACGGCCTCGAACGCGGCCAGCGGGGTGAGCACGACGACGGCCAGCGCGACGCCCCCGAGCCGGCCCGACGCCACCGCCTGGACGCCGAGCAGCGCCATGGCCGTGACGGTCAGGCCGGAGACCAGCGCGGTGAGCCCGTCACCGAGCGCGGTGACGGCGGCGGCGCGCGAGGCGATCCGGGTCAGGGTGCCGTCCGCGCGCCGGGCCGCGCCGGTACGGGCGGGCAGCGCGCCGGCCACGGTCAGCTCGGCGGTGCCGGTGAGCAGATCGGTGACGCGGGTGGCGAGTTCGCCGCGGGCGGGTGCCAGCCGGCGTTCGGTGTGCCGGGCCGCGGTCGCGGTCACCAGCGGCACGCCGACCCCGGCCGCGAGCAGGCCCACCGCGAGGGCGGCGCCCGCCTCGGGCAGCAGCCAGGCGGTGAAGCCGACGGTCGCGCCGGAGACGAGTACGGCGACGGAGGCGGGCAGCAGCCAGCGCAGCCAGTAGTCCTGGAGCGCGTCCACGTCCGCGACCAGCCGGGTCAGCAGGTCACCGCGGCGGGCGGTGCGCAGTCCCGCGGGCGCGAGGCGTTCGAGCCGCCGGTAGACCGCGACCCGGGTGTCGGCCAGCATCCGCAGCACGGCGTCGTGCGAGACCAGCCGCTCGGCGTAGCGGAACACGGCCCGCCCGATCCCGAACGCCCGCGTCGCCGTCACCGCCACCATCAGGTACAGCACCGGCGGCTGCTGCGAGGCCCGCGAGATCAGCCACCCGGAGGTCGCCATCAACCCGACGGCACTCCCGAGCGCCATCCCCCCGAGCAGCCAGGCAAGGACCAGCCTTCCCCGCCGGGCCCCGGCCGTCCCCCGGACCCAGCCGAGCACGCTCCGCGCCCGCTCCGCCCCGCCGGGCCCTCCCGGCTCGCCGGGCTCCCCTTCCAGCGGGCCGTTCCGGGCGGCAAGGGGACGCGGCCGGGGGTCCGGGGAGCGGAGTCCCACGGGAGGCCCGGCGCCCTCACGCGCGCCCCACGGTTCCGCGGGGTCCAGCCGTACCACCCGGTCGGCCACATCCAGCAGCGCGGGCCGATGCACGACCACCAGCACCGTCCGTCCGGCCGCCAGCCGGCGAACCGCCGAGACGACCTCCCCCTCGGTCACCCCGTCCAGCGCCGCCGTCGGCTCGTCCAGCACCAGCAGGGGCCGGTCCGCGAGAAACGCCCGCGCGAGTGCCAGCCGCTGCCGCTGCCCCGCCGACAGCCCTGCCCCGTCCTCCCCGAGCACCGTGCCGGCGCCGTCGGGCAGCGCGTCCACGAAGTCCAGCGCCCCCGCGTCCCGCAGCGCCCGGCGCACGGCGTCGTCGTCCGCGTCCGGCCGCGCCAGCCGCACGTTCTCCGCGATCGTCCCGGCGTACAGATGCGGGCGCTGCGGCACCCACGCGATCCGCGACCGCCACTCCGCGATGTCCAGCTCGGCGAGGTCGACGCCTCCGACCCGCACCCGGCCCGTGGCGGGCCGTACGAACCCCAGCAGCACGTTCAGCAGTGTCGACTTGCCCGCCCCGCTCGGCCCAACCAGCGCCACGGTCTCCCCGGGCTCGACGGTGAACGACACCTCGGTCACCGCGTCCACGGACCGCCCGGGATACCGCACGGTGACCCCCTCGAAGGCCACCGCCCCCGACGGCACCGCACCGGCCCCGGACGCCGGCACCGGCGTCTCCAGCACCGCGAAGATCTCCTCCGCGGCGGCCAGCCCCTCCGCCGCCGCGTGGTACTGGGCCCCCACCTGGCGCAGCGGCAGATACGCCTCCGGCGCCAGCACCAGGATCACCAGACCGATGTAGAGATCCATGTCGCCGCGGACCAGCCGCATGCCGATCGTCACGGCGACCAGCGCCACCGACAGCGTGGCCAGCAGCTCCAGCGCGAAGGAGGAGATGAAGGCGATCCGCAGGGTCCGCATGGTCGCCTGGCGGTACTCACCGGTGATCCGGCGGATGGACTCGGCCTGGGCCTTGGCCCGCCCGAACACCTTCAGCGTGGGCAGCCCCGCGACCACGTCCAGGAAGTGCCCGGACAACCGGGACAGCAGCCGCCACTGCCGGTCCGTCCGCGCCTGTGTGGCCCAGCCGATCAGCATCATGAACAGCGGGATGAGGGGCAGGGTGCCGACGATGATCGCCGCCGACACCCAGTCCTCGGTGACGATCCGCGCCAGCACCGCCACCGGCACCACCACCGCGAGCCCCAGCTGCGGCAGATAGCGCGAGAAGTAGTCGTCGAGGGCGTCGACCCCGCGCGTGGCCAGGGTGACCAGCGAGCCGGTGCGCTGACCGCCGAGCCATCCGGGGCCGAGCGCCGCCGCCCGGTCGAGCAGCCGCCCCCGCAGCTCGGACTTCACCGCCGCGCCCGCCCGGTGGGCGGCCCGTTCGGTGAGCCACGCGACCAGGGCCCGGCCCGCGGACACCGCCACCAGGAGCAGCAGAGGGGCGGACAGCTCGGCGACGGACCGTCCGCGCTGGAAGGAGCCGACGACCACCTCGGCGATGAGCATCGCCTGGGCGATGACCAGCCCGGCACCGACGGCGCCCAGGGCGACGACCGCCACCAGGAAGAAGCGGGTGGCGCGGGCGTACCGCAGCAGACGAGGATCGACTGGTTTCACGTGAAACAGGCCCTTCGGTCCAGAGGGTGTGTTTCACGTGAAACACACCCTCGGCGGACTCAATGTGCGGGTTCGGCGATGTGCTGTGTGCCGATCCGCTTGCGGAACACCCAGTAGGTCCAGCCCTGGTAGAGCAGCACCAGCGGGGTCGCGATCACCGCGAGCCAGGTCATGATCTTCAGGGTGTACGGGCTGGACGAGGCGTTGCTGACCGTCAGGCTCCAGTCCCCGTCGAGGGTGGAGGGCATGACGTTCGGGAAGAGCGACAGGAAGAGCATCGCCACGGCCGCCACGATGGTGAGGCCGGACAGGGTGAACGCCCAGCCCTCGCGCCCGAGCTGGTTCGCGGCCAGCGCACCCATCAGGGCGACGGCCGCCACGATCAGGGCGACCAGGCTCTTGCCGTCACCGCTGTCGGCCTGCGTCCACAGCAGGAAGGCCACCGCCAGCACGGCCGCGAGGAGACCGGCCCACAGGGCAAGCTGCCGCGCCCGCCCCCGGATGTCGCCGACGGTCTTGAGCGCCGTGAACACCGCGCCGTGGAAGGTGAACAGCGTGAGCGTCACCAGCCCGCCGAGCAGGGCATAGGGGTTGAGCAGGTCCCAGAAGCTGCCGACGTACTCGAAATGCCGGTCGATCTTGACGCCCCGCACGATGTTCCCGAAGGCCACGCCCCACAGGAACGCCGGGATCAGGGAGGTCCAGAAGATCGCCGTCTCCCAGTTGCGCTGCCAGTTCTCCTCGGGTCGCTTCGCCCGGTACTCGAAGGCGACACCGCGGACGATCAGGCAGACCAGGATGACCAGCAGGGGCAGGTAGAAGCCGGAGAAGAGGGTGGCGTACCACTCGGGGAAGGCGGCGAAGGTCGCGCCGCCCGCCGTGAGCAGCCACACCTCGTTGCCGTCCCAGACGGGTCCGATGGTGTTGATGAGCACCCGGCGCTCGGACCGGTCCCGGGCCAGCAGCCTGGTGAGGATGCCGACCCCGAAGTCGAAGCCCTCCAGGAAGAAGTAGCCGGTCCACAGGACGGCGATCAGGACGAACCAGACGTCGTGAAGTTCCATGACTGTTCCCTCGGCCTAGTACGAGAAGGCCATCGGCTTGTCGGCGTCACGGGTGTCGCCGCCGATCTTCGTGGGCGGGTTGAGGTCGTCCTCGGTCAGCTCGGGCGGGCCGGCCTTGACGTACTTCGCGAGCAGCTTGACCTCGATCACCGCGAGGATCGCGTACAGCGAGGTGAAGACGATCATCGAGGTGAGGACCTCGCCCTGGGAGACACCGGGGGAGACCGCGTCCCGGGTCCGCAGGACGCCGTAGACGACCCACGGCTGACGGCCCATCTCGGTGAAGATCCAGCCCCAGGAGTTGGCGATCAGCGGGAAGGCCATGGTCCAGGTCGCGATGCGCCAGAACCAGGTGGCCGGCTTGGGGCCGAGCGCCTTCTTCCGGAACAGCACCAGATGCGGCACCTCGTCCTCGCCGACCCGCAGCTGCTCGGGCAGCATGAACTTCTTGCGGGTCAGCCAGAGTCCGGCCAGGCCGAGGGCGAAGGAGGCCATGCCGAAGCCGATCATCCAGCGGAAGCCCCAGAAGGCGACGGGGATGTTGGGCCGGTAGTCGCCGGGCCCGAACTGCTGCTGCTCGGCCTTGTCGACGTCGTTGATCCCGGGGACCTCCGACGTGAAGTTGTCGTTGGCGAGGAAGGAGAGCAGGCCGGGTATCTCGATCGCGACCGTGTTGTGGCCCTTCTCCACGTCGCCGTAGGCGAAGATCGAGAACGGAGCCGGCTTCTGGCCGTCCCACAGCGCCTCGGCGGCGGCCATCTTCATCGGCTGCTGCTTGAACATGACCTTGCCGAGGGTGTCGCCGCTGACCGCGGTGAGCATGCCGGCGATGATCACGGTGATCAGGCCCAGCCGCAGCGAGGTCTTCATCTCGCGGATGTGCTTCTTGCGGGCCAGGTGGTAGGCGGAGATGCCGACCATGAAGGCGCCACCGGTCAGGAACGCGGCGGACAGCGTGTGGAAGACCTGGCTCAGCGCGGTGTTCTGGGTGAGCACCGCCAGGAAGTCGGTGAGCTCGGCACGCCCCTTGACCTTGTCGATCCGGTAGCCGACCGGGTGCTGCATCCAGGAGTTGGCCGCGAGGATGAAGTAGGCCGACAGGATCGTGCCGATCGAGACCATCCAGATGCAGGCCAGGTGGATCTTCTTCGGCAGCTTGTCCCAGCCGAAGATCCACAGCCCGATGAACGTGGACTCGAAGAAGAACGCGATCAGCGCCTCGAAGGCGAGCGGGGCGCCGAAGATGTCGCCGACGAAGCGCGAGTAGTCGGACCAGTTCATGCCGAACTGGAACTCCTGCACGATGCCGGTGACCACACCCATCGCGATGTTGATCAGGAAGAGCTTGCCCCAGAACTTCGTCGCGCGGAGGTACTTCTCCTTCTCCGTCCGCACCCAGGCCGTCTGCAACCCGGCCGTGAGGGCGGCCAGGGAGATCGTCAGCGGAACGAACAGAAAGTGGTAGACGGTCGTGATGCCGAACTGCCAGCGCGCCAGTGTCTCCGGCGCCAGAGCCAGGTCCACGTCGTCACTCTCCTTACTACGCCGTGGTACTGCGGCGATTCGCCCCGCCTGTCACCTACATACGGGGCAAACGGGACGCGCTTGTGAACGCGTTCACATTCACAAGCCATTATGGCGCACCGGTTTTCAGCCAGGAAGTTCGGGGTCGCTCTCTTGCCTCGGAGTCAAGATTCCCGAAGTCCCCCGAAGGTCGCGACGAAGGGGCCGCAGGGCGGGCATGGATCTGCCCGTTCGTGGGTAACTCCCGTCGCCTGCACGGCAGTTGACCCCACCACCCCGTTTCACGTGAAACGGGCGCCCGGCAGAGCCGGGCGCCCGTGGTCTTCTCCGGCGTGAGCCGGATTACAGCCGTGAGCCGGCTTACGGCCGGCTGCGGAAGGCCTCCGTCACCTTCAGGAAGATGTCGTTCGCCTCGGCCTCGCCGATCGTGACCCGGGCACCCTCGCCCGCGAACGGCCGGACCACCACACCGTGCTCCTCACATGCCTGCGCGAACGCCGTCGTACGCTCCCCGAGCCGCATCCACACGAAGTTGGCCTGCGTCTCCGGCACCGTCCAGCCCTGCGCGCGCAGCGCGTCGACCACGCGGGTGCGCTCGCACACCAGCGAGCCGACCCGGCCCAGCAGCTCGTCCTCGGCCCGCAGCGAGGCGATCGCCGCCTCCTGCGCCAGCTGGCTCACGCCGAACGGCACCGCCGTCTTGCGCAGCGCGGCGGCCACCGGCTCATGGGCGATCGCGAAGCCGACGCGCAGCCCGGCGAGGCCGTACGCCTTGGAGAACGTCCGCAGGACGCAGACATTGGGCCGCTCCCGGTACAGCTCCACGCCGTCGGGTACCTCGGGGTCGCGGTTGAACTCCCGGTAGGCCTCGTCCAGCACCACCAGGACGTCCTTGGGCACCCGGTCGAGGAAGCGCTCCAGCTCGGCCCGCCGCACCACCGTGCCGGTCGGGTTGTTCGGGTTGCAGACGAAGATCAGCCGCGTCCGGTCGGTGATCGCGTCCGCCATCGCGTCCAGGTCGTGCACATCGCCTTCCGTGAGCGGCACCTGCACCGACCTGGCCCCGTTGACCTGCGTGATGATCGGGTACGCCTCGAAGGACCGCCAGGCGTAGATCACCTCGTCGCCGGGACCGCTGGTCGCCTGGACCAGCTGCTGGGCGACGCCCACCGAACCCGTGCCGGTGGCCACATGGGCGGCGGGCACCCCGAAGCGCTCCGCCAGCTCCTCCGTCAGGGCGGCGCACGCCATGTCGGGGTAGCGGTTGAAGGAGGCGGCGGCCGCCGTCACACTCTCCAGCACACCGGGCAGCGGCGGGTACGGGTTCTCGTTCGAGGACAGCTTGTAGGCGGCCGGTCCGTCGGACGCGGCCGGCTTGCCCGGCTTGTAGGTGGGGATACCCTCCAGCTCGGCGCGCAGCTTCGGGCTCGTCTCGCTCACCACAGTCCTCCTCGCGACCACCGGCGGACCGTCGACGCCGCCGGCTTCCAATACTGCTCACCATATGAGGATTCGGCTGCGCTGAGTACCGGCCGCGGGCAAACCTCGTGGGACCGCGACGGCAACCCGGGCATCACGGGACATCGACGCATGAAGGCGGATCTTTCGGGGGGCGCACCGTACATATATCTATGCGCCGGTGGCTCGCGCCGTAGCGCGCATCACCCGTGCAGGTGAGTTGAGACCTCTTCGAGACATCCGACCGTTGGCAGGCTCATGCGCGCCGTTACGCTATGTCCTGCCAAGAAACCGCTCAACTACCTTTGATTCACAGGCAGTTAGCGCTTTTGCGCCATGCAGAAACGTGCCTGTCAACGAGTGCATATGCGTCCGCACTACCCCACCGCATGAGCCCTACTATCGGCTCGCCATGACAGCAGCAGGGAAGCACCAGGTGAGCCGCGCGGAAACCTCACGTCGAGGCAGTCGGCCGGGCCGGGCGGGCATCAGGGACGTTGCCGCCGCCGCCGGGGTCTCCATCACGACCGTCTCCGACGCCCTCAACGGCAAGGGCCGGCTCCCGGACGCCACCCGACGCCACGTCCGCGAGGTCGCCGACCGGCTGGGGTACCGCCCCTCGGCCGCCGCCCGCACCCTCCGTACCGGCAAGTCGGGGCTGATCGGCCTGACCGTGACCACGTACGGGGATGAACCTTTCACCTTCACGGAGTTCGCGTACTTCGCCGAGATGGCGCGGGCCGCCACCTCGGCCGCGCTGGCGCGGGGCTATGCCCTGGTCATCCTGCCCGCGACCTCCCGCCACGACGTGTGGTCCAACGTCGCCCTCGACGGCACCGTCGTCATCGACCCCTCGGACCAGGACCCGGTGGTCAGCGAACTGGTCCGCCAGGGCCTGCCCGTCGTCTCCGACGGCCGCCCGGCCGGCGAGCTCCCGGTCACCGCCTGGGTGGACAACGACCACGAGGCCGCCGTCCTCGGCATCCTCGACCACCTCGCCGCGGCCGGCGCCCGCCGGATCGGCCTGCTCACGGGCACCTCGACCGACACCTACACCCATCTGTCGACCACGGCCTACCTGCACTGGTGCGACCGGGTCGGCCAGGACCCGGTCTACGAGGCCTACCCGGCGCACGACCCGTGCGCGGGCGCCGTCGCCGCCGACCGGCTGCTCGCCCGCCCCGACCGGCCCGACGCCGTCTACGGACTGTTCGACCCCAACGGCACCGACCTGCTCGCCGCCGCCCGCCGCTACGGGCTGCGCGTCCCGGAGGATCTGCTGCTGGTGTGCTGCAGCGAATCCACCGTGTACGCCAGCACCGAGCCGCCCGTCACCACGCTCTCCCTCAAGCCGCGCCGCATCGGCACCGCCGTCGTGCAGCTGCTCATCGACGCCATCGAGGGCGTGGAGTCGGAGCAACCGGTGGAGCAGGTCATACCGACCGAGCTGATCGTGCGCACCTCCTCCCAGCGGCGGCCCCCGCGCACCACGGTCAGCCCGCCCCGGTCCCCGGACGACACGTAGGAGGGGCCGCGCACGGGCGGAGGGCACCGTTCGGCCGAGGCGCCGGGCGGGCCGTACAGGGCCTGTGGTCCCCGGACCACAGGCGAACACCTGCCCAAACGGGGCGAAAGCCCCGGTGAAGCGGAGTCTTGTTCCGATTCACCACCCCTGGGTCATCACATGGCGCGACGCGCATTCCTATGATGGGCCCACGACACCGCGGACCGCTGCGACCAGGCAGTCCGAAGCGGTGCAGATGCGGCGCGATGGTGGAGGGGTCTGATGACTCAGGGGGCCGGTCAGGGACCCGAGGTGGAGCGGACGGCGACGCTGCGTGACTTCCGGGTGCCCGCGTACGTCCACGAGTCCGGTCCGTACGTCCCCCACGCCCAGCAGGACGAGGCCGCGCCGCCCGCCGAGGAGTCGTACCCCGAGGGGTACACCCCCACCGAGCGCGATCTGCCCGTCATCAACCGCGGCGACACCCTCCAGGTCCCCGTCGAACCGGCCCCCGCCGCCCCGGCTCCGCAGCCCGCGGCCGGCCCCGGGCCGCTCTACGTCGTCGGAGACGTGCACGGCTACCTCGACGAGCTGATGGCCGCCCTGCGGGAGCAGGGGCTGATCGACGAGGCGGGCCGATGGTGCGCGGGCACCACCCGGCTGTGGTTCCTCGGCGATTTCACCGACCGCGGTCCGGACGGCATCGGCGTCATCGACCTGGTGATGCGGCTGTCCGCCGAGGCGGCCGCGGCCGGCGGCTACTGCAAGGCGCTCATGGGCAACCACGAGCTGCTGCTGCTCGGCGCCAAGCGGTTCGGCGACACGCCGGTCAACTCCGGTGCGGGCACCGCCACGTTCCAGGCGGCCTGGCTGCTCAACGGCGGCCAGAAGACCGACATGGACCGCCTCCAGGACCACCATCTGCAGTGGATGGCCCGCCTCGACGCGCTTGAGGAGGTCGACGGCTATCTGCTGGTGCACTCCGACACCACGGCCTACCTCGACTACGGCGACTCGATCGAGGCCGTCAACGACACGGTCCGCGAGAGACTCACCCGCAACGACGCGGACGAGTGCTGGGACCTGTTCCGCAAGTTCACCAAGCGCTTCTCCTTCCGCGACGAGGGCGGCGCCGACGCCGTGCGCTCCCTGCTGGACACCTACGGCGGCACGCGGATCGTGCACGGCCACAGCCCCATCCCCTACCTCCTCGGCGAGGTCGGTTCCGAGGAGGGCGAGGAGAGCACCGGTCCGGTGGTCGAGGGTCCGCATGTCTACGCCGACGGGCTCGCCATCGCCATGGACGGCGGGGTGACCATGGCCGGGAAGCTGCTGGTGAGGCAGCTCCCCCTGGAAGGCTGACGTTCCTCGTCCGGGCCTCGGCCCACGGGAGTACGCGCAGGCCGGGACGCAATTTCCGGCAATCCCCTGTCACCACGCGCCGTCACGGCTCTACCATCTGCTTATCCGTAGCAGGCTCCCCTCCGTTTCTGCCCGACGGCTCGCCGGTGTGCGAGCCCCAAGCCCTACGGAGCATCGGGGGATGCACATGAACAGCCTTCCGCAGCACCTGCGGAGCGAGGACCGCCGGGAGTTCGAACGGCTCCTCGACGAGGTACTGCGCTCCGCACCACACCGACCGGAACTGGCCGCCGTGGGACAGCGGCTCAGCCGCGCGCAACTGCGCGCCATGGCCATCGACGCCTCCGCACTCATCGCGGCGGCCGCGGCCGCCGAGTACCAGCGCTATGTGCGGGTCCGCGACGAACTGCGCCACCCGGAGCAGGCCTCGGGGGCGACCGGCCCCGCCGAGCCGAACGCGGTCGCGGCGGACCTCGCCGCCCCGCACGGCGCGGGCGCGGTCGCGGTCGTCGCCGTCCTGGCGCCGCTCCTGTCCGCGACCGCGGCGGCGATATTCCTGCTCATCGGCTACATCCTGAGAACCCTGGACCCCGGACAGTCCTTCGCCGGCACCATGCTCACCGCCGGCTGGGTGTTCGGGGCCCTGACCGTGGCCGCGCTCCTCGTCGCCGCCGCCGGCCTGCTCCTCACCGCCCTGCGCAACGGCGCCTCCCCCGAATCCCGGGCCCACGACGCCGCAGCCGAGGAAGTAGCCAGAGCGAGAGCGGACTGGGAGGACGCCCTGCTGGAACGCGGCATCCTCCCCTTCCTCCAGGAGTCCCTCACCGACCGCCCCCACTACACCGGCTCGGAACACGCCGGCCCCGACCACGGCCCAGGACACCAGCCGGACTGACCGATCCGTCCCGAGCACGTCCCGCCCCCGCCGTCCCGCGAGCCGCAGCCAACCGGCTCGCCGGCACGGCGAGTTCGGCGTGCCCTGCCGGTCTCCCTCGCCACGACGGCTCGGTGGTGAGCAAGGCCAGACAGACGGGTCGGTACCGCGGCCGGTGCGCCACTCCATGCCGAGAAAACGAAGGAAGTCGAAGAGCGCACCGCCGTCGAGGCGTCCGCACCCGTCCCGAGCGCCGCCCCGGGGTTCCGGTCCAAAACGGCGCTCGTCCGCGCGTCGGTCAGTCCGCGATCGGCAGGTACACCCGGTTCCCCGCCTCGGCGAACTCCTTCGACTTCTGGGCCATGCCCTCCTCGATCTCGGCCCGGTTGCCGCCGTGTTCGCGGCGGATGTCCTGGGAGATCTTCATGCTGCAGAACTTCGGGCCGCACATGGAACAGAAGTGGGCCGTCTTGGCGGGTTCGGCCGGGAGGGTCTCGTCGTGGAAGTCGCGGGCCGTGTCCGGGTCGAGGGCCAGGTTGAACTGGTCCTCCCAGCGGAACTCGAAGCGCGCGTCCGAGAGGGCGTCGTCCCAGTCCTGCGCGCCCGGGTGTCCCTTGGCGAGGTCGGCCGCGTGGGCGGCGATCTTGTAGGTGATGACGCCGGTCTTGACGTCGTCCCGGTTGGGCAGGCCCAGGTGCTCCTTGGGCGTGACGTAGCAGAGCATCGCCGTGCCCCACCAGGCGATCATCGCGGCGCCGATGCCGGAGGTGATGTGGTCGTACGCCGGCGCGATGTCCGTGGTCAGCGGGCCGAGTGTGTAGAACGGGGCCTCGTCGCAGATCTCCTGCTGGAGGTCGATGTTCTCCTTGATCTTGTGCATCGGGACGTGCCCGGGGCCCTCGATCATCGTCTGCACGTTCAGCCGCCGGGCGATCCTGCCCAGTTCCCCGAGCGTCCGCAGCTCCGCGAACTGCGCCTCGTCGTTGGCGTCCGCGATGGAGCCGGGGCGCAGCCCGTCGCCCAGCGAGTACGTGACGTCGTAGGCGGCGAGGATCTCGCACAGTTCCTCGAAGTTCTCGTACAGGAACGAGTCCTTGTGGTGCGCCAGGCACCACGCGGCCATGATGGAGCCGCCGCGCGAGACGATGCCGGTCTTGCGGTTGGCCGTGAGCGGCACGAACGGCAGCCGCACGCCCGCGTGGACGGTCATGTAGTCCACGCCCTGCTCGGCCTGCTCGATGACCGTGTCCTTGTAGATCTCCCAGGTCAGTTCCTCGGCCTTGCCGTCGACCTTCTCCAACGCCTGGTACAGCGGCACCGTGCCGATCGGCACGGGGGAGTTGCGCAGCACCCACTCGCGGGTGGTGTGGATGTTGCGGCCGGTGGAGAGGTCCATGACCGTGTCGGCGCCCCAGCGGGTCGCCCAGGTCATCTTCTCGACCTCCTCCTCGATGGACGACGTCACCGCGGAGTTGCCGATGTTGGCGTTCACTTTCACCAGGAACCGCTTGCCGATGATCATCGGCTCGATCTCCGGGTGGTTGACGTTGGCCGGCAGCACCGCCCGGCCCGCAGCGATCTCCTCGCGCACCACCTCGGGGGAGACGTTCTCCCTGAGGGCCACGAACTCCATCTCCGGAGTGATCTCACCCCGGCGCGCGTACGCGAGCTGCGTCACCGCCTGCCCGCCGCGGCCCCGCCGCGGCTGCCGCGGACGCCCCGGGAAGACCGCGTCCAGGTTGCGCAGCCCGCCACGCGGCGAGGTGTGCTTGATCCCGTCGTCCTCGGGACGGACGGGACGGCCCGCGTACTCCTCGGTGTCGCCGCGGGCGATGATCCAGTTCTCCCTCAGCGGCGCCAGGCCCCGGCGCACATCGGTGTCGGCGAGCGGATCGGTGTACGGGCCCGACGTGTCGTACAGCGTGACCGACTGCCCGTTGGTGAGGTGCACCTGACGGACCGGCACGCGCAGGTCGGGGCGCGAACCCTCGACATACGCCTTGTGCCAGCCGATGGACTTCCCGGCCTCCGAGGACATGTCGTCCTGGACGGAGGCAGGCGTGCGTGCGTCCTTGTTGGTCATGAGACCTACTCCCTACGCCGGCATTACCCGGTAACAGGTTCGGCGGTCGACGCAGCGATTCCCGTTGTTCGACGTCTCTCGGGGAACATCACATGTTCCACGTGAAACATCGCGTCTACGGAGGTCAGCGCCCTCTCAGCCCGGTGCTCCGAGCTCCCGCGTGTGCAAAGGTGTCTCCACGCTAGCGTCCTCAGGGACGCGATGAACAGTGGGCCCTCCTCGGTTCTTGCGATGATCTGGCGATGACCCGGATGGACCAGCACCCGTACCAGCCACCCGGCCCGCGCCGGCCCGACGACTCGGTGCAGCCGAGCCAGGGCCACCGTCACCGCCATGGCCACGCCCAGGGGCAATCCTCAGCGCAGGCACAGGCGCAGGCGCAGGCGCAGGCCCACGGCCACGACACCGGACACGGGCACGGGCACAGCCACAGCCATGGGCCCGCCGCGCCCGTCTCCCGGCATCTGCGCAAGGTGATCGCGGCCATCCTCGTCCCGTTCACCGCGGCGGTCCTGGTCGGCCTCGTGGTGCTCTGGCCCGGTGGCGCCCCCTCGCACAAGCACAGTGGTGTCGGCTTCGACCGGCAGACCCAACAGGCCACCGTCACCCGGGTGGTCGAGGTGAGCTGTGCCTCGGTGAACGCCTCCGGCGGGGCGCCGGCCGGCGACGGCGCAGGGGACGCCTCTACGGGACAGAAGCCCGGCGGCACCTGCAAGAAGGCGACCGTCCGCGTCGACACCGGCAAGGACAAGGGCCGTACGTTCACCGAGATCGTGCAGCCCGACCAGCCCCGGCAGCTGCACCAGGGCGAGCAGGTCGTCGCCGCCTACGAACCCACCGCCCCGAAGGACCTGCAGTACTCGGTCACCGATGTGAACCGCGAGTTCCCCATGACGCTGCTCGCGGGCATCTTCGCGCTCGCCGTCGTGGTGGTGGGCCGGATCCGCGGGGTCATGGCCCTCGTGGCGCTGGCGGTGAGCTTCCTGGTCCTGAACCAGTTCATCCTGCCCGCGATTCTCCAGGGCTCCAATCCGCTGCTCGTCGCGGTCATCGGGTCGAGCGCCATCATGCTGATCGCCCTGTACATGTGCCACGGCCTGTCGGCCCGCACGTCGGTGGCGGTGCTCGGCACGCTGATCTCGCTGACCCTGATCGGCCTGCTCGGCTCCGTGTTCATCGGCTGGGCCGCCCTGACCGGCAACACCGACGACAGCACCGGTCTCATCCACGGCCTGTACCCGAAGATCGACATGAGCGGTCTGCTGCTGGCCGGCGTCATCATCGGCTCCCTCGGCGTCCTGGACGATGTGACGGTCACCCAGACCTCGGCCGTGTGGGAGCTGCACGAGGCCAACCCGGCGATGGGCCCGCGCGGGCTGTACCGGGCGGCCATCCGCATCGGCCGCGACCACATCGCGTCCGTCGTCAACACCCTCGTGCTCGCCTACGCCGGTGCCGCGCTGCCGTTGCTGCTGCTGTTCTCCATCGCGCAGAGCAGCGTGGGGGCGGTGGCCGACAGCGAGCTGGTGGCCGAGGAGATCGTGCGCACCCTGGTGGGCTCCATCGGGCTGGTCGCCTCGGTCCCGGTCACCACCGCGCTCGCCGCCCTGGTGGTCGCGGCCGACCGCGGCGCCCCGGAGGCGGAGACCTCCACCGGCGGCCATTCCCTGCCGACGCGTGGGGGCCGGGGGCGGCGCCGGAAGCGGTGAGGCGGGTCGGCTGCCCGGCGGCGGTGCGGCGGTGCGGCGGTGCGGGAACGGCCGCCGCACCGTGTGGGAGCCCGCGCGGAGGCCCATGAAGAAGCGTTACTGCAAGACCCCGTGCCACCCGGTGGGACGTCCTCGCTCCGTCCCGCGGCGTCTCAGCCCGCGCTCTGCTCCTCGGCCAGGATGCGGTCCAGCGCCTCGTCCAGATGCGCGTCGAAGTCGGCGAGCGCTCCCTCCTGGCCGAGCGGCACCAGCTTGTCCGTACGGTCGAGGAAGGCCACCAGCGGCGACGCCGACGAGCGGAACAGGGCCTGGTCGCTGCCGACCTGAAGCCTGATCAGGACCTCGCCCAGCACCTCGGCCTCGACGGGGGAGATCCGCACATCGCCCTCCCCGCACGGCCGTCCGACGCCGTCGATCAGCAGTTCCCGGCCGAAGACCCAGGTGACCGGGGCATCGCCGGGCAGATGGAAGGTGAGCCGCACGGCGTAGGGATCGCCGGTCTCGTAGCGCAACTCCACCGGAATACGGAAGGAGAGCTCCTCCGAGACGAGAAAGCTCATCATGACCTCTGCCTGTACGGACTCGCGCATCGCCTACCCCGTCATATGACATCGACTGGCCGGGTTTGATCCCTCTGACCGTGGTAAATCTTGCTGAAAGTACTCAGTGGATCACAAGGAGTAAGTTTTCAGATGCTGATAGAGAGGGCGAGGGATCCCAGGTGCCGTCCGACCTCGGCCTGCAGCCGCTGGGCGGCGGGCAGCAGCCGGTCGGCCTGGTGGGCGGGGAGCGAGAGGGCCACGGTGGCCGCGGTCGTGCCGACCGTGATGGGGACCGCCGCGCAGACCGTGCCGAGCGCGTACTCCTGGCGCTCCGTCACCGGTTCCATGCGCCGCACCCGGGTCAGCCGCCGCAGCAGGGCGTCGCTGTCCCGCACGGTGTACGGCGTGAGGGCCTGCACCGGATAGCGCGCGAGATACTCCCGCCGGGCGCCCTCGTCCAGCTGGGAGAGCAGGCACTGCCCGATGGCGTGCGCGTGCCCGGTCTCGCGGAAGTCGGCCCATTCCTCGGCCGCGGGGGCCTCACGGGAGTCGGCGACGCACAGGACCTCGACCTCCCCGTTCCGGTACATCGCGTAGTACATCGGGGCGCCGATGGAATCGCGCCAGTGCGCGAGCGTGTCCGCGACCCTGCCGCGACGTTTCTCCCGGGCCCCGCTGCTGCTCAGCCGCTCGGCCGCGTCGCCGAGGAAGAAGAGCCCCTTGTCCCGGCGCAGATAGCCCTCGTGCACCAGGGTGCGCAGCAGGTGGTAGGTGGTGGGCAGGGCCAGGCCGGTCGCGCGCGCGAGTTGCTTGGCGGGGGCGCCGTACGGATGGGCCGCGACCGTCTCCAGCAGCCGCATGGCGCGCTGCACGGAGCCGATGAGGGTCGTGGCGGCCGGCTGCCGCGGGACGGCCATCCCGGAGGGCCGCCGGGGGGGCGGGGTGCGGGGGCGGGGCTGGGCGGGGAGTGCGGGGGTTTCCGCCGGTGCGGTGTCGACCGTGGCCAAGGGTTTACTCCGGAAGCGCGAGGGGGCAGCCCGTGCGTGGGCGGGGAGCACGGATGGGGTGTCTGCGCCACCCGCGAGGCCGCACCCCGCGGGGAGTTCCGGACTCTAACCGCCCGCCGCCGCGTGCGGCCGGGCTCACGGGGAAACTTCCCTCCCCCGAGGGAACCGGCACCCCCTTACCGGTCACCGGCTCCCTTGTGCGTCACCAGTCGCCGTGCGAGGAGGAGTTGGACATGAACTTGCGCACGATGTAGATCAGACCGCCGACCAGGGCCACGAACACCAGCGCCTTGAACAGCAGGCCGATCACGAATCCGACGACGCTCGCTATCAGGCCGCCGAACACGACCAGGGCGATGACCGGCACCGCGACCCACTTCACCCACCACGGCAGTCCCGCGAAGATCCCTCGCATGGCCCTCGTCCTTCTCGTCTCGTGCGTACGCGTATGTCTCGTACGGTCTCGATGTTCCGCACTCGATGCTAGGGCCGCGGGAGGGCCTCGCGGGAGCCTCGCAGCCCTTGTCCTCCCCTGAACCGTCCCCTAGGGAACCCGGAGACAGACCCTCACGCCTCGGGGGGAGAGAACACGACGAGGACCCGCAGATCCTCGCTGATGTGGTGGAACCTGTGCGCGACGCCGGCGGGCACGTACACCACGCTGCCCCGCGCCACCTCGGTCGTCTCCAGGCCGACGGTGATCGACGCCCGGCCGCTGACCACGAAGTACACCTCGTCCTGGCCGTGCGGCTTCTGGGGGTCGGCCGCGCCCGCGTCGAGGGCGTAGAGGCCGACCGACATGTTCCGTTCGCGCAGGAACTGGAGGTAGGCACCCTCGTTGGCGGCGCGTTCCGCCTCCAGTTCGTCCAGCCGGAATGCCTTCATCTCGGTTGTCGACCTCGCCTCACTGCTCGCATCCGATCGGTTCTGCCACGATCAGACACATGAAGAATTTCGTAGTCAAGACGATCGCGAACGCGGGCGCCCTTGCGGTGGCCGTCTGGCTCCTGGACAAGATCACCCTGACCGGCGGCAACACCGCCAAGAAGGCCGGCACGCTGATCGTCGTCGCGCTGATCTTCGGCCTGGTGAACTGGCTGGTCAAGCCCGTCCTGAAGGTACTCACCTTCCCGCTGTTCATCCTGACCCTGGGCCTGATCACCCTGGTCGTCAACGCGCTGATGCTGCTGCTGACGTCGTGGGTGTGCGGCAAGCTCCAGTTGAGCTTCCATGTGGAGGGCTTCTGGACGGCCGTTCTCGGCGGTCTGATCATCTCGGTCGTCTCCTGGGCCCTGCACATGATCCTGCCGGACGAGGACTGAGTACCCCGTGACCTACCGCGTCTGCTTCGTGTGCACCGGCAACATCTGCCGTTCCCCGATGGCCGAGTACGTCTTCCGCGCGCGGGTGGCGGAGGCCGGGCTGGAGGACCGGGTGGAGATCGACAGCGCGGGCACCGGCGGCTGGCACGAGGGCGAGGCCGCCGACCCGCGCACCGCCGCCGTCCTGGATGACCACGGCTACGACTGCGACCACGTCGCACGCCAGTTCCAGCCGTCCTGGTTCGCCCGCCGCGACCTCGTGATCGCCCTCGACGCCGGTCACCTGAGGGCCCTGCGCCGCCTGGCGCCCACCGAGGAGGACGCGCGCAAGGTCCGCCTGCTGCGCGCGTACACCCGCCGCTCGCCCGGCGCCCTCACACCGGACGAGTTCCTGGGCGACGACCTCGACGTACCGGACCCGTACTACGGCGGTCCGGAGGGCTTCGAGGAATGCCTTGAGATGGTGGAGGAGGCGAGCGCCGCACTGCTCGCCGTCGTACGCGAGCACCTGGAAGGACGAGCCGCATGAGCGACGGGACCGTTGACGAGGGGCCCGTCGGCGACGGCACACGCGCGGTACGGGCCGGACTGCCCGAGCCGGTCAAGCACGAGCCGACGCTGCCCGGCCCTGTCTTCGCCGCGCACTTCCATCTGCCGGGCGAGGTGACGGGGCCGTACTCCTACGGCCGTGACGACAACCCGACCTGGACGCTGCTGGAGAACGCCATCGGCGAGCTGGAGGCTCCCGGGCGGGCGGACGTCGAGACGCTGGTGTTCGCCTCCGGCATGGCCGCGATCTCCGCCGTGCTGTTCTCCCAGCTGCGCGCCGGGGACGCGGTGGTGCTGCCGTCCGACGGCTACCAGGCGCTGGCGCTGGTCCGCACCCAGCTGGAGGCGTACGGCGTCGAGGTGCGCACCGCCCCCACCGGCGGGGACGCCCAGCTGGAGGTCCTGGAAGGGGCGCGGCTGCTGTGGATCGAGTCCCCGTCGAACCCGGGGCTCGATGTGTGCGACATCCGGCGCCTGGCGGTCGCGGCACAAGCCCAGGGCACCCTGGTGGCCGTCGACAACACCCTCGCCACCCCGCTCGGCCAGCGCCCGCTGGCCCTGGGCGCCGACTTCGCCGTGGCCAGCGGCACCAAGCAGCTCACCGGGCACGGCGACGTCCTCCTCGGCTACGTGGCCGGCCGCGACGCCGGGGCGATGGCCGCCGTACGCCGCTGGCGCAAGATCGTCGGGGCGATCCCGGGGCCCATGGAGGCATGGCTCGCGCACCGCTCCATCGCCACGCTCCAGCTGCGCGTCGACCGGCAGAACGCCACCGCGCTCGCCGTCGCCGAGGCGCTGCGGCAGCGGCCGGAGGTCTCCGCTCTGCGCTACCCGGGGCTGCCCGACGATCCCGCGCACAGGACCGCCTCGCGGCAGATGCGCCGCTACGGGTGTGTCGTGTCGTTCACGCTGCCCACGCGTGCGCGCGCCGAACGCTTTCTCGCCGCCCTGCGCCTGGTGGAGGACGCGACGAGCTTCGGCGGGGTGCGCTCCACGGCCGAGCGCCGCGGCCGCTGGGGCGGCGACGCGGTCCCGGAGGGCTTCGTCCGGATGTCCGTCGGCGCCGAGGACCCCGAGGACCTGGTGGCCGACATCCTGCGCGCCCTGGACGAGTCGGCGGAGTAGCCGGCCGAGGCGGCCCCCTGACTGGGAGGGATGCCGCCGGGCGCATGACGAACGACGGTCCGAGCCTCCCCCCTCGTGGCTCGGACCGTCTTCGGTTCCGCTTGCGAAGAACCTTGCGACCAAGGCTAGTTGACTCTCTGTCAGTGTCCAATCACGCTGACGACAGGCGCCTATCGACATATTTATAGTTGACGCCTGCCGGGGCCGGACGAGTCAGGGCAAGGGAGGGCACGCCATGGATCTGGCCTTGCTGCGCACGTTTGTCACCGTGCACCGGGCCGGTTCCTTCACCCGCGCCGCCGCCCTGCTCGGCCTCTCCCAGCCCGCCGTCACCTCGCAGATCCGCACCCTGGAACGCCAGCTGGGCAAGCCTCTCTTCCTGCGCCAGGCGCGCGGCGTCACCCCGACCACCATCGGCGACGAACTCGCACACAAGGCCGCGCCCCACCTCGACGCGCTGATGGAGATAGCCGAGTGCCGCCCGGACGACGAGTCCTCGCCCGCGACGCTGCACCTGGCCGGGCCCCCCGAGTTCACCGCCGAACGGGCCCTGCCCGCCCTCGCCGAGCTGACCGGGGACGGCCGCCGGGGCCTCGCGCTGCGCGTCTCCTTCGGGACCCCGGACGAGGTTCTGGAGGGGCTGGCGGCCGGTCGCCACGATCTGGCCATCAGCACCGCCCGGCCACGCGGCGCCCCGTTCACCGCGACCGCGCTCTGCGACGAGGAGCACGTGCTGGTCGCCGGACCCCGCTGGGCGAAGCGCCTCGGCCCGGACGCGCTCCGGCTGAAGGGGGCGCCCGCGCTCCAGGATCTGCCCGTGGTCGACGTCCATGAGTCGCTGCCCTTCGTCTCCCGCTACTGGGCCTCTGTCTTCGACGCCCGTCCGGCCGCCTCCGGCACGGTCGTCGTCCCCGATCTGCGGGCGGTGCTCGCCTGTGCGGCCGCGGGCGCGGGTCTGGCCGTGCTACCCCGCTATCTCTGCGCGCCGGCCCTCGGCCGGGGGGCGGTCGTGGCCCTGCACGACCCGGTGGTGCCGCCACTGCGCACCTACTTCCTGGTCGTGCGCACGGGCACGCTCGCTCTGCCGCCCGTGGCCCGCGCCCATGAATGGCTGCTGCGGGCGGCCGCGGGCTGGTGCTGAGACCTTCGAAGAGCACACACCGCGATGACCCGGTGCCGCTTTGCGATGTTTCACGTGGAACCAGTCGGGCCACATTTCTCCCATGACCGTCCGACCCGTGGTCAAGCGCACCGCCCGTGCCGTTCTGCTGGACGGTGACGACCTGATTCTGATCAAGCGCACCAAGCCCGGCGTGGATCCCTACTGGGTGACCCCCGGCGGCGGGGTCGAGCCCGGGGACTCGACCGTCGTGGACGCCCTGCACCGGGAGGTGTACGAGGAGCTGGGCGCCAAGATCACCGATGTGGTGCCGTGTTTCGTGGACACCGTGGAGCACATCGGCGAGGACGGCGGCGCGACCGGCGTGAAGGTGCAGCACTTCTTCGTCTGCCGCCTGGAGTCCATGGACCCGTCCCTGCGCCATGGCCCGGAGATGGAGGAGCCGGCCGGCGAGTACGAGATCGTCCGCGTCCCGTTCACCCGCGTCGGCATCGCGTCCGTCCATCTCGTCCCGCTGTCGCTGCGCCACTATCTGGACGGCAACATCGAGGGCGTACGGGCCATGCACGCTCCCGACCTGGGGTAGGGAGCACCGACCGCCGGGTGGACGGGGCGATGTTTCACGTGAAACGGGTGGACGCCGGGGGCCTGCTTCGGACAGCCTGACGTGCGTGCCAACTCCTTCCCTCGACGCACTGCCCATCCGCCGTCTGACGCTGCGTGATCTACCCGCCTGCGCCGACCTGTCCGAGGACAGGGGGTGGCCACGCGAGGAACACAAGTGGGGCTTCCTCCTCACGGCCGGACGGGGCTTCGGCATCGACGACCCCCGGGGCGGTCTCGTCGCCGCATGCGTCATCACCGAGTACGGCTCCTGGGGGAAGCCGGAACTCGGGGCCATCGGCATGGTCCTGGTCGCCGAACGACACGCCCGCCGGGGCGTCGGGCGCCGCTTGATGCGCCATGTGATGTCCACCATGGACGGCACCCCGCTGACCCTGTACGCCACGGAGAACGGCCGCCCCCTCTACGAGGAGCTGGGCTTCAAGGTGACGGGCCGGGCGGAGATGCTCAGGGGCCGCTTCACCCCCGGCGGTCCGGAGACCGGGGTCAAGACCCGTGCCGCCACCGCGGAGGATCTTCCCTCGATCCTGCGACTGGACGAGGAGGTGTTCGGTGCCGACCGGACGCCCCTCGTCACGCGCCTGCCCGCCTTCGCGGACCAGCTGCGGGTGGCCGAGGAGGGCGGCCGGATCATCGGGTACGCGGCCGCGTGGCCCAACATGCACACCCATGTCGTCGGCCCGCTGATCGCCCGGGACACAAAGACCGCCCAGGCACTCGTCGCCTCGCTGGCGGCCGGCACGGACCGCCCGCTGCGCACCGACATCGACGTACGCCACGAGGAACTGCTGGCCTGGGCGAAGGAGCGGGGCCTGGCGTCGGTCACGTGCAACTCGGTGATGACGTACGGCATCGCCGAGCTTCCGGGCGACTGGACGCGGCGGTTCGCCCCGCTGACGGTGGCCGCCGGCTGAGGCGCCGTACGACGCCGTACGACGCGGGCAGGCCCCGCCGCGCGGAGCGGCGGGGCCCGGGTCCGTCGCGGACCGGGTGATCAGGCGAGGGCCTCTACGGCCGCGGTGGCGAAGCCGTGGTCCTGTTCCGGCGCGCCGCCGCCGACGCCGACCGCGCCGATCAGCCGGCCGTCGCGGCGGACCGGCACACCGCCCGCGATGAACAGCAGCGGCCGGTCGAGGGCCGTGGGCAGCGTATGGAAGAGGCCGCCCGGCTGGACGGCGTCGACCAGGTCGGCGGTGGGGGCGTTCAGCTGGAGCGCGGTGTAGGCCTTGCGGGTGCTGGTCTCACCGGAGATCAGCACCGCCCGGTCGTCCCGGCGGAAGGCGAGCGGATGGCCGCCCGCGTCCAGGACGGTGACGCTGATGGTGACTCCCGCGTCCTCGGCCGCCCGGCGAGCCGTGGCGACGAGCAGTTCGGCGTCCTCGGTGGTGAGCGGGGCGACGGCGGTGGTGGTCATGGGACGTGTCTCCTCGGGTGTTGCTGCGGGGGGCCGCACCACGGTCCGGTGCGGGGGCCGCGGTTCGGTGCGGGGGCCGCGGTTCGGTGCGGGGGCCGCGGTTCGGTGCGGGGGCCGCGGTTCGGTGCGGGGGCCGCGGTTCGGTGCGGGGGCCGCGGTTC
>NZ_JBSFLI010000001.1:244145-388325 GCF_053598955.1 Streptomyces sp. NPDC001056 | reverse complement strand
CGGGCGGCTCAGTGGTGGACGGCGGTGCGCCGGTCGGCGGGGGCACCGGAGGCGATCGCGGTGGTGCCACGCGCCGTGTCGCGGCGCTCCAGGGCCGCCGAGAGGACGGCGAGGACCAGGGCGGTCGCGGCGAGCGCGGCGCCGACCCAGTTGGGGGCCGTGTAGCCGAGACCGGCCGAGATCACCAGGCCGCCGAGCCAGGCGGACAGCGCGTTGCCCAGGTTGAAGGCGCCGATGTTCACGGCCGAGGCGAGCGTCGGCGCGCCGTGCGCCTGGTCGAGGACGCGCTTCTGCAGCGGCGGGACGGTGGCGAAGCCGAGGGCACCGATCAGGACGATGGTCACGGCAGCCGCGATCTTGTCGTGGGCGGTGAGCGTGAAGAGGGCGAGGACGAGGGCCAGGGCACCCAGCGAGACGTAGAGCATCGGCATCAGGGCGCGGTCGGCGAACCTGCCGCCGACGAGGTTGCCGCCGACCATGCCGAGGCCGAACAGGACCAGCAGCCAGGTGACCGAGCCGTCGGCGAAGCCGGCGACGTGGGTCATCATCGGCGCGATGTAGGTGACGGCCGCGAAGACACCGCCGAAGCCGAGGACGGTCATCGCCATGGCGAGCAGGACCTGGGCGTTCTTGAAGGCGGCCAGTTCGTGGCGCAGGTGCACGCCCTCGGGCCGGGGCAGCTCGGGCACCAGCTTGGCGATGCCGGCGAGGCCGACGACGCCGAGCGCGGCGACGATCGCGAAGGTGACGCGCCAGCCGACGTGCTGGCCGATCAGCGTGCCCAGCGGGACGCCGACGACGTTGGCGACCGTCAGGCCGGTGAACATCATGGCGATGGCGCCGGCCTTCTTCTGGGGCGCGACCAGCTCGGCTGCGACGACCGAACCGATGCCGAAGAAGGCGCCGTGGGCGAGCGAGGCGACCACGCGTCCGATCAGCATGACCGCGAAGGCGGGGGCGAGGGCGGACAGCAGGTTGCCGGCGACGAAGAGGCCCATCAGCAGCATCAGCATCCGCTTGCGCGGGACCTTGGTGCCGAGCACGGTCATCAGCGGAGCGCCGAGGACCACGCCGAGCGCGTAGCCGGTGACGAGCAGGCCCGCCGTGGGGATGGAGACCCCGAAGTCGCCCGCGACCTCGGGCAGCAAGCCCATGATCACGAACTCGGTGGTACCGATTCCGAAGGCCCCGATCGCGAGGGCCAGAAGCGCGAGAGGCATGGGGGGTAACCTTCCCAAACGATTGCATGAGCGCTTTACGTGCTTTGACAATAGTTGCAGACGCTGGCTAATTGCAAGCGCTGGATATTGCGGATGGTGGTCTACCCTGGACGCAGCCGCTCCGGGACGGAGGAGAACGCCCATGACAGCGACGGACCCCGCGCTCACCGCCCTCGCTCAGGGCTGGTGCGCCCTCTCCGCACTGCACGGAAGGATCGAGTCGCACATCGAGCGCGCCCTGCAGGCGGGGCACGATCTCAGCGTGCGCGAGTACTCACTGCTCGACGTGTTGAGCCGACAACACGACGGCGAGGGCGGGCATCTGCAGATGAAGCAGGTCGCCGACGCGGTCGTGCTCAGCCAGAGCGCCACCACGCGCCTGGTGACCCGGCTGGAGGACCGCGGTCTGCTGGAGCGCTACCTGTGCCCCACCGACCGGCGCGGCATCTACACCAACGTCACCGAGGCGGGCCTGCGGCTGCTCAAGGAGGCGCGGCCCACCAATGACACCGCCCTGCGCGAGGCCCTGGACGAGGCTTCGGAGAATGCCGAACTGGCCCCGTTGGTAAGGGTGGTGGAGTCGCTGAACGTGCCCGCATAGGGTGCGGGCATGGGAGAACTTGAGATACGGGCGGCGACCGCGGACGACCTTCCGGCGATCGTCGCCATGCTCGCGGACGATCCGCTGGGCGCGCAGCGGGAGTCCCCGGACGACCTGGCCCCGTACACGGCCGCGCTGAAGCGCCTGGAAGCGGACCCGAACCAGCATCTCGTCGTCGCCGTGCGCGACGGTCGGGCGATCGGAACGCTCCAGCTCACGACCATTCCCGGGCTCTCCCACCGGGGCGCGACCCGTGCGCTCGTCGAGGCCGTGCGCATCCACGCCGACGAGCGCGGCAGCGGGCTGGGCACCGAGCTGATCCGGTGGGCGATCGACACCGCCCGGCGGCTCGACTGCGTGATGGTGCAGCTGACCTCCGACAAGAAGCGTCCCGACGCCCACCGCTTCTACGAGCGGCTCGGGTTCACCGCCTCGCACGAGGGCTTCAAACTGCGCCTCTGACGGCCACGGGCCCCGGGAACAGAACAAAGGGGTCGCGCCTCGTGTTTCACGTGAAACACGTCAACCGAGGCACAACCCCTCTCGCCTGCGGGTTAGTTGATGCCCCGCCATCCCTCCGGGTCCACGCCGCCGGGCACCGGGGCCTCGGGGTCGTACGGCTGCCGGGTGAAGACGAACGAGCCCAGGTCGAGGTGGCTCAGGGATCCGTCCGGCCGTCGCACGGGCCGCAGCAGCTCCCCCGCGTAGTAGCCCTCCAGGCCCGTCCAGGTGCCGTCGCCGTTCGACCGGAAACGGGAGCGGCGTCCGCCGCCCGCCAGGGGGCCGAGCGCGATGAGGCCGTCGGCCGTCACCCGCAGGCCGAAGGCGCCGGTTCCCCAGTACCACTGCCCGGCCAGTTCCAGCACCGCCGGGTCGACCTCGCGCAGCGGACGCCAGGGCTCGGGGATGCGGGGCTCCGCCTCGGCGACGATCCGTACGAGGTCGTCGCCCACCGCGCCCAGGGACGGCCCGCTGGTGCAGTTGGTGAGCACCACCGCGGCCACGTCGTCCTCCACGCTGATGGTGAGGTTCGCCAGGAAGCCGGGAAGCGAGCCGGAGTGGCCGACCAGCAGCCGTCCGTCGCGGGAGTGGAGCTGCATGCCGAGGCCGTAGGTGACCCCGTCCACCACATCGGCGGCCTCGGCCGGCGCCGCCGGGGTCCGCATCTCACGCACCGATTCCGCACCGAGCACCCGCTCGTCGCCACGGGCCAGGAACGCCGCGAACTTCGCCAGGTCCCCCGTCGTCGACCACAGCTGGCCCGCGGACGCCATCCGGCCGAGGTCCTCCACCGGCTCCGGCAGCAGGGCATCGGCCCACGGATGCACCGCCCAGCCGCCCGCGCGCGGGGCCTCCGGCCGGGGAGTGGTCCGGTGCAGGCCGAGCGGTTCGAGGATCTCCCGGCGCAGCACATCCTCCCAGGGCGCGCCACGCAGCTCCTCCACCAGAGCGCCGAGCAGCGTGTAACCGGGGTTGGAGTAGTGGTGCCGGCGGCCGACGGGGTGCAACAGGGGCTGCTCGCCCAGCACATCGCCGAGCTCGGGCCGAAGGGAACCCGGGGTCCGCTCCCACCAGGGTCCGGGCGACTCGGCCGCCACTCCGGCCGTGTGCGCGAGCAGTTCGGCGATCGTGGCCTCCCCCACGCCGGTGCCCGGCAGATGCTTGTCCAGCGGATCGGCGAGGTCGAGCACGCCCTCGTCACGCAGCCGCATCACCAGAACGGCCGTGAAGGTCTTGGTGATCGATCCGATCCGGTACTGCGTGTTCTCGTCCGGCGCGTGCCCGTCCACCGAGCTGCGCGCGCCGTGCCACACGGCCCGCCCGTCCCGCACCACGGCGGCGACCAACGACGGCGCCCGTCCCTCGCTCTGCGCGACGGCGATCCGGTGCAGCAACGCGCGCCGCGTCCCCGGGAGCAGCGCATCCTGTGAAGTCGTCATTCCCCCAGTCCACCCGCTGGATCGCCGGGCGTCGAATCCATTTCCGACCAGTTTCCCGGGGTCGGCCGCACTGGGGGGAAATCCCCCTGCCGCGACCGCACTCGTGCGGACCTGGACGGCAGGGAGGTCGGAGCCATGCCGAAGAACGACACATGCGAGCACCCGAACCGTTGTCGGTGGCATGTGCGACGGTCGGGAGGTGATCAACAGTGAACGCGGCCTCCTGGAGGGCCTGGACGCGGTGGACTGGGCCGAGCTGGGCCACGCGTACGGAAGAGCGCAGGACGTCCCCGAACAGCTCACCGCCTTGTGCGGTCATGACGAGGCCGCACGTGAGAGCGCCTTGAGGTCCCTGTCCGGCAACATCTTCCACCAAGGCACCCGATACTCCGCGTCACCGTACGCCGTGCCCTTTCTGGCTCGTATCGCCCTGGCCGGCCCCCGCGCGGTCCGGGACGAGGTGCTGTCGCTGCTGACCAGACTTGCGATCGACTGGCACGACGAATACGACCTGCCCCAGGGCATCGACATCAAGGCCTGGCGCGCGGCGGCCGCCGAACTGAGCATGGATGAGGCGCTGGCCTGGTACGACGAGCGCATAGCCGTCGAGCCCGACGAGGAGAAGCGCGAAAGGATCAGGGAGATCCGAGCGGAGTGGGCCGCCGGACGGCTGATGGACTCCCGGGCGAGCGCCCTGCTCTCCTACGACGCGGTCCGCGCCGAACTGCCCGGCCTGCTCCCGCTCCTCGACGATCCCGACCCCGCCGTCCGGACCGGGACCGCCTACCTGTCGGCCTGGTTCCCCGAAGAAGCGGCCACCACCCTGCCCCTCCTCCTCGACCGCCTGCGGATCGAGGACTCGGTGACAGTGACCGCCACCGCCCTGGTGGCGGTCGGCCTGCTCGGCGACCTGACTCTCACGCCACGGCTCAGCTCCCACCTGGACGCCGCGGAGCCCTTGATCCGCTGGGCGGCGGCGACCGCGCTGGCCCGGATCAGCAGCGCCGAGGGCACCGACGGGCTCGGCACCGAGCTGACCGAGCGGGTGATCGCCGAGCTCGCCGCGGCGGCGGCCGACCCCCCGAAGCCGGACATCGACTACAACGAGGGCGACCTCCCCGGCTACATCAGTCGCTCTCTTCTGTCGCTCTCCGCCCACGACCGGGAAACCGTGCTCCGCGGTGTGGCCGACTGCCTGACGGTGATGCCCGCCAACCACACGGAATGGACGGCGAAGACCGCACTGGCCGTGGCCTTCGCCGAGCCCTTCCGGCACGGCATCCCCTCGTTCCCCGAACTCACCGAGGGACAGCGACGCCTCCTCCGGGCCTTCGTGAGGTCCGGCCCCTGGGGCGCCTACGGCAAGAAGTTCGAAGAGTCCCTCAGGAACCGGCAGTTGCCCGACAGCAGGGCCGCCCTGCGCGTCTACACGGGCCTTCCGGACGACGGCCACGACGAGAGGACCGAATGCATCTGGTGGTGAGCGCCTGCCCGTGGCCGATCAGGTCTGGGCCATGTCCACGAAGCGGGAGTAGTGGCCCTGGAAGGCGACCGTGATGGTGGCGGTGGGGCCGTTACGGTGCTTGGCGACGATCAGGTCGGCCTCGCCTGCGCGGGGGGACTCCTTCTCGTAGGCGTCCTCGCGGTGCAGCAGGATGACCATGTCCGCGTCCTGCTCGATCGAGCCGGACTCACGCAGGTCGGAGACCATCGGCTTCTTGTCGGTGCGCTGTTCGGGGCCACGGTTCAGCTGGGACAGCGCGATGACCGGGATCTCCAGCTCCTTGGCGAGGAGCTTGAGGTTACGGGACATGTCCGAGACCTCCTGCTGGCGGCTCTCGGCGCGCTTGGAGCCGCCGGACTGCATCAGCTGGAGGTAGTCGATGACGACGAGCTTAAGGTCGTTGCGCTGCTTGAGGCGGCGGCACTTGGCGCGGATCTCCATCATCGACAGGTTCGGGGAGTCGTCGATGTAGAGCGGTGCGGCCGAGACGTCCGGCATGCGGCGGGCGAGCCGCGTCCAGTCCTCGTCGGTCATCGTCCCGGAGCGCATGTGGTGCAGGGCGACCCGGGCCTCGGCGGACAGCAGACGCATCGCGATCTCGTTGCGCCCCATTTCGAGCGAGAAGATGACGCTCGGCAGGTTGTGCTTGATCGACGCGGCCCGCGCGAAGTCCAGTGCGAGTGTCGACTTACCCATGGCGGGGCGGGCCGCGATGACGATCATCTGACCCGGGTGCAGCCCGTTGGTGAGCGAGTCGAAGTCGGTGAACCCGGTCGGCACACCGGTCATCTCACCGCTGCGCGAGCCGATCGCCTCGATCTCGTCGAGCGCGCCCTCCATGATGTCGCCCAGCGGCAGATAGTCCTCGCTGGTGCGCTGCTCGGTGACGGCGTAGATCTCGGCCTGGGCGCTGTTGACGATCTCGTCCACGTCGCCGTCGGCCGCGTATCCCATCTGCGTGATCCGCGTGCCGGCCTCCACCAGGCGGCGCAGCACGGCGCGCTCGTGGACGATCTCCGCGTAGTACTCGGCGTTGGCCGCGGTCGGCACGGTCTGGACGAGGCTGTGCAGATACGCGGCACCGCCGACCTTGTTGATCTCGCCGCGCTTGGTGAGTTCCGCGGCGATGGTGATCGGGTCGGCCGGCTCGCCCTTGGCATAGACGTCCAGGATGGCCTGGTAGATCGTCTCGTGCGCGGGCTTGTAGAAGTCGTGGCCCTTGAGGATCTCCACGACGTCGGCGATGGCGTCCTTGGACAGCAGCATGCCGCCGAGCACCGACTGCTCGGCGTCGAGGTCCTGCGGGGGCACCCGCTCGAAGGCGGAACCGCCGCCGTCCCAGCCGGTGTTGTCCCGGCCCCGGTCGTGCTGGTCGTCACGACCACGGCCGCCCTCGGGTCGCCGACGGGAGGCCGGCAGACGATCACTGGGCCCGCTGTCGGCCCACGGATCGTCCAAGGGCTCGGAAATGCTCACCGAGCCACCTCCTCCCGTCACACGGCGGACCTCGCCGTGTCCTCTTTTGTACGGCACGACACTGACAAATCGAGCGGCCCGACTCCGCTCAAGGCGCGTCGGTTTTGTGCCGTTTCCCGAGCCTCGGAGGGAACGCCCACCGGGGCCCGGAGAAGGAGCGGGCGCCGGACCACGGTAGGCCCGTCGGGGGCGTCAGCCAATCTGGTTATCCACAGGCCATGTGGACGACGGCCCCGATGCTGTGGAGAACTCGCCGAAACCTGTGCACGACCCAGTGGACAGCCCTGTGAACAAGCCCTCCCTCCCCTCCACACCACGTCGCTGACCTGCGCATTCAGCGTCCACCGGCTGTGCAGAAGAAAAACTTTGCCGGTCGGGCCAAGATCGGTTCGAACGGTGCGCGAGCGGACAGCGGCCGGGATCACAAGTAAGGGTCACAACGCAATTGCATCTCTTACCTGTGGACGATTACATTGGCCCCTATGACCCAGGCTCCCGAGATCCCCGTGGCCACCCGCCGGCGGCACGACCGAGAGATCGTCGCGCTGGCCGTCCCGGCCTTCGGCGCGCTCGTCGCCGAGCCGCTCTTCGTCATGGCGGACAGCGCCATTGTCGGCCACCTCGGCACCGCCCAGCTCGCCGGTCTCGGCGTCGCCTCCGCCCTCCTCACCACCGCCGTGAGCGTCTTCGTCTTCCTCGCCTACGCCACCACGGCCGCCGTGGCCCGCCGGGTGGGAGCGGGCGACCGCCAGGGCGCCATCCGCCAGGGCATGGACGGCATCTGGCTGGCACTGCTGCTCGGGATCGCCGTCATCGCGGTGGTCCTTCCGTCGGCTCCCCGCATCGTGGACCTCTTCGGCGCCTCCCCGACCGCGGCCCCGTACGCCACGACCTATCTGCGGCTCTCCGCCCTCGGCATCCCGCCCATGCTCATGGTGCTCGCCGCCACCGGAGTGCTGCGCGGTCTCCAGGACACCAGGACTCCGCTCTACGTCGCCGTCGCCGGCTTCCTCGCCAACGCCGCCCTGAACGCGAGCCTGGTCTACGGCGCCGGACTGGGCATCGCCGGCTCGGCCTGGGGCACGGTCATCGCACAGTGCGGCATGGCGGCCGTCTATCTGACCGTGGTCGTACGCGGCGCGCGTCGACACGGGGCGTCCCTGCGGCCGGACGCGGCCGGCATCCGGGCCTCGGCACAGGCCGGGGTCCCGCTCCTGGTCCGCACCCTGTCGCTGCGCGCGATCCTGATGATCGCCACCGCCGTCGCGGCCCGGCTCGGTGACGCCGACATGGCCGCCCACCAGATCATCCTGTCCCTGTGGAGCCTGCTGGCCTTCGCGCTCGACGCCATCGCCATCGCGGGGCAGGCCATCATCGGCCGCTACCTCGGTGCGGACGACACCCAGGGCGCCCGCGAGGCCTGCCGGCGGATGGTCCAGTGGGGCATCGCCACCGGTTTCGTACTCGGACTGCTCGTCGTGGCCGCCCGGCCGCTCTTCCTCCCGCTGTTCACCGGTGATCCGGTGGTCAGGGACGCGGCGCTGCCCGCGCTGCTGATGGTGGCGTTGTCGCAGCCCGTCTGCGGGATCGTCTTCGTCCTGGACGGCGTCCTGATGGGCGCGGGCGACGGGCCGTACCTGGCCTGGGCGATGCTGCTGACCCTGGCGGTGTTCGTACCGGCGGCCCTGCTCGTCCCGGCGCTCGGCGGCGGCCTGACCGCGCTCTGGGCGGCGATGACGCTGATGATGACCGTCCGCATGGCGACCCTGTGGTGGCGTAGCCGCTCGGGCCGCTGGCTCGTGACGGGCGCGACCCGCTGACCGTTTCACGTGAAACATCCGGCGGTGCCCCTCGTGCCCCGGGCGTGGGAGAGGGGCCGTACCCGCGATGGGTACGGCCCCTCTCCCAGCTGCTCAGACCGAGCGCCGGGTCACGCCGAGACGACCTCGATGTTGACCTTGGCGGCCACCTCGGGGTGCAGACGCACGGACGTCTCGTGGGCGCCCAGGGTCTTGATCGGGGCGGACAGCTCGATGCGGCGCTTGTCGACCTCGGGGCCACCGGAAGCCTTGATCGCGGACGCGATGTCAGCCGGGGTGACGGAGCCGAAGAGACGACCGGCGTCGCCGGAGCGAACGGCCAGACGGACCTTCACGCCTTCGAGCTGGGCCTTGACCTGGTTGGCCTGCTCGATGGTCTGGATCTCGTGGATCTTGCGCGCGCGACGGATCTGCGCGACGTCCTTCTCGCCACCCTTGGTCCAGCGGATAGCGAACTTCCGCGGGATCAGGTAGTTGCGAGCGTAGCCGTCCTTGACGTCGACGACGTCGCCGGCGGCACCGAGGCCGGAGACCTCGTGGGTGAGGATGATCTTCATGAGTCGGTCACCCTTCCCTTATCGCGCGGTGGACGTGTAGGGCAGCAGCGCCATCTCACGGCTGTTCTTCACGGCCGTGGCGACGTCACGCTGGTGCTGCGTGCAGTTGCCGGTCACGCGGCGGGCACGGATCTTGCCGCGGTCGGAAATGAACTTCCGCAGCATGTTCGTGTCCTTGTAGTCCACGTACGTGACCTTGTCCTTGCAGAAAGCGCAGACCTTCTTCTTCGGCTTGCGCACAGGCGGCTTCGCCATGGTGTCTCTCCTGTGTGATCAAGAAGTGTGGGATACGAGCCCTTAGAAAGGAGGCTCGTCCGAGTAGCCGCCGCCGCTGCCGCCGGAGCCACCGCCCCAGCCGCCGCCACCACCCTGGTTGCCACCGGCGGGAGCGCCGGTCGCCCACGGGTCGTCGGCCGGAGCGCCGCCACCCTGCTGGCCGCCACCGGGGCCACCGCCCCAGCCGCCGCCACCCTGGCCGCCACCGCCGCCGTAACCGCCCTGGCCACCGCGGCCGCCGCCACCGCCGGAGGTCTTGGTGACCTTGGCCGTGGCATTGCGCAGGCTGGGGCCGACCTCGTCGACGTCCAGCTCGTAGACCGTGCGCTTGACGCCCTCACGGTCCTCGTAGGACCGCTGCTTCAGCCGGCCCTGCACGATCACGCGCATGCCTCGCTGGAGCGACTCGGCGACGTTCTCCGCCGCCTGGCGCCAGACCGAGCAGGTCAGGAACAGGCTCTCGCCGTCCTTCCACTCGTTGGTCTGACGGTCGAAGGTGCGGGGAGTGGACGCGACACGGAACTTCGCGACCGCCGCACCGGACGGGGTGAAGCGCAGCTCGGGGTCGTCGACAAGATTGCCGATGACCGTGATGACGGTCTCGCCTGCCATGGGGGAACCTCTCGGCGGGTTTGCTGCTGGCTGCTTGCTGCTACTCGAATCCCGGGATCAGCTGAGCCGGGGCTCAGTGCATCTCGGGACGGAGGACCTTGGTCCGGAGGACCGACTCGTTCAGGTTCATCTGGCGGTCGAGCTCCTTGACGACCGCAGGCTCGGCCTGCAGGTCGATGACCGAGTAGATGCCCTCGGGCTTCTTCTTGATCTCGTAGGCGAGACGACGACGGCCCCAGGTGTCGACCTTCTCCACCTTGCCGCCGCCATCGCGGACGACGGACATGAAGGTCTCGATCAGCGGGGAGACAGCGCGCTCCTCCAGATCGGGGTCGAGGATGACCATCACCTCGTAGTGACGCATGTGGAACCCACCTCCTTTGGACTCAGCGGCCACGGTCGTTCCGTGGCAGGAGGGTCGTAATGCGTTCGCAACGGTATCGGCCGGCACTGACAATCAGGGGTTTCCACTGACGATCAGGGCTCCGCGGGGATTCCCCGCCGCGGATCCGGGCAGACACCGGTGCAGACGGTACAGACTACCCGCACACCCGCTTCCGGTTGAAATCCGGCCGTGAGGGCCGTCAATCTGTACACGTCGGGTGTGTACGGCGCTACGATGCGCCGCCTTCCGCAGGAGGTGCCCTATGGCACAGGCTTTGCAGCCGAACACCGCCGGATCCCTCTTCGCCACCGACGGCAAGACCCATCCGCTCCCGGACATCCTGATGGCCGTGACGCTGGTCCTGGGCCTGCTGTCCTTCATCACCGCGTTCTTCCCCGGCCTGCACCTGCTCACGTCCTGGGCCGGTCTGGTCGGAATCCTCACCGGCGCGTACGGGCAGTGGGTCTCCGTGACCACGCGCGAACGCTTCGGGCTGATACTGGGCCTCGGCGCCTCCGGAGTCGGCCTGCTGATCGGCATGTCGAACGGCGGACTGTTCGGCGGACTCTTCTGAGGCGGGCTCTTCTAAGCCGTCCGCCCCATCGGGGCGCTCACCGGGCGCAGTAGGCTTCGGCGCGAGAGCCGGAGCCCCTGTACCCATGGGGACACACCAGCCCGAGGAGCGCCCCGACATGAGCCTGACCCTGAGGACCATCAGCCGCGAGCAGCATCTGGCCTACATCCAGAGCCTGCCGGCGGCGAGCCACATGCAGGTCCCGGCCTGGGCAGACGTCAAGGCGGAGTGGCGTTCGGAGAGCCTCGGCTGGTTCGACGAGCGCAGCGGTCAGCTGGTCGGCGTGGGCCTGGTCCTCTACCGCCAACTGCCCAAGATCAAGCGCTACCTCGCCTATCTGCCCGAGGGCCCGGTCATCAACTGGTACGCGCCGAACCTGGACGACTGGATCCAGCCGATGCTCGCGCACCTGAAGCAGCAGGGCGCCTTCTCCGTGAAGATGGGCCCTCCGGTGATCATCCGGCGCTGGAACGCCGAGACGATCAAGAAGGGCATCCAGGACCAGGACGTCAAGCGCCTGCGCGACCTGGAGGCCGACTACATCGAGCCGCGCGCCTTCGAGGTCGCCGACAAGCTGCGCCGCATGGGCTGGCAGCAGGGCGAGGACGGCGGCGCCGGCTTCGGCGACGTGCAGCCCCGCTACGTCTACCAGGTGCCGCTGGCGAACCGCTCCCTGGAAGAGGTCCACAAGAACTTCAACCAGCTGTGGCGCCGCAACATCAAGAAGGCCGAGAAGGCCGGCGTCGAGGTCGTCCAGGGCGGCTACCAGGACCTCGCCGAGTGGCAGCGGCTGTACGAGATCACGGCTGTGCGCGACCACTTCCGGCCGCGCCCGCTGTCGTACTTCCAGCGTATGTGGACGGCCCTCAACACCGAGGACCCCAACCGCATGCGGCTGTACTTCGCCCGGCACAACGGCGTGAACCTGTCCGCGGCCACGATGCTGATCGTCGGCGGGCATGTCTGGTACTCCTACGGCGCCTCCGACAACATCGGCCGCGAGGTCCGTCCCTCGAACGCGATGCAGTGGCGGATGCTGCGCGACGCCTACGCGCTCGGGGCGACCGTCTACGACCTGCGCGGCATCTCCGACTCGCTGGACGAGTCCGACCACCTGTTCGGCCTGATCCAGTTCAAGGTCGGCACGGGCGGACAGGCCGCCGAGTACCTGGGCGAATGGGACTTCCCGCTGAACAAGCTGCTCCACAAGGCGCTCGACATCTACATGTCGCGCCGCTGAGCCGCCGGCGTTTGATTCCATAGGGTGCACAGCACTCACACCCCCGATACACCTCAGCCACGAGAAAGGGTCCGGGTCCGGCCATGGCGCTCACGCTCTACGTCGACACCGCGCGCTGGCGGGCGCACCACAAGCACGTGCAGGAGCAGTTCCCGGGCCTGGTCCCGGTCTGCAAGGGCAACGGCTACGGCTTCGGGCACGAACGGCTCTCGGAGGAGGCCACCCGGCTCGGCTCGGACCTGCTCGCCGTCGGCACCACGTACGAGGCCGCGCGCGTCAAGGACTACTTCGGCGGCGACCTTCTGGTGCTGACGCCCTACCGGCGCGGCGAGGAGCCGGTGCCGCTGCCCGACCGGGTCGTCCGCTCGGTCTCCTCGATCGACGGCGTGTACGGCCTGGTGGGCGCCCGCGTCGTCATCGAGGTGATGTCCTCGATGAAGCGGCACGGCATCAGCGAGCAGGATCTGCCGCAGCTGCACCAGGCCATAGAGAACGTCCGTCTGGAGGGCTTCGCCATCCATCTGCCGCTGGACCGCACCGACGGCTCGGACGCCGTCGAGGAGGTCATCGGCTGGATGGACCGGCTGCGCGCGGCCCGGCTGCCGCTGCACACGATGTTCGTCAGCCACCTCAAGGCCGACGAACTCGTGCGGCTCCAGCAGCAGTTCCCGCAGACCCGGTTCCGCGCCCGTATCGGTACGCGGCTGTGGCTGGGGGACCACGAGGCCACCGAGTACCGCGGCGCCGTCCTGGACGTCACACGGGTGACCAAGGGCGACCGGTTCGGCTACCGGCAGCAGAAGGCGGCCTCCGACGGCTACCTGGTGGTCGTGGCGGGCGGTACGTCGCACGGGGTGGGCCTGGAGGCCCCGAAGGCCCTGCACGGCGTCATGCCGCGCGCCAAGGGCGTCGCCCGCGCCGGTCTGGCCACGGTCAACCGGAACCTCTCCCCGTTCGTCTGGGGCGGCAAGCAGCGCTGGTTCGCCGAGCCGCCGCACATGCAGGTGTCGATCCTGTTCGTCCCCTCGGACGCCCCGGAGCCCAAGGTCGGCGACGAGCTGGTGGCCCATCTGCGGCACACCACCACGCAGTTCGACCGCATCGTGGACTGCTGAGGCCCCTCTCACGGGCCGCTGACCGACAACAGCGGGAAGGCCGTACACGGTTCCGTGTACGGCCTTCCTCATGCCCTCGTTCGCGCCCGCGGGGGCCGTTCGCTCACAGCGAACCGCCCTGTCGCGGCGCCCCTTCCGGCCTGCCCCACTCCACCTGCGGCGCCTCGTGGTGGGCGGCGTGCCGGGGCGGACGGGTCACGACGGCGAGCGCGAAGACGTCCTCCGCCCCGTCGAGCACCCCGCCGGAGGGATCGTCGTCCCCGGTCCGGCGCACCACGTCCCGCTCCGGCATGAGGATGTCGCGCACGACGACGGCGCACAGGTACAGCGTGCCCAGCAGGTGCAGCACGATCGCCCACTGGTAGCCGTGCGTCGGCAGGCCCTTGTGGGCGTCTCCGCTGGTCGTGTAGGCGAGGTACATCCAGATGCCGAGGAAGTACGCCACCTCGCAGGCCTGCCAGATCAGGAAGTCCCGCCACCTGGGCCGGGCGAGGGCCGCCAGCGGCACCAGCCAGAGCACGTACTGCGGCGAGTAGACCTTGTTGGTGAGGATGAAGACCGCCACGATCAGGAAGGCCAGCTGGGCGAAGCGCGGCCGGCGCGGGGCGGTGAACGTGAGCACGGCGATGCCGAGGGAGCACAGCACCACCAGCACGGTGGCGGCGGTGTTCACGAAGTCGGTGCTCGGCGGGTGGTTCGAGTTCTGGGACCAGATCAGCCAGAACGAGCCGAAGTCGACGCCCCGGTCATGGCTGAACGTGTAGAACTTCGACCAGCCCGGGAAGGCGAACAGCATCACCGGCAGGTTCACCATCAGCCAGGCGCCCGCCGTCCCCACCACGGCCTCCCCGAAGGCCCGCCATTTGCCGGCCCGCCAGCACAACACGAACAGCGGACCGAGCAGCAGCACGGGGTAGAGCTTGGCGGCCGTGGCGAGCCCCAGGAGGACACCGAAGGCGATCGGGCGGCCGCGGGCCCACATCAGCATCGCGGCGGCCGTCAGCGCCACCGCCAGCAGGTCCCAGTTGATGGTGGCGGTCAGCGCCGCGGCGGGTGCCAGGGCGACCAGCAGGCCGTCCCAGGGGCGCCTGCGGTGGGTGCGGGCCACACAGACGGCGAGTACGGCCGTGCAGACCATCAGCATCGCGGCGTTGACGAACCAGTACCACTGCTCCTGGTGCTGGATACCCATGCCGTGCGGGGTCAGCCAGGAAGCCACCTGCATGAACACTCCGGTCAGCACCGGGTATTCGAGATAGCCCATGCCGCCGGAGAGGGCGTCCGGGAGCCGGTCGAAGTAGGGCACGAGATGGTCGGCGAAGCCACGGCCCTGGTAGAGGTGCGGGATGTCCGAGTAGCACGCCTTCGTGTACTGGGAGCTCGCGCCGAAGAACCAGGCGCTGCGGTAGCACGGCACCTTCTGGACCATCCCGAGGGCGAACATGCCGATCGCCACGAGCACGACGACCCGTACGGGCGTCCACCAGGAGGTCCCGAGCAGGGCGTACCGCCCGATGGGGCCGCCGACCAGCTCACTGCCGGCCTCCGCGACCTCGTCCTCCCTGGTCGGACGTACCGGCTCCGGTGGGGCGGACCGCTCCGGCTCGGGCTCGTACACGCCCGGGGGTGTCATCTCTGCACTGGGCATGGGCCACATCCTGCCGTACCCACCCATGAAAACGCGGAGGGCCGCCGCACCTGGTGGGTGCGGCGGCCCCTGTTTCACGTGAAACACGCATGGCGGGCGATATGACCGCCAATCGGTCGGGCGGCCGGGCTAGCCCGTCGCGCCTCCCCAGAGGGTTCCTCCGTTGCCGTTGCCCCGGGTGCCGCCAGTGGTGGGATCGGTGCTCGTCGGCGAGGGTGTCGTCCCGCCGTCCACGCCTCCGGTGCCGGCCCCGCCGGCGCCGTTGCCGTTGCCGCCGCCGTTGCCGTTGCCGCCGTCGGTGCAGCCGAAGAAGCCACAGGTCTGGCTGTTCGACGGGCTCGGGGAGGCGCTGCCGCTCGGCGACGGGCTCGTGGACGGGGTGGCCGACGGGCTCTGCGTGGCCGACGGCTTCGGCGTCGGGCTCGGCTCGGGGTTCAGCACCATGCCGATGGGCTGGGGTGCCGGGAACGTCAGCGCCGGCTGACCCTCCAGCGCCTGGGTCATGTAGTCGTGGAAGATCTCCGACGGGAACGAGGCGCCGTGGATCTGCTTCTGGCCACCCGTTCCGTACATCTCCAGGAACGAACGCTGCTTGTTGTTCGCGTTGTCGTCCAGGCGGAACATGGTGATCGCGGTGGACAGCTGCGGGGTGTAGCCGACGAACCAGGCCGACTTGTTGCCGTCGGTGGTACCGGTCTTGCCGGCCACCTCGCGGCCGGGCAGCCGGGCGTTGGTACCCGTGCCCTTGTCGACCACGGTCCGCAGGACGTCGGTGACGTTGTTCGCCACGTTCGCGGGGTAGGCATCCTTCGGCTTCGCCTCGTGCTTGTAGACGACCCCGTCCTTGCTCTCGACCTTGTCGACCGAGTACGGGTCGTTCTGCCTGCCGCTGTTGGCGAAGGTGCCGTAGGCCCCGGCCATGCGGATGGCGCTCGGGTCGGAGGTTCCGATCGAGAAGGACGGGTAGTCGGAACTGGCCAGGCTGCTCTTCAGCAGGCCCGCGTCCAGCGCGGACTGCTCGACCTTGTCCAGGCCCACGTCCATGCCGAGCTGCACATAGGCGGAGTTCACCGAGTACTGCATCGCCTCACGAAGGTCGATCTTGTAGTCCGGCGCGTCGCCGACGGACTCATCGCCGTCGTTGGTCTGGAGCCACTCCTTGCCGTCCTTGTCCGTCCAGACGGTGTGGTCGTAGTTCTCGATCTTGAGCTTGTTCTTGCCGCTGTACAGGCTCTTGGGAGAGGCGATCGTGCGCTCGTCCTCGCCCTGCGAGGGCGGGCCGTGCGGGTCGCGCACGCCCCACTTCATCGAGGCGGCCAGCACGAAGGGCTTGAACGTCGAACCCACCTGGGCACCGGTCGAGTCGGCGTTGTCGGTGAAGTGCTTGGTCGCGTCCACACCGCCGTAGATGGCCTTGATGGCACCCGACGACGGCTCGACCGAGGCACCGCCGAACTGGACGTAGGTGTCGTACTTCGGACGCCGCTTGGGGTCGATGTTCGACTTCTGGACCTTCTTGACGGCCGCTTCCAGCGCGTCGACCTTCTTCTTGTCGAAGGTCGTGTGGATCCGGTAGCCGCCCTTCTGCAGATCGTCCGCGGTGATATGGGTCTTGTCGCTGTTGTTGATCAGGTAGGACTTGGCGAGGTCGACCAGGTAACCGACCTGGCCGCTGAGCCGGCTGTTGGACCGCGGGTTCTGCGAGTGGGGGAGCGTGGTGTATTTCGCACGCTCCTCGGCGCTCAGGTGGCCGTACTTGACCATCTTGTCGAGGGTGTCCTGCATCTGCCCCAGGGCGCGCCTCTTGTTCGCCTCGGCCGTGGCGGCGGGGTCCAGGGAGGTCGCGCCGGCCGGGTCGAAGTAGGTGGCACCCTTCAGCATCGCCGCGAGGAAGGCGCACTGGCCGGGGTTGAGGTCCTTGGCGTCGATGTTGAAGTAGGCGCGAGAGGCCGCCTGGATGCCGTAGGCGCCGCGGCCGAAGTACGCCGAGTTCAGGTAACCGGCCATGATCTTCGGCTTGGGGACCGTGGCGCCCACCTTGATCGCGACGAAGATCTCCTTGAACTTGCGGGAGATGGTCTGCGACTGGTCATCGAGCATGGCGTTCTTGACGTACTGCTGGGTGATCGTCGAACCACCCTGCGTCTGACCGCCCCGGGCCATGTTGAACACCGCTCGCGCGATACCCGCCGGGTCCACGCCGCTGTCGGTCTCGAAGGTCTTGTTCTCCTGGGAGATGACGGCGTAGCGCATCTCCTTGGGGATGTCCTCGTAGTTGATGATCTGGCGGTTGGTCTCACCACCGGTCGCGACCATCACCGATCCGTCGGACCAGTAGTAGACGTTGTTCTGCGCCTGCGCGGTCTTGGCCACGTCGGGGACGCTCACCATCGCGTACCCGATGCCGGCGACAGCCACCAGGCAGCCCACGAAGCCGATGAACATCCCCGACACGAGCTTCCAGGACGGCACCCACCGGTGCCACCCGTACTTGTCCGCGCGGGGATAGTCGATGATCCGTTTCTTGCCGGGCGGGGCTGTGCGCCCCCGGCCGCGTCCGGGCCCGGACGGGCCGCCCGGGCCGCCGCGGCGGCCGACGGGATCGGCTCTGCGGCGTCCTCCGCCGCTTCTCTGGGCCGCGCGCCGGGCCTCGGCGCGGCCGCCGAGCGACCGCCCCTCGTCTCCCGGAGAGTCGGCAGGCGATCCGCTGGCGCCTCGCGGTGCCGCGCGGCGGCCGGGGGACGAACCGGGCTGGCCGCGTCGGGCCGCGGCACGTCCGCCTCCCTGCGGCTGCGGCGGTTTGCGACGGTGCTCGCTCATCGAACGATTACTCCTCGGGCAGGCGCACCCTTGCGCGCCTGGACTGGCGGCTGGTTTCCGGTCCCCCCGGCGTACGGATGTGGTCGGTCGCGCATTCACCCGTACTGCACCGGGGACGACGACGCTCCCCAGGCGTCGCATGGTTCCCGGTGGTCTGCATGCCGCACAGACTACGCATCGCCAAAACCTGCCGAGCCCCGAAGTTCACCGCAAACCAGGCAAGTTGCCTCCTACGAATCCGTTATGTGATCCCGTTCACCACCGTCCCTCTTGTCGCACGCGAGTCACCGTTCTATCGTCGTGATGTATCGAGTCGATACATCAGCGCGAGATAAAGACGCTGAGAGGCACTGGGAGACCCGCGGTGGAACCCGCGGGGCCGGGAGGAGGCGACGATGAGCAGGCGCTCCGGCATCCTCGAATTCGCCGTGCTCGGCCTGCTGCGCGAGTCTCCTATGCACGGTTACGAACTTCGTAAACGACTCAACACGTCCCTGGGTGTGTTCCGTGCGTTCAGCTACGGAACCCTGTACCCCTGCCTCAAGACGCTGGTCGCGAGCGGCTGGTTGACCGAGGAACCGGGCAACACCCACGAGGACGCCCTCGCCGCTCCCCTCGCCGGACGCCGCGCCAAGATCGTCTACCGGTTGACGGCGGAGGGTAAGGAGCACTTCGAGGATCTGCTCTCGCAGACCGGTCCCGACGCGTACGAGGACGAGCACTTCGCCGCACGGTTCGCCTTCTTCGGGCAGACCTCGCGCGATGTGCGCATGCGCGTGCTGGAGGGCCGGCGCAGCCGTCTGGAGGAGCGCCTGGAGAAGATGCGCGCCTCCCTGGCTCGGACGCGGGAGCGCCTGGACGACTACACACTTGAGCTCCAGCGCCACGGGATGGAGTCCGTGGAGCGCGAAGTGCGCTGGCTGAACGAGCTCATCGAGAGCGAGCGAGCCGGACGGGACCTGAGGGGTTCCGCGTCCGGGGGGCCCGCTCGACAGGACACCACCACTGGATCGACGGGCGGCCTGCCCCGTCCCGGGAGCACCTCCCGGACGGATACGCCCGGCGACACCGCCACGTGAGTCCCAGTCAGGGCCTCACTCGTACACACAGGGAGCAACCGGAATGGGTTCGGTTCGCGTAGCCATCGTCGGCGTGGGCAACTGCGCCGCGTCGCTGGTGCAGGGAGTCGAGTACTACAAGGACGCCGACGCGACGTCCAAGGTCCCCGGCCTGATGCACGTGCAGTTCGGTGACTACCACGTGCGCGACATCGAGTTCGTGGCCGCGTTCGACGTGGACGCCAAGAAGGTCGGCCTCGACCTCGCGGACGCGATCGGCGCCTCCGAGAACAACACCATCAAGATCTGCGACGTGCCCAACAGCGGTGTCACGGTGCAGCGCGGCCACACCCTCGACGGCCTGGGCAAGTACTACCGCCAGACCATCGAGGAGTCCGAGGCCGAGCCGGTCGACATCGTCCAGATCCTGAAGGACAAGCAGGTCGACGTCCTGGTCTGCTACCTGCCGGTCGGCTCCGAGGACGCGGCGAAGTTCTACGCCCAGTGCGCCATCGACGCCAAGGTCGCCTTCGTCAACGCCCTTCCGGTCTTCATCGCCGGCACCAAGGAGTGGGCGGACAAGTTCACCGAGGCCGGTGTGCCGATCGTCGGTGACGACATCAAGTCCCAGGTCGGCGCCACCATCACGCACCGCGTCATGGCGAAGCTGTTCGAGGACCGCGGTGTCATCCTGGACCGCACGATGCAGCTGAACGTCGGCGGCAACATGGACTTCAAGAACATGCTTGAGCGCGAGCGCCTGGAGTCCAAGAAGATCTCCAAGACGCAGGCCGTCACCTCCCAGATCCCCGACCGGGACCTCGGCGAGAAGAACGTCCACATCGGCCCGTCCGACTACGTGGCCTGGCTGGACGACCGCAAGTGGGCCTACGTCCGCCTTGAGGGCCGTGCCTTCGGTGACGTCCCGCTGAACCTGGAATACAAGCTTGAGGTCTGGGACTCCCCGAACTCCGCCGGTGTCATCATCGACGCCCTGCGTGCCGCGAAGATCGCCAAGGACCGCGGCATCGGCGGCCCGATCCTCTCCGCGTCCTCCTACTTCATGAAGTCCCCGCCGGTCCAGTACTTCGACGACGAGGCCCGCGAGAACGTCGAGAAGTTCATCCGCGGCGACGTCGAGCGCTAGATCGACAGGGCGCGGCGCGCTAGGTCGACAGGGCGCAGCGCGCTAGATCGACAGGGCACACTGCCCTGAAGCTCGGCACCGTCTGACGGCGTGGCGCGCCGGCTCTTCGGAGCGCGGCGTGCCACGGGGAACCGCTCGTACAAAATCGCTCCTGCCAGGGCTGAGAAGGTCCCCGGGTCCGCCCCGGGGACCTTCCGCATATGTGAGGCTGTGCCCCATGCCCGTCGTCCGTGACCTGCGCGTCCTGTTGCGCCTGCGGTACTTCCGGCGCCTGCTGTACGTCCGTCTGCTGTCCCAGGGTGCCGACGGTGTCTACCAGGTCGCGCTCGCCGCCTACGTCGTCTTCTCCCCGGAGAAGCAGACCTCGGCGGCCGCGATCGCCTCGGCGATGGCGGTGCTGCTGCTCCCCTACTCTCTCGTCGGCCCCTTCGCGGGCGTCCTGCTGGACCGCTGGCGGCGACGCCAGGTGTTCGTGTACGGCAATCTGCTGCGCGCCCTGCTGGCCGTCGGCACGGCCGTACTCATGGCGGGGGATGTCCCGGCCTGGCTCTTCTACGCCTCCGCGCTGTGTGTCACGGCCGTCAACCGCTTCATCCTCGCCGGGCTGTCCGCGGCGCTTCCCCGCGTGGTCGACACCGAGCGCCTGGTGATCGCCAACTCACTGTCCCCGACGGCAGGCACCCTCGCCGCGACCGCCGGGGGCGGACTCGCCTTCGCGGTACGGCTGCTGTCCTCGGGCTCGGACGCCGCGGTGGTGCTGCTGGGCGCCCTCCTGTATCTGTGCGCGTGCCTGGTCTCCCTGAGCATGGCGCCCGCCCTCCTCGGCCCCGACCGGCAGCAACTGCAACCGCACCTCATGACCGCGCTCGCCGACACGGCCCGTGATCTGCTCGCGGCCATACGGCATCTGGCCGCACCCCGGCGCAGGGAGGCGGCCTGGGCACTGGCCTCGATGACGCTGATGCGCTTCTGCTACGGCGCACTCCTCGTCCTGCTCCTCATGCTGTGCCGCTACGCCCTCGCGTCCGGCCCCGAGGAGGGGCTGCGGCTGCTCGGGCTGGCGCTGGCCCTGTCCGGCGCCGGGTTCTTCGTGGCGGCCGCGGTGACGCCCTGGGCGACGGGACGGCTCGGACCGATCCGCTGGATCGTGGTGTGCTCGGCGGCGGCCTCCCTGCTGGAGCCCGCGCTCGGTCTGCCGTTCGCCACCGCACCGCTGCTGGTCGCCGCCTTCGTGCTGGGCCTGATCACCCAGGGCGCCAAGATCGCGACCGACACCGTCGTCCAGTCCCGCGTCGACGACGGCTTCCGCGGGCGGATCTTCTCCGTCTACGACGTCCTCTTCAATGTGGCCTTCGTCGGCGCGGCCGGCGTGGCGGCCCTGATGCTCCCGCCGGACGGCAGATCACCGCTGCTGGTCGCCCTGGTCGCCGTGATCTACGCGGTCGTCGCCCTGTGGCTGGCGTACTTCGACCGGCTCCTGGGAGGGGCCGGGAAACAGAAAGAGGGTCGATGTTTCACGTGAAACATCGACCCGTGACGCGGTCGGCCCGGCGGATGTTTCACGTGAAACCACGACCGGACCGATCCCTCATTCCTGTCCGGCCCACCACTCCTTGAGCGCGGCCACCGCGGCGTCGTGCTCCATCGGGCCGTTCTCCAGCCGCAGCTCCAGCAGGAACTTGTACGCCTTGCCGATCACCGGGCCGGGGCTGACGCCCAGGATCTCCATGATCTGGTTGCCGTCGAGGTCCGGGCGGATCGAGTCCAGCTCCTCCTGCTCCTGCAACTGGGCAATGCGGTCCTCCAGGCCGTCATAGGCCCGGGACAGCGTGGCCGCCTTCCGCTTGTTGCGGGTCGTGCAGTCGGAGCGGGTCAGCTTGTGCAGGCGCTCCAGCAGGGGGCCCGCGTCGCGCACATAGCGGCGGACCGCCGAGTCCGTCCACTCCCCGGTGCCGTAGCCGTGGAAGCGCAGATGGAGTTCGACCAGCCGCGAGACGTCCTTCACCAGCTCGTTGGAGTACTTCAGGGCGGTCATGCGCTTCTTGGTCATCTTGGCACCGACCACCTCGTGGTGGTGGAAGGAGACCCGGCCGTCCTTCTCGAAGCGGCGCGTGCGCGGCTTGCCGATGTCGTGCAGCAGCGCGGCCAGCCGCAGCGTGAGGTCGGGGCCGTTCTCCTCCAGCGCGATCGCCTGCTCCAGGACGATCAGCGTGTGCTCGTAGACGTCCTTGTGCCGGTGGTGCTCGTCGCTCTCCAGGCGCAGCGCCGGCAGCTCGGGCAGCACATGGTCGGCGAGCCCGGTGCCGACGAGAAGGGTCAGCCCCTTGCGCGGGTGGTCGGAGAGGATCAGCTTGTTCAGCTCGTCCCGGACCCGCTCCGCGGAGACGATCTCGATGCGCTCGGCCATGTCCGTCATGGCGGCGACGACCTCGGGGGCGACCTCGAAGTCCAGCTGGGCGGCGAACCGGGCGGCCCGCATCATCCGCAGCGGGTCGTCCGAGAAGGACTCCTCCGGCGTGCCCGGCGTCCGCAGCACGCGGGCCGCGAGGTCCTCCAGGCCGCCGTGCGGGTCGATGAACTCCTTCTCCGGCAGGGCCACGGCCATCGCGTTGACCGTGAAGTCCCGGCGGACCAGATCCTCCTCGATGGAGTCGCCGTAGGACACCTCGGGCTTGCGCGAGGTGCGGTCGTACGCCTCCGACCGGTAGGTCGTGATCTCGATCTGGAAGTTCATGTCGGCGTCTCCGACCCGGGCGCCCTTGTTCGCGCCGACGGTACCGAAGGCGATCCCCACCTCCCAGACGGCGTCCGCCCAGGGCCGGACGATCTTCAGTACGTCCTCGGGGCGGGCATCGGTGGTGAAGTCCAGATCATTGCCGAGCCGGCCGAGCAGTGCGTCGCGCACCGATCCGCCGACCAGGGCGAGGGAGAACCCCGCCTCGTGGAATCGGCGGGCGAGATCGTCGGCGACCGGCGCCACCCGCAGCAGCTCGGTGACCGCACGCTGCTGGGCCTGGCTCAGGGCGGAGGGAGTGTCTTCGTTGGGGTTCGGCACAACAGAAGAGGGTACGTGGCCCAGGCCCTCCGAGGCTCCCCGATAAGGCCGAGGGCCCCTGCCGGAACGGGGGTGCGGCTGGGTTCCGGCATACCCGCGCAAGTACAGCTCTTGCGGCGTACGACTGCACTCCCCTCGATACTGGACATAGGGGACGGGTCGTCCCGTCCAGCGATCTTGTGACCTGGACCGCGGCACTTCCGCTCGGCGCACATCGTTACCATGCGGGGACGCACATTCCGACGACCACTGAGACGACGAGGGACGGGCGAGCGCGTGGCCGAGGCGGCTGACTTCCAGGGGACCAGTGCCTCACCTGCGCGCCGATGGCTGCGGCGCACCGGAGCGCTGCTCGCCGGGGCGCCCCTGCTGGCCGGGCTGCTCCAGCTGCCCGCCGCCGCGCCCGCCGCGGCGGAGGGCGCGGACCCGGTGTCCGTCTCCCTGGACTCGCTGAGCCCCAACGCCCCCACGGACGGTGACACCCTCACCGTCTCCGGCACGGTGACCAACAACGGCAAGCAGGCCGTGACCGGCGCCCATGTGGGCCTGCGGGTCGGCCCGAGGCTGAACACCCGCTCGGGGATCAACGACGTGGCCCGGCACCCCGACGACGTCCAGGGCCTCACCGGCTCCGAGGTGGGCGACAAGTACGAGCAGAAGTTCACCAAGCTGGCGCCGGGCATCGCCGAGCACTTCAGCATCTCCGTGCCGGTGGACAAGCTCGACCTCGGCGCGGACGGCGTCTACGAGTTCGGGGTCGCCCTGTCCGGGCAGACCTCCGCCCAGCCCTGGCAGCAGGTGCTCGGCATCCAGCGGACGTTCCTGCCGTGGCAGCCCTCCGACGCCGACACCAAGACCAGGACGACCTTCCTGTGGCCGCTGCTGTCCACCGTCCACATGACGGCCAGGACCGGCGCCGGCGAGTTGCAGACGCCGGTGTTCCTCGACGACGACCTGGCCAAGGAGCTGGCGCCGGGCGGCCGCCTGGACCAGATGGTCAGCCTGGGCAAGGACCTGGACGTCACCTGGGTGATCGACCCGGACCTGCTGGCCTCCGTGGACGCCATGGCATCGGGCAACTACCGGTTGCAGGGCGACGGCGACACCACGGTGCCCGGACCCAAGGAGCACCAGGCGCTCGCCAAGCAGTGGCTGGCGAACCTGCAGAAGGCGGTGGTGGGCAAGGAGGTCGTCGCGCTGCCCTTCGCCGACCCGGACGTGGCCTCTCTCGCGCACCGCGGCACCAGCGTCGCCGGTTCCCTCAGCCACCTCAAGGACGCCACGGACGTCGCCGCCATCACGGTGAAGACCGTGCTCCACGTCACGCCGAGCACCGACTACGCCTGGCCCGTGAACGGCGCCGTGGACCCGTCGATCATGCGGGTCGCGACCTCCGCCGGCGCGGACCGGGTGATCACCCGCGGCGACAGCCTCCAGGAGACGGCCGGCCTGTCGTACACGCCCTCCGCCGCCCGTCCGGTCGGCGGCGGCACCACGGCGGTCGTCGCCGACGCCAAGCTGTCCACGGCCTTCGAAGGCGATCTGACGAAGGCGGGCTCGGCCACGCTCGCCGTGCAGGAGTTCCTGGCCCAGAGCCTTGAGATCAACGCGCAGACGGACCGGCAGCGCAGCATCGTCGTCGCCCCGCAGCGCATGCCCACGGCGGACCAGGCGCAGGCGATGGCCGCGGCGGTACGGGCGCTGGAGGGCGGCACCTGGTCCCAGGCGCAGGACCTGACGTCGGCGGCCAAGGCCAAGCCCGACCCGAACGCCACCACGCGCATCCCGTCGACCTCGGTCTACCCCTCGTACCTGCGCCGGCAGGAGCTGCCGGTGTCGGCTTTCCAGCAGATCGCCCGGACCCAGGACAAGCTCGACGACTTCCAGGTGATCCTGTCCGACCAGTCCCGCGTGGTCACCCCGTTCGGACGGGCCATAAACCGCGGGATGTCCACGTCGTGGCGGGGCCGGAGCGAGGCCGGGGACAGCTTCCGCAGCGGTGTGGAGGCGTGGCTGGACGATCTGGCCGGACAGGTCAAGCTGATCGACAAGTCCGAGACCAAGCTGTCCGGACGCAGCGCGACCATCCCGGTGACCGTCCAGAACAACCTCGTCCAGCCGGTCGGTCATCTGGTGCTGCGCCTCACCTCGACCCAGCCGACCCGACTGAAGATCGGCGGCAAGGCCTACTCCGAGCAGTCCGTCGACATCGCCGGCGGCCACGCCGCGTCGGTGAAGTTCACCACGTCGGCCAACGCCAACGGCCGGGCCACGGTGATCGCCCAGCTGTACACCGAGGACGGCCAGGAGTACGGCGCCCCGGTCAGCTTCGATGTGAAGGTCACCGAGGTCACGCCCACGGTGATGCTGGTCATCGGCGGCGGTGTGCTGCTCCTCGTCCTCGCCGGCTTCCGGATGTACACCCAGCGCAAGCGCGCGGCCGCCCGCCAGGCCGGGGAGGGCGGCGCGGGCAGCGCGGGGGAGGACCCGGACGGGCCGGGGAACCCGGACGAGCCCGGGGACCGTCTCCCGGAGGAGTCCGACTCCGCCCCCGGGGCAGACGACCCGGAGCAGCCGAGTGACCCTGCGCCGGACACCGCACCGGAAAGCACCGACCCGTCCGGGACGGGTGAGAGAGTGGACCGTTGAGCGATGTCGTGGCCGGTGGGCCCGGGACGATGAGGTGGGGTAAGGCATGAACGCGCCGTACGACGGTGACCGCGGCCAGGGCGCGGCCGGCTCGGGCTACCCCGAGACGCCGCCCGAGCCCGGCCAGGTGCCGCCGCAGCAAGCGGCGGACATGTACCTCCAGGACGCCTACGACCAGGATCCCTACCGGGCACACGATCTGACCGCCCAGGACCCGGTCGCCGAGGCGCTCTACGACCGCGCCGCGCACCCCCCGCCGCCCCCGGGCGGCTACGAGCAGCCGCTGTACGGACAGCCCTCCCAGTCGCCCTACGCGCCCGACCCGCGGGTGTGGGCGCAGACCCCGGCACCCGAGCCGGACGGCGCGGCGCCCTACCTGCCCTACGGCGACGACCCGCGCACGACCCAGTTCGTGGGCGTGGACGACCTGGTCTCGAACTCCGGCGAGGAGTACCACGAGCCGGACGCCTTCGCGCATCTCTTCAAGGACCAGCAGCAGGGCGGCGGGCACACGCCGATGGACCCGCCGGGCGTCCCGGGTCCGGCCGGCGCGCCGGGCATGGGGCCGGGGCCCGGTGGCCAGTACCCGCCCGCGTACGGCCGCCATCCGCAGCAGCAGAGCCCTTACGGCGGGCAGGGATACCCGTCGGCGCCCGCCGCGTCCTACGCCTCCGCCGGAAACCCGATGCAGCCCCCGGTGCCGGCACCGGCCGGTGCCCCGGTTTCCGGCGTCCCCGCCGGGTCCGCCCCGGCCGAGCCGGCCATGGCTCCCGCGGCCTCCGTGGCGACCGCCGCGCCCGCGAAGCGGGGCGGCAAGGTCGGCGGGCTGATGAAGTCCAGCGCCGTCATGGCGGCGGGCACCCTGGTCTCCCGGCTCACCGGCTTCGTCCGCTCCGCGCTGATCGTCTCCGCGCTCGGCCTCGGCTTCCTCGGCGACTCCTTCCAGGTCGCCTACCAGCTGCCGACCATGATCTACATCCTCACCGTCGGCGGCGGCCTCAACTCGGTCTTCGTGCCGCAGCTGGTCCGCGCGATGAAGGAGGACGACGACGGCGGCGAGGCCTTCGCCAACCGGCTGCTGACCCTCGTCATGGTGGCGCTCGCCGCGCTGACCGGTCTCGCGATGCTCGCGGCACCCCTGCTGGTGCGCATGCTGTCCAACCCGGTCGCCAGCAACCCGGCGGCCAACGACGTCGCGGTCACCTTCACCCGTTACTTCCTGCCCTCGATCTTCTTCATGGGCATCCATGTGGTGATGGGTCAGGTCCTCAACGCGCGCGGCAAGTTCGGCGCGATGATGTGGACCCCGGTCCTCAACAACATCGTCATCATCGTGACGCTGGGCATGTTCATCTGGGTCTACGGCACCGCGGCCCACTCCCACATGACGGTCACGAACATCCCGCCGCAGGGCCAGCGTCTGCTCGGCGTCGGCGTGCTGCTCGGCCTGGTCGTGCAGGCGCTGGCGATGATCCCCTACCTGCGCGAGACCGGGTTCCGGATCCGGCCGCGCTTCGACTGGCGCGGCCACGGCCTGGGCAAGGCCGCGATGCTCGCCAAGTGGACGGTCCTGTTCGTGCTCGCCAACCAGGCCGGCGCGATGATCGTCACCCAGCTGTCCACCGCGGCCACCAAGGAATCCGGCATCGCGGGCACCGGCTTCGCCGCCTACGCCAACGCCCAGCTGATCTGGGGCCTGCCGCAGGCCATCATCACGGTCTCCCTGATGGCCGCCCTGCTGCCCCGCATCTCCCGCTCGGCGGCCGAGGGCGACGGCGGCGCCGTACGCGACGACATCTCACAGGGGCTCAGGACCACCGCGGTCGCCATCGTCCCCGTCGCCTTCGGCTTCCTGGCGCTGGGCATCCCGATGTGCACCCTGATCTTCGGCAGCTCGGGCATCAGCGAGGCCACCAACATGGGCTACATGCTGATGGCCTTCGGCCTCGGCCTGATCCCGTTCTCGGTGCAGTACGTCGTCCTGCGCGCCTTCTACGCCTTCGAGGACACCCGCACCCCCTTCTACAACACGGTCATCGTCGCCGCGGTCAACGCGGGCGCCTCGGCCCTCTGCTTCTTCCTGCTGCCGGCCCGCTGGGCGGTCACCGGCATGGCGGCCGCCTACGGTGCCGCCTACGCGATCGGCGTGATCGTCGCCTGGCGGCGGCTGCGCAAGCGGCTGGGCGGCGACCTGGACGGCGCCCGCGTGATGCGGACGTACGCGCGGCTGTGCATCGCCTCGGTGCCGGCGGCGCTGCTCAGCGGCGCTGTCTGCTACGGCATCGGGCACACCCTCGGCCAGGGCGTCGTCGGCTCCTTCGCGGCGCTGATCCTCGGCGGGGCGGTCCTGTTCGGTGTCTTCTTCGTCGCCGCCCGCCGGATGCGGATCGACGAACTGAACTCGCTCGTGGGCATGGTGCGCGGGCGTCTGGGTCGCTGAGACGGGGGTAGGGGCACAACCATCGTCCGCTGCCGTGTGTCGTGCATAGCGGCGGACTGTGGGCACAATTGGTTTCGGCGTCGGACAGCGTGCAACGGATGGGGAGGCAGGGACGACGGTGGCGGAACGGAGCACGGCTGCCGTCGACGTGGCAGACAACAGCGGCGAGCAGCCGCTGACCGCGAAGGCGGACCAGTCCACGGCCGACGGGGTGGCCAAGAACCCGAAGCGGGACACGGACGGTGACGAGGCGCAGGGGACCGATGTGGAGGGTTCCCGCAAGCCCGCCTCGCCGCCCGAACTGCACAGCGGTCACAAGCTCGCCAGACGCTACCGGCTGGAGGAATGCGTCACCCGTCTGGACGGATTCAGCAGCTGGCGTGCCGTCGACGAGAAACTCCGACGCGCCGTCGGCGTCCACATCCTGCCGGCGGACCACGCACGGGCCCGTTCGGTGCTCGCCGCCGCCCGGTCCTCCGCGCTGCTCGGCGACCCGCGCTTCGTCCAGGTCCTCGACGCCGTCGAGGAGAACGACCTCGTCTACGTCGTCCACGAATGGCTGCCCGACGCCACCGAGCTGACCACGCTGCTCACGGCCGGCCCGCTGGAGCCGCACGACGCGTACCAGATGGTCAGTCAGGTGGCCTCCGCGATGGCCGCCGCGCACCGTGAGGGCCTCGCCCATCTGCGGCTGAACCCCAACGCCGTGCTGCGCACCTCGACCGGTCAGTGGCGCATCCGCGGCCTCGCGGTGAACGCCGCGCTGCGCGGCATCAGCTCCGACACCCCGCAGCGCACCGACACCGAGGCGATCGGTGCCCTGCTGTACGCGGCGCTGACCCAGCGCTGGCCCTACGAGAACGACGCCTACGGCCTGTCGGGCCTCCCCAAGGACATCGGCCTCATCGCACCCGACCAGGTGCGGGCCGGGATCCACCGCGGCCTGTCCGAGCTTGCCATGCGGGCGCTCGCCAACGACGGGGCCACCGCGTCCCGGCACGAGGCGGCCTGCACCACGCCGGAGGAGCTGGTGAAGGCGATCGGCGAGATGCCCCGCATCCGCCCGCCGGAGCCGACGTTCACCGCGCCGCCCGAGTACCAGCGCACCACCTACCAGCAGGGCACCTACGGCCGCCCGGCGGCGCACCCCGGTGTCGCCCAGCCGATCGCGCCCCCGCCGCCCCCGCTGCAGAGCCGCACCGGCAAGGCGCTGAAGTGGGCGGTCTCCGCCCTCCTCATCGCCGCTCTCGGCCTGGGCAGCTGGCAGTTGGCGGACGCCCTGATGGACCAGGGCGGCAAGTCGAACGACACGAACAAGAGCCGGACCACGGACGGCGGCGGCAAGTCCGACGCGACGACTCCCGGCCGCCTCATCCCCGTCCAGGGCGCCCGTGACTTCGACCCGTTCAGCGAGGACCACTCCGAGAAGCCCAACGACGTCGGGAAGGTCTTCGACAGCAGTCCGTCCACGTACTGGCAGACGGACTTCTACCTGAGCCCGGAGTTCGGCAACCTGAAGCCCGGCGTCGGGGTCATCCTCGACCTGGGCAAGGTCCAGCAGGTCGGAAAGGTGACCGTCACCTTCCTCGGGCAGACCTCGGTCGAGCTCCGTTCCGCGAGCGCGGACGCGGGGTCGGAACCGACATCCTTCGACGCCTACACCAAGGTGGCCGACGGCTCGGGCACGACAGTGGTGCTCAAGCCCGGCAAGACCCTCAACACGAGATATCTCCTGGTGTGGCTGACCAAGCTGCCCGCGGACGGTGAAGGCCACTGGCGGGGCCGGGTGGCGGACGTCAAGGTGACGAGCTGAGTCCTCCCTCGGGAAGGGTGTCCGCGATCGAGGAAGTCTCGTGATCGCTTCCTGACGGCTCGGCTCGTACGTACTACCCTCAAGGGCCAGGTGGGAGGGAGGGGAACCCGTTGCGCGAGCCGACAGGCGGATCCGTGAGCGACCAGGAGTTGCTCGCCCGCCATGTGCAGGGCGACCCCGACGCCTTCGGAGAGATCGTGCGGCGGCACCGGGACCGGCTCTGGGCGGTCGCACTGCGCACGCTGGGGGACCGCGAGGAGGCCGCCGACGCGGTGCAGGACGCCCTGGTGTCGGCCTACCGTGCCGCCCACACCTTCCGGGGCCAGTCGGCGGTGACGACCTGGCTGCACCGGATCACGGTGAACGCCTGTCTCGACCGCATCCGCAAGGCGGCCTCGCGCAAGACCGCTCCGGTGGACGACACCGAGCGGCTGGAGCAGTTGCTGGAGCCGCACGAGTCCGCGTCCGCGCCGGCCGAGCGCAATGATCTGCACCGCGAGCTCATCGAGGCGCTGGGCACCCTGGCGCCGGAGCAGCGGGCCGCGCTGGTCCTCGTGGACATGCAGGGCTACCCGGTCGCCGAGGCGGCCCGGATCCTCGATGTGCCGACGGGCACGGTGAAGAGCCGGTGCGCCCGGGGCAGAGCCCGGCTGCTGCCGCTGCTCACGCATCTGCGCCCCGACCGCGGCGGCTCGGAAGAAGGCCGTGGCGGAGAAGAAAACAGTCCTGACCGGAACCGGGTGCAAGGGACATCCGTCCCATCCGCGACGGAGGCTTCCGAAGCGAGCCTCCGGGACGCCGGACCGACCGATTCAGCCGTAGTGAAGGGCGGAGGTGGGCGAGCGTGACATCGACGACGGACACGGCCGGGCACCCGGACGTCACCGAGATCTCCGACCTCGCCGAGGGCCTTCTCCCTCCTGAACGCGGCACCGCCGTGCGGCACCACCTGGGCGCCTGCGAGCTGTGCGCGGACGTCTACGCCTCGCTGGAGGAGATCCAGGGGCTGCTGGGGTCCGCACAGGCCCCGGAGCCCATGCCGGTCGACGTGGCGCAGCGCATCGACGCCGCCCTGGCCGCGGAGGCACTGCTCAATGCCTCCGGCTCCGGCTCCGGCTCCGGCTCCGGCTCCGGCTCCGGTGAAGATTCCGCGACCGATGTTTCACGTGAAACATCGACTCCCGCCGAGCACGAGCCCGAGCACAAGCACGCAACAGCCGCTCCGGCCGACCGTCCCGCAGGCCGCCCGCAGGCCGCGACCGGACCGGGGCGGAAGAAGAGCGGACGTGGTCGCCGCCGCAGGGCCGTCGCGCTGAGCGGCGTGCTGACCGCTGCCGTCCTGGGAGCCGGCGCGCTGGTGCTCCAGTCGCTCGGCGGCGGTACGTCGTCCACGACGGCCCATGGCAAGCCGAGCGCGTCCGCCGGTGCTTTCTCCGGCGCCAGCGTCCAGAACCAGGTACGGGACCTGCTGAGCGCGAAGAAGAGCCCTCAGCGGGGGAACGGGAACCACGAGCAGCCGCGGTCCGGCGGGGACTCCGAGCGGAACACCCCGCAGACAGGCGAAAGCGCGAACACTCTTCTCCAGCCCCAGGTGGCGGTCCCGGACTGCGTCCGGCTGGCGATCCCCCGGGGCGAGCAGGTCCTGGCCGCGAAGACCGGCATCTACGCGGGGAAGAGCGCCTATCTCGTCGTCCTTCCCGACTTCCAGGACAGCGCACGCGTCACGGCCTATGTGGTCGACGCCGCCTGTGCCGGACAGCGGTCCGCCTCCACCGGCAAGGTGCTGCTGAAGCAGCCCGTCGCCCGTCCCTGAGACGGGATTCCGGTCGGTCGTCCCCCGCACGCGTGTGCCCGAACACAGCGGGAATGCGCGCCCCGTAGGATCCGTTGGGTGGGGTGAGAGTCCCGAAAAGGGGCTTCCACCGGTCGACTGACGCAGACCAGAGACGAGGAATCAAGCCGTGAGCGATGTCCGTAATGTGATCATCATCGGCTCCGGGCCCGCAGGCTACACGTCGGCGCTGTACACCGCCCGCGCTTCGCTGAAGCCCCTGGTGTTCGAGGGTGCCGTCACCGCCGGTGGCGCGCTGATGAACACCACCGAGGTGGAGAACTTCCCGGGCTTCCGTGACGGCATCATGGGCCCCGACCTCATGGACAACATGCGGGCACAGGCCGAACGCTTCGGCGCAGAGCTGATCCCGGACGACATCGTCTCGGTCGACCTCACCGGGGAGATCAAGACCGTCACCGACACCGCGGGCACCGTCCACAAGGCGAAGGCGGTCATCGTCACCACCGGCTCCCAGCACCGCAAGCTCGGCCTCCCGAACGAGGACGCGCTGTCCGGCCGCGGTGTCTCCTGGTGCGCCACCTGTGACGGGTTCTTCTTCAAGGACCAGGACATCGCCGTGATCGGCGGCGGCGACACCGCGATGGAGGAAGCCACCTTCCTGTCGCGCTTCGCCAGGTCCGTGACGATCGTCCACCGCCGGGACACCCTGCGCGCCTCCAAGGCGATGCAGGAGCGCGCCTTCGGCGACCCGAAGATCAAGTTCGTGTGGGACAGCGAGGTCGCCGAGATCCAGGGCGAGCAGAAGCTCTCCGGCCTGAAGCTGCGCAACCTCAAGACCGGCGAGCTGTCCGACCTCCCCGTGACGGGTCTGTTCATCGCGATCGGCCACGACCCGCGCACCGAGCTGTTCAAGGGCCAACTGGACCTCGACGAGGAGGGCTACCTGAAGGTCGACTCCCCGTCCACCCGCACCAATGTGACCGGTGTCTTCGCCGCCGGTGACGTGGTCGACCACACCTACCGGCAGGCGATCACCGCAGCCGGCACCGGCTGTTCCGCCGCCCTGGACGCCGAGCGCTTCCTCGCCGCCCTCGCCGACGAGGACCAGGCCGAGCCCGAGAAGACCGCCGCGGTCTGACGCTCCTCTCGGCTTCCCCTTCCCCCGCCCCACGACCAAGATAAGGAGCCCAGCGTGGCCGCCCTGAAGAACGTGACCGACGCCTCCTTCGACGAGGACGTCCTCAAGAGCGACAAGCCCGTACTGGTGGACTTCTGGGCCGCCTGGTGCGGTCCGTGCCGCCAGATCGCCCCCTCCCTGGAGGCGATCGCCGCCGAGCACGGCGACAAGATCGAGATCGTCAAGCTCAACATCGACGAGAACCCGGCCACGGCCGCCAAGTACGGCGTCATGTCGATCCCGACCCTGAACGTCTACCAGGGCGGCGAGGTCGCCAAGACCATCGTCGGCGCCAAGCCCAAGGCCGCGATCGTCCGCGACCTCCAGGACTTCATCGCCGAGTGATGTTTCACGTGAAACATTGAAGGGGCCGACCTCCCACGGGTCGGCCCCTTCGTTCATGTCCGTTCGCTGCGGCGGACGGACGTCCGTCGCAGCGGATGTCTCTTCCCGGAAGCGCCGGCTACAGCGGCCGCAGCGCCGGCTCCTTCTGGACCGCGCCCAGAAGCCGGTCGATCGCCATCTCGACGTCTTCCTTCCAGGACAGCGTCGAGCGCAGCTCCAGCCGCAGCCGGGGATGCGCCGGATGCTGCCGTACCGTCTTGAAGCCCACGGCCAGGAGATGGTCGGCCGGCAGCAGACAGGCGGGTTCCTTCCAGCGGGCGTCCCCGAAGGCCTCTATGGCCTTGAAGCCCCGGCGCAGCAGATCCTTCGCCACCGTCTGCACCAGCACCCGGCCGAGCCCCTGTCCCTGGTATCCGGGCTTGATGAAGGACGTGATCAGCTGGACGGCATCCGGTGAGACCGGGCTCGTGGGGAAGGCCGCCGAGCGCGGTACGTAGGCGGGCGGGGCGTAGAGCACATAGCCCACCGGGGCGTCGTCGACGTAGACCACACGGCCGCACGAACCCCAGTCGAGCAGAACGGCGGAGATCCAGGACTCCTTCTCCACGGCGGCCGTGCCGCCCTTGACCGCCGCCTCACCGCTGACGGGGTCCAGCTCCCAGAAGACACACGAACGACAGCGTTGGGGAAGGTCCTGAAGGTTGTCCAGTGTGAGCGGCACAAGCCGACGCCCCATGAAGGCTGTTCCTCGCTTCCCTCATCGGCCGCCGCGGCGCGAACGGCCGTCCGAGCACTGCACTCCCTCAGCACTGGCATCGTATCCACGATGCGATTCACTCGATACCGCCGCAAAGCAAAGAGCGGGCCGTGTTCCGGCACACACCGGACACGCCCGCTCGCTGCTCGAACCCAGGGGATCGAGGCATCCAGGGATCAGTCGTCCTGGCCCTCTTCAGCGTCCTCCTGAAGGTCCTTCGGAAGGACCCGTCCCTCGCCCGGGGCGAGGGTGCCCAGAATCCGCTGGAGGTCGTCCATGGAGGCGAACTCGACCGTGATCTTGCCCTTCTTCTGCCCGAGGTCGACCTTCACCCGGGTCTCGAAGCGGTCCGACAGCCGGGTCGCCAGCTCGTTCAGCGCCGGAGAGAGGCGGGAACCGGCGCGCGGGCCCTTGGGACGCTGCGGCTTCTGGGGCCGGGAGCCCATGAGGGTCACGATCTCCTCGACGGCCCGCACCGACAGCCCCTCGGCCACGATGCGATGGGCCAGCCGGTCCTGCTCCTCCGAGTCCGCCACGGACAGCAGCGCCCGTGCGTGCCCGGCGGAGAGCACCCCGGCGGCGACCCTCTTCTGCACCGTCGGCGAAAGCTTCAGCAGCCGCAGGGTGTTGGAGACCTGCGGGCGGGAGCGCCCGATCCGGTCGGCCAGCTGGTCGTGCGTGCAGTTGAAGTCCTTGAGCAGCTGGTCGTAGGCGGCGGCCTCTTCCAGCGGGTTCAGCTGGGCGCGGTGCAGGTTCTCCAGCAGCGCGTCCAGGAGGAGCTTCTCGTCGTCCGTGGCCCGGACGATCGCCGGGATGGCCTCCAGGCCGGCCTCACGGCAGGCGCGCCAGCGGCGCTCGCCCATGATCAGCTCATAGCGGCCGGGGGCCAGCTGCCGCACGACGACCGGCTGGAGGAGGCCGACCTCCTGGATGGAGGTGACCAGCTCGTGCAGGGCATCCTCGTCGAAGACCTCGCGCGGCTGGCGCGGGTTCGGCGTGATCGCGTCGAGGGGGATCTCGGCGAAGTGGGCACCCAGCGGAGGCGCGGGCGTCTCCACGACCGGGCCGGCCGACCGCTCCTCGGACTCCTGGGAGGCAGCGGGCGGCAGCGTGGCCACCTTCGCCGCGGCCACCCCGCGGTCCGCCGTCAGTACCGGCACGCCCGCGGGAGAGGCGGACGCGCCGCCCCCCAACGCGGCCGGGACCGGGTTCTTCTCGACCGGGGCAGCAGGGATCAACGCGCCCAGACCTCGGCCCAACCCCCTCCGTCGCTCACTCACTGGATCCCCTCCACCATGCTCGGGTCGCTCTGGGCGCCGACGTGGGCCTGGCTCGCGTCATAGCTGATGCCAACGCCCCTCAGCGCGATTTCTCGGGCCGCCTCAAGATACGAGAGGGCACCGCTCGATCCAGGATCGTAAGTCAGCACCGTCTGCCCGTAGCTCGGCGCCTCGGAGATACGGACCGAGCGGGGAATGCTCGTCCGCAGCACCTCCTCACCGAAGTGGCTGCGCACCTCTTCCGCGACCTGGGAGGCGAGACGCGTCCGGCCGTCGTACATGGTGAGCAGGATGGTCGATACATGCAGGCCGGGGTTGAGGTGCCCCCGCACCAGATCGACATTGCGCAGCAGCTGCCCCAGCCCCTCCAGCGCGTAGTACTCGCACTGGATCGGGATCAGGACCTCCTGGCCCGCGACGAGCGCGTTGACCGTCAGCAGGCCCAGCGAGGGCGGGCAGTCGATGAGGATGTAGTCCAGCGGCTGCTCATACGCCTGGATCGCGCGCTCAAGCCGGCTTTCGCGCGCCACCAGGGACACCAGCTCGATCTCCGCACCGGCGAGATCGATGGTGGCCGGGGCGCAGAAGAGTCCTTCGACGTCCGGTACGGGCTGGACGACCTCGGCGAGCGGCTTGCTCTCCACCAACACGTCGTAGATCGAGGGAACTTCGGCGTGGTGGTCGATCCCGAGAGCCGTCGATGCGTTGCCCTGCGGGTCCAGGTCGATCACCAGCACCCGGGCACCGTGCAGAGCCAGCGAAGCGGCAAGGTTGACGGTCGTCGTCGTCTTGCCCACGCCACCCTTCTGGTTGGCGACCACCATGACGCGGGTCTGCTCCGGTCGCGGCAGGCCTTCGCCGGCGCGACCGAGCGCCTCCACTGCCAGTTGGGCCGCACGACCGATGGGGGTGTCGTCCATCGGGGGCGGTGTTTCACGTGAAACATCCGCCCCCATCGACTCGGTTCGGGGACCGGGGACCGGATCGGTCATCGGTCCCGCGATGTTGGCGTCGGACCGCAAGGATTCACTCTCCTCGACTTCAGGCTCGCAATGAACAGAGCCTCCCATGCCTTCGGGGTCGTGAACCAGTGAGGCCGGGTCTTCTGTGGAGAAATCCACCTCTGTGGACAACTCCGTGACCCCTGAGGGGGGCGGAGCCGGCCTTGCGGTGGGGCTGGGGCCCCCTCCGAGCGAACCGAGGGGCTTCCGGTCGCGGGGTTCGGCCGCGCGGCCGCGACTGATGATGCCGTGCAACAGTGAGCGACGTTTCACGTGAAACACGATGCACAGCACCGGCGACCCGGCCTTTGCGACACTCCGTCGTGCGTGGGTGGGCAGCTTGTGTGGAGTACGCCCGCCCGGCTCAGCGCCGTCGGCGGGCTCGTCCCGTGCGCGCGGCCTTCGCCCGCTTCGCGGCGAAGCGCACACCGCCAGGACTCTCCCCGACCTCGACCCGGACCACCGTCGACAGCGGATCCACGATGCCCTCCCCCACATGGAGGATGGACGTCTCCACCGCACCGAGCTTGCTCAGGGCGGTGGCCGAGGCCTTCAGCTCCTCCTCGGCGGTGTCGCCCTTGAGGGCGAGCATCTCGCCGTACGGGCGCAGCAGCGGGATCCCCCAGGCGGCCAGGCGGTCCAGCGGGGCCACGGCACGGGCGGTCACCACATGGACCGGCTGAAGCTTGCCCAGGACCTCCTCGGCGCGTCCCCGCACGACGGTGACATGGTCCAGGCCGAGCAGCTCGACGACCTCGGTGAGGAAGTTGGTGCGCCGCAGCAGCGGCTCCAGCAGGGTGATGTTGAGGTCCTCGCGGACCAGGGCCAGCGGGATGCCCGGCAGCCCCGCGCCGGAGCCCACATCGCAGACCGTCACTCCCTCGGGAACGGCCTCCGAGAGCACCGCGCAGTTCAGCAGGTGCCGCTCCCACAGGCGGGGCACTTCCCGCGGGCCGATCAGGCCACGCTGCACGCCCGCCTCCGCGAGCAGCTCCGCGTAGCGCACCGCATCGTCGAAGCGATCACCGAATACTTCGCGCGCCTGCTCGGGCGCGGGGGGAAGCTCCGCTGCCTCCGTCACGGGGACCGTCCTTCCGTACAGCGCCGGCGCTTCACGCACCGACCACCAGAACTACCAGGCTGACAAACTTCGGCCCCGTCTGCTCAACAGACGGGGCCGGTGGAACAAGAGGGGCCGATCAGGCGGGCAGCACGACGACGAACCGCTGCGGTTCCTCGCCCTCGGACTCGCTGCGCAGCCCGGCGGCCTTGACCGCGTCGTGCACGACCTTGCGCTCGAACGGGGTCATGGGCCGCAGCTTCACCGGCTCGCCGGAGCTCTTCACATCAGCGGCGGCCTTGGCGCCCAGCTCGGACAGCTCGGCCCGCTTGTTGGCCCGGTACTCGGCGATGTCCAGCATCAGCCGGCTGCGGTCACCGGTCTCCCGGTGCACGGCCAGACGCGTCAGCTCCTGCAGCGCCTCCAGCACCTCGCCGTCACGGCCGACCAGCTTCTGCAGATCACGGCTTCCGCTGTCGCTGATGATCGACACGGAGGCCCGGTCGGCCTCGACATCCATGTCGATGTCGCCGTCGAGGTCGGCGATGTCCAGCAGACCCTCCAGGTAGTCCGCCGCGATCTCACCCTCCTGCTCCAGGCGGGAGAGGGCGTCTGCACCCTCGGCAGCGGCGGAGGTGGTGCCTTCCGTCACGGGCTGGGCTCCTTCTTACTTCTTGGACGGGGACTTGGGCCGCTGCGAGCCGCCCTTGCGCTGGCCGCTCTGGGCCTTGCTACGGGCGCCCGTGCCGGGCTTCGGGGCCTGCTGGGCAGCGGCGGGCTTGCTGTCCTGCGGCTGGTCGGGCTGGTCGGCCTTCTCCGGCGAGTCGGACGTCTCCAGAGAGGGGGAGTCGCCCGGCTGCTTGGCACTGCCGGACTGGCGCTGGGCCTTGGACTGACGCTTGGGCTGCTGGCGCCGCGGGGTGGCACCCGCGGTGGCGGTCGCGCCGTCCTCGGTCTGCACCTCGGTCTCGGTCGCCACGCTCTTCGCCACGGTGCCGTCCGCCTGGGCGGCGAGGCCGGCCTTGTTCAGCGCGTTGATGAACTTGCGCTCGAACTCGTTGCGCTCGCGGCCCTTGGCGACGATCGCCTTGATGATCGCCTTCTCGCTGCGGCGGCTGACCTTGCCGTGGTGCGTGACGTGCTTGGTCAGGCGCTCCAGGTAGGCGGCCTGGGCCTTGGAACCCGGGGTCGGGTTGTTGCGGATGACGTACATCTGCTGGCCCATGGTCCACACGTTGGTGGTCAGCCAGTAGACGAGGACACCGACCGGGAAGCGGATACCGAAGAAGGCGAACATGATCGGGAAGACGTACATCAGCATCTTCTGCTGCTGCATGAACGGCGTCTTCACCGTGGTGTCGACGTTCTTCGTCATCAGCTGGCGCTGCGTGTAGAACTGCGACGCCGACATCAGGACGATCATGATCGCGGTCACGACGCGGACGTCGGTCAGCGAGGCGCCGAGCTTCTGCACGGTGTCGGCGCCGTCCAGGAACTTCGCGGCCAGCGGGGCCCCGAAGATGTGCGCCTGGCGGGCGCTGGCCAGCTGCTCGGCGTTGATGTAACCGATCTTGGTGCCCGACGCGATGCCGTTGAGCACGTGGTACAGGGCGAAGAAGAACGGCGACTGCGCCAGGATGGGAAGGCACGAGGAGAGCGGGTTGGTGCCCGCCTCCTTGTACAGCTTCATCATCTCTTCGGACTGACGCTGCTTGTCGTTCTTGTAGCGCTCCTGGATCTTCTTCATCTCCGGCTGGAGCGTCTGCATCGCGCGCGTCGCCTTGATCTGCTTCACGAAGAGCGGGATCAGGCAGATGCGGATCAGGACCACCAGGGACACGATGGACAGGCCCCAGGCCCATCCGGTGTTGGGGCCGAAGATGGCGCCGTACACCGCGTGGAACTGGACGATGACCCAGGAGACGGGCCAGGTGATGAAACTGAAGAGGCTGGCAATCGTGTCCACTAATCATGCTCCTTGGGCATGGGACGAGGTCTCTGCGGCCGGGCTCGGGGGAAGATCGGAGACAGGGTTCTCCGGCTTCTCCCCGGTGGCCGGTTCGGCGGCGGAGGGCCCGACCCGGCGTGCGCGCCAGGCGTCGCGCAGCATTTCGTGCCACCGCGGACGCTTGCGCGGCGGGACATGGTCCACACCGCCCAGCGACCACGGATTGCACCGGAGGATGCGCCAGGCGGTGAGTGCCGTGCCCTTGATCGCACCATGCCGGTCGATGGCCGTGTAGCCGTAATGGGAGCACGACGGGTAGTACTTGCACACCGGCCCGAGCAATGGACTGATCGTCCACTGGTACAGCTTGATCAGAGCCAGCAGCGGGTACTTCATCGCGCGCCACCTCCCAGCAGCCGCCGTAGGGCGGCGTCCAGGTCTTGGGCCAGCTGTGCATGGTCGGCGTCGCCCGATCCGGGCAGCGCTCGTACGACTACCAGGCTACCGGGGGGAAAGAGGGCGACTCGCTCACGCATCAGATGACGCAGTCTGCGCTTCACTTTGTTGCGCACGACCGCACCACCCACGGCCTTGCTGACGACGAAACCCGCACGCGTCGGAGGAGCGCTCTCCCCAGGCGCGTGCGGGTCCGTGGCACCGCTACGAAGATGGACGACGAGCGTCGGGCGGCCTGCCCGGCGACCTCGTCGTACCGCGGTCGCGAAGTCCTCGCGCCGCCTCAGCCGGTTCTCGGTGGGCAGCACGATGTCATGACCTGACCGGGATCAGGCGGACAGACGGGCGCGACCCTTGCTACGGCGGGACGCGAGAATCGCGCGGCCGGCACGGGTGCGCATACGCAGCCGGAAGCCGTGGGTCTTCGCGCGACGACGGTTGTTCGGCTGGAAGGTGCGCTTGCTCACTCGGGGGCTCCAGAAAGAATCGGTAGTGGCGGGGTGCCGTCTTGGCTGTCACCGTGCGCCCACGAGTAGCTCGCGTCACGCCCGATTGCACCGCTTACCGATCACCTGACGCGATCTGTGCCCATCGGAGGCAGGCGGCAGCAGCCATCGACAACTCGACCTGGTTACGGTACGCGGGGCTGCGCCATCCGGTCAAACCGAGGGTCGCTGGGGGACACTGTCCACAGGCTGGGGACAACAACTTGAACCCTACCGGCCGCGCTGACTACCGTGGCTGGACTCCGATTCGTTCTTTTGTCCCCCGCCGCGGCGGGTTTGCCCCGCCGACCACCCGAGATTCACCCCGACCCGTCCCCGCGACCACACCTTCGCGGGACCTGTGAGAGAGCGTGCCCTGTGGCTGACGTACCTGCCGATCTTGCCGCAGTGTGGCCACGCGTACTGGAGCAACTCCTCGGAGAGGGCCGCGGGCAGGGTGTCGAGGCGAAGGACGAACACTGGATCCGCCGCTGCCAGCCGCTCGCGCTGGTCGCGGACACCGCCCTGCTCGCCGTACCGAACGAATTCGCGAAGGGCGTGCTGGAGGGCCGTCTCGCGCCGATCGTCAGCGAGACGCTGAGCCGCGAGTGCGGCCGCCCCATCCGCATCGCGATCACCGTCGACGACTCCGCGGGCGAGCCCCCGGCGCCGAGCCCGCAGCAGCCGGCCCCCTCGCGCTACGAGGAGCCCGAGCTGTCCTCCGGTCCGTCGTACGAGGGGTACGGGCGCCACCGCGCGGACCAGCACCCGGGCGGCGAACCGCAGCAGCGCGGCGACCAGCTGCCCACGGCGCGCCCCGCCTACCCCGCCGAGTACCAGCGCCCGGAGCCCGGCGCCTGGCCGCGCGGCGGGCAGGACGACTACGGCTGGCAGCAGCAGCGGCTCGGCTTCCCCGAGCGCGACCCGTACGCCTCGCCCTCCTCCCACTCCCCGGACCCCTACGGCCCGCCGGCCCACGACTACCGCCAGCAGGGCACGGACCGGCCGCCGTACGAGCAGCAGCGCGGCGGGTACGACAACCCGCGCGGGGACTACGAGCAGGCGCGGCCGGACTACGACAAGCCGCGCTCCGAGTACGAGCGGTCCGACTACGACCGCGGGGACTACAAGACCTCACGCGCCGAGTACGACCAGCGCGACCCCGTCCGGCGCGAGCTGCCCGAGCAGCCGGTGGGCGGGCCCGCGCACCGCGGCGGGACCGGCCGGCCGGGCGGCTCCCCGGCGGGGGCGCCCGGACCGTCGGCCGCGCAGCCCGCGCCCGCGAGCGGTCCCGGTGAGCCGACGGCGCGGCTGAACCCGAAGTACCTCTTCGACACGTTCGTCATCGGCGCGTCCAACCGGTTCGCGCACGCGGCCGCGGTGGCGGTCGCGGAGGCGCCGGCGAAGGCGTACAACCCCCTGTTCATCTACGGGGAGTCGGGGCTCGGCAAGACCCATCTGCTGCACGCCATCGGGCACTACGCGCGCAGCCTCTACCCGGGCACGCGGGTGCGGTACGTCAGCTCGGAGGAGTTCACCAACGAGTTCATCAACTCCATCCGCGACGGCAAGGGCGACAGCTTCCGCAAGCGGTACCGCGAGATGGACATCCTGCTCGTCGACGACATCCAGTTCCTCGCGGACAAGGAGTCGACGCAGGAGGAGTTCTTCCACACCTTCAACACGCTCCACAACGCCAACAAGCAGATCGTGCTGTCCAGCGACCGGCCGCCCAAGCAGCTGGTCACGCTGGAGGACCGGCTGCGCAACCGCTTCGAGTGGGGCCTGATCACCGACGTGCAGCCCCCGGAGCTGGAGACGCGGATCGCGATCCTGCGCAAGAAGGCGGTGCAGGAGCAGCTCAACGCGCCGCCGGAGGTGCTGGAGTTCATCGCGTCCCGGATCTCGCGGAACATCCGTGAGCTGGAGGGCGCGCTGATCCGGGTGACGGCGTTCGCCTCGCTCAACCGGCAACCGGTGGATCTGGGGCTCACCGAGATCGTGCTCAAGGACCTGATCCCGGGCGGTGAGGACTCCGCGCCCGAGATCACGGCCACGGCGATCATGGCGTCGACCGCGGACTACTTCGGGCTGACGGTCGAGGACCTGTGCGGGACGTCGCGGGGACGGGCGCTGGTGACCGCGCGGCAGATCGCGATGTATCTGTGCCGGGAGCTGACGGATCTGTCGCTGCCGAAGATCGGGGCGCAGTTCGGGGGGCGGGACCATACGACGGTCATGCACGCCGATCGGAAGATCAGGGCGTTGATGGCGGAGCGGCGGTCGATCTACAACCAGGTGACGGAGCTGACGAACCGGATCAAGAACGGTTAGCCGCCGCTGGACGCGGCGGGTGTGAGGGCGTCTTCGAGGCACAGGGCCTCGGGGGCGCCCTTTCGTGTGCGCGGCGTCCTGGGGAGTGCTCGGTGCCGTGGTCGGCCGGGGGCGGGAACGCTCACCGGAGCCGGCCGGGTGGCCGCCGGCGCCCACCCGTGCCGCCCCGGCGGCACGACTGCCCGCGGTGAGGACGACCACCGGTGTTCGATTTCCCGTCGGGTTACGGCCGCGCTCCACAGATTCGGGGACTTTCTTTCTTCCACACGGTGGGGATGGTGAAGTTGTCCCGAGGTATGTCCACAGGGTGACTCGGCTGATGACGTCCGTGCAGCTCAAGGGGCTGTGGAATCGTGGATGAAGAAGATCCACAGGCTGTGGACGACGGAGCGGTCCACAGGCTGTGCATGAAGTTGTCCACCGGCAACCCACAGGTTGGGGGCCGTTGTCCCCAGTGTGGCGCGGCTTCTCCACATGGCTGTCCACTGTTCGGCAACGCGGCGCACCCTCTCACCGCGTCGAGTGAAAGGCGTCACACCAAGGTGCCGGGTTGGGGTGTGGGAAACCTGGGTATTCCTGGGGACGCAGCTGGGGAGAACTGCCCTCAGCCTGTGGGCGAGGTGTGCAGAACTTTCTGTTCTCCACAGAGAGCCCGGGTTGTCCACCGCCTCCACCCACAGGCCCGGTGGACAAAAAACACGAGCTGAGCTGGGCAAACGTGGTTATCCACGGTATCCACAGGCCCTACTACTACTCCCGACTAGAGAGAGCTCGGCAATCGCTTTGAAGCGGGGGCTGTGCACAACTCGCCGTCTTGAGCCCGACTGCCGCTCGGACCGACTTGACCCCGACGGGCACCTACTGCCAGTGCGGTGCGTCAGACTGGTCCCCGGTGTCCTTCCCTTCGCAGTGGGCGGTGACACCGAGTCGGAGGACTCAGAAGCAACAGCAGGAGGCGGCTTACGGTGAAGATCCGGGTGGAACGCGACGTACTGGCGGAGGCAGTGGCCTGGGCGGCACGCAGCCTCCCTGCCCGTCCGCCGGCGCCTGTGCTCGCCGGCCTGCTGCTGAAGGCCGAGGACGGCCAGCTGAGCCTGTCGAGCTTCGACTACGAGGTCTCGGCACGGGTGAGCGTCGAGGCCGAGGTCGAGGAGGAGGGCACCGTCCTCGTTTCCGGCCGGCTGCTCGCCGACATCTCGCGGGCGCTGCCCAACCGGCCGGTGGAGATTTCCACAGACGGTGTACGGGCGACCGTGGTCTGTGGATCGTCCCGGTTCACGCTGCACACCCTCCCGGTGGAGGAGTACCCGGCCCTGCCGCAGATGCCGAACGCGACCGGCACCGTGCCCGGCGAGGTCTTCGCCGCCGCCGTGTCCCAGGTGGCCATCGCCGCGGGCCGCGACGACACGCTGCCCGTGCTCACCGGTGTGCGCATCGAGATCGAGGGCGACACGGTGACGCTGGCGTCCACCGACCGCTACCGGTTCGCGGTGCGCGAGTTCCTGTGGAAGCCGGAGAACCCGGAGGCCTCCGCGGTCGCCCTGGTGCCCGCGAAGACGCTGCTGGACACCGCGAAGTCGCTGGGGGCCGGGGACAGCGTGACGCTGGCCCTGTCGGGCTCCGGCGCGGGCGAGGGGCTCATCGGTTTCGAGGGCGCGGGCCGGCGTACGACCACGCGTCTGCTGGAAGGCGACCTGCCGAAGTACCGGACGCTGTTCCCGACGGAGTTCAACTCGATCGCGGTGATCGAGACGGCGCCGTTCGTGGAGGCCGTGAAGCGTGTGGCCCTGGTGGCCGAGCGCAACACCCCGGTGCGGCTGAGCTTCGAGCAGGGTGTGCTGATCCTTGAGGCCGGGTCCAGCGACGACGCACAGGCTGTGGAGCGGGTCGACGCACAGCTGGAGGGCGACGACATCTCGATCGCCTTCAACCCCACGTTCCTGCTCGACGGTCTCAGCGCGATCGACTCCCCGGTGGCGCAGCTGTCGTTCACGACGTCCACGAAGCCGGCGCTGCTCAGCGGCAAGCCGGCGCTGGACGCGGAGGCCGACGAGGCCTACAAGTACCTGATCATGCCGGTCCGGCTCAGCGGCTGACGTCGTCCACAGCTGTGCACGGTGCCGGGCGTCTCCCCGGACGCCCGGCACCGTGACCGGTCGGCGCCGAATGAGCGCCAGAGCCCACAACTGTGCGTGAAAGGGGCCGTTTAGGCTCGGGGCGGCACTCTCGTGCCCCAGACGCCAGCAGCGACCCTTAAGGAACACAACTGATGGAGCTCGGTCTCGTCGGCCTCGGCAAAATGGGTGGCAACATGCGCGAGCGGATCCGCCGCGCGGGCCACACCGTCGTCGGATACGACCGCAACCCCGATGTCGCGGATGTCCACAGCCTGGAAGAGCTTGTGGGCAAGCTCAGCGCCCCGCGCGTGGTGTGGGTGATGGTCCCGGCTGGCGAGCCCACCCAGTCGACCGTCGACCAGCTCGCCGAGCTGCTGGAGCCGGGCGACGTGGTCGTGGACGGCGGCAACTCCCGCTGGACGGACGACGAGAAGCACGCCCGGGAGCTGGCCGCCAAGGGCATAGGCTTCGTGGACTGCGGCGTCTCCGGCGGCGTCTGGGGCCTGGAGAACGGGTACGCGCTGATGTACGGCGGCGACGCCGAGCACGTCGCCCGGGTGCAGCCGGTCTTCGACGCGCTCAAGCCGGAGGGCGACTTCGGCTCGGTGCACGCCGGCAAGGTCGGCGCCGGCCATTTCGCGAAGATGGTCCACAACGGCATCGAGTACGCCATGATGCAGGCCTACGCCGAGGGCTGGGAGCTGCTGGAGAAGGTCGACTCCGTCACGGACGTCCGTGAGGTCTTCCGCTCCTGGCAGGAGGGCACCGTCATCCGCTCCTGGCTGCTCGACCTCGCGGTGAACGCCCTGGACGAGGACGAGCACCTGGACGACCTGCGCGGTTACGCACAGGACTCCGGTGAGGGACGCTGGACGGTGGAGGCCGCGATCGACAACGCGGTGCCGCTGCCGGCGATCACCGCGTCGCTGTTCGCGCGGTTCGCCTCCCGCCAGGAGGACTCGCCACAGATGAAGATGATCGCCGCGCTGCGCAACCAGTTCGGCGGCCACGCCGTAGAGAAGAAGTAGTCCACAGGGTCGCCCCGCGATCCACAGCCCGCCCGAGCGGAAGGAGGTCGGCACAAAGACCATGCACGTCACGCATCTCTCGCTGGCCGACTTCCGCTCGTACGTCCGGGCCGAGGTCCCGTTGGACCCGGGCGTCACGGCGTTCGTCGGGCCGAACGGGCAGGGCAAGACCAACCTGGTCGAGGCGGTCGGCTACCTGGCCACCCTCGGCAGCCACCGCGTCGCCTCCGACGCGCCGCTGGTGCGGATGGGCGCCGAGCGCGCCGTCGTCCGGGCCCAGGTCCGCCAGGGCGACCGGCAGCAGCTGATCGAGCTGGAGCTGAACCCCGGCCGCGCCAACCGCGCCCGCATCAACCGGTCCTCGCAGGTCAGACCGCGGGACGTGCTGGGCATCGTACGGACCGTGCTGTTCGCGCCCGAGGACCTCGCCCTGGTGAAGGGGGACCCCGGGGAGCGGCGGCGGTTCCTGGACGAGCTGATCACCGCGCGGTCGCCGCGGATGGCGGGCGTGCGCTCCGACTACGAGCGGGTGCTCAAGCAGCGCAACACGCTCCTGAAGACCGCGGCCCTCGCGCGCCGGCACGGGGGGCGGAAGGGGGCACCTCCCGGGCGAGCGGATTCGAGCCCGGGGGCGGACCTGTCCACCCTCGACGTGTGGGACCAGCACCTCGCGCGCGCCGGTGCCGAGCTGCTCGCCCGGCGGCTCGATCTGATCGCCGCGCTGCGGCCGCTGGCCGACAAGGCGTACGAGCAGCTGGCGCCCGGCGGCGGCCCCCTCGCGCTGGAGTACAAGCCGTCCGCGCCCGGCGAGGCCCACACCCGCGAGGACCTGTACGCCCAGCTGCTGGCCGCCCTGGCCGAGGCGCGCAAGCAGGAGATCGAGCGGGGCGTCACCCTCGTGGGCCCCCACCGGGACGATCTGGTCCTGAAACTGGGCCAGTTGCCCGCCAAGGGGTACGCCTCGCACGGCGAGTCCTGGTCGTACGCCCTCGCCCTGCGCCTGGCCTCGTACGAGCTGCTGCGTACCGAGGGGAACGAGCCGGTCCTCGTCCTGGACGACGTCTTCGCCGAGCTGGACGCGCGCCGCCGCGAGCGGCTGGCCGAGCTGGTCGCGCCCGGCGAGCAGGTGCTGGTCACCGCCGCCGTGGACGACGACGTCCCGCAGGTGCTCAGCGGGACGCGGTACGCCGTCTCCGGCGGGACGGTGGAGCGCGTATGAGCGACGAGGCGCGTCCGCCGAAGAAGAACGCCGAGCCCTCCGGCGTGGACCTCGCGCGCGTGGCGTTGCGCGCGGCGAAGGAGCAGGCCCGCGCGCGCGGCGACGCGGCCCGGCAGAAGAAGCAGGCCCGGCGGGGCGGCGGTCTGCGGTCCGGGGCGCGGGCCGACGGCCGCGACCCGATGGCGCTCGGCTCGGCGATCAACCGGCTGATCACCGAGCGCGGCTGGGAGACCCCGGCCGCCGTGGGCGGGGTGATGGGCCGCTGGCCGCAGATCGTCGGCGAGGACCTGGCCAAGCACTGTGTGCCGCAGCGGTACGACGAGGACGAGCGGGTGCTCGTCGTCGCCTGCGACTCCACGGCCTGGGCGACCCAGCTGCGGCTGCTCGCGCCGGCGCTGGTCGCCCGGCTCAACGAGGACCTGGGCCATGGCACGGTCCGGCTGATCAAGGTGCTCGGCCCCGGCGGCCCGGCCCGCCGTTACGGCCCCCTGCGGGCCCCGGGGAGCACGGGCCCCGGCGACACCTACGGGTGACGTACCTCACGTCGTACGGCCTGCCAAGCACCCCCTGTACTGCGGTTTCGCCCTTCCCGCGGCCCTTCGCGCGCGGGTGCGGGACGCGTACCGACCCTGGAGTAGCCAAGGGTTGACGCCCCGAAGCTCTGAGTGCCGCTGTGAAGCTCTTGGAGCCCCCTTCCGTATATCGGGACCCGGCCGAGACCGGTTCAGGGCGGCACATGGGGACTCAGGTACCGGCAAACCCCCATCGATGTCAGCGCTACCGGTAGACTGGAAGCCAATCCCGCCCCAATGTGGGGACCGCCCGGGAAAAGCTGAGCAACGCTGATCAAGGCTTACCAACGCAACATGCCGCAGCCGCTCCGGCAACCTGCCGACGAGCCCGGCTCGTGCTGTGCCAGAAAGGGCGCTTCGTGGCCGATTCCGGCAACCCCAACGAGAACATCCCGTCCACCGACGCAGGCGTGCACGCCGAGGCCCCGGCCTCGCCGGCCTCGTACGACGCCAGCGCCATCACCGTGCTCGAAGGGCTGGACGCGGTCCGCAAGCGGCCCGGCATGTACATCGGCTCCACGGGCGAGCGCGGACTGCACCACCTGGTGTACGAGGTCGTCGACAACTCGGTCGACGAGGCGCTGGCGGGCTACGCCGACACCATCGACGTGACGATCCTCGCCGACGGCGGCGTCCGCGTCGTCGACAACGGCCGAGGCATCCCGGTCGGCATCGTGCCCTCCGAGGGCAAGCCGGCCCTTGAGGTCGTGCTGACCGTGCTGCACGCGGGCGGCAAGTTCGGCGGTGGCGGCTACGCCGTCTCCGGCGGTCTGCACGGCGTCGGCGTGTCCGTCGTCAACGCCCTGTCCGGCAAGGTCTCCGTCGAGGTCAAGACCGACGGCCACCGGTGGACGCAGGAATACAAGATGGGCGTCCCGACCGCCCCGCTGGCCCAGCACGAGGCCACCGACGAGACGGGCACGGCGGTCACCTTCTGGGCCGACCCGGAGATCTTCGAGACCACCGAGTACTCCTTCGAGACGCTGTCCCGGCGCTTCCAGGAGATGGCCTTCCTCAACAAGGGCCTGAACATCAGGCTCACCGACGAGCGGGAGTCGGCGAAGGCCACCAGCGGCGCGGACGAGGCGGGCGCGGACGAGAAGGCCGAGGTCAAGTCGGTCACGTACCACTACGAGGGCGGCATCGTCGACTTCGTGAAGTACCTCAACTCCCGCAAGGGGGAGGTGGTGCACCCGACCATCATCGACCTGGAGGCGGAGGACAAGGACAAGAGCCTGTCCCTTGAGGTCGCGATGCAGTGGAACAGCGGCTACAGCGAGGGTGTCTACTCGTTCGCCAACATCATCCACACCCACGAGGGCGGCACCCACGAGGAGGGCTTCCGCGCCGCGCTGACGTCGCTGATCAACAAGTACGCGCGCGACAAGAAGCTGCTCCGGGAGAAGGACGACAACCTCACCGGTGACGACATCCGCGAGGGTCTGACCGCGATCATCTCGGTCAAGCTCAGCGAGCCGCAGTTCGAGGGCCAGACCAAGACCAAGCTGGGCAACACGGAGGCCAAGACCTTCGTCCAGAAGGCGGTCTACGAGCACCTGAACGACTGGCTGGACCGCAACCCGAACGAGGCCGCGGACATCATCCGCAAGGGCATCCAGGCCGCCACCGCGCGCGTCGCCGCCCGCAAGGCCCGCGACCTCACCCGGCGCAAGGGCCTGCTGGAGTCGGCGTCGCTGCCGGGCAAGCTGTCCGACTGCCAGTCGAACGACCCGACCAAGTGCGAGATCTTCATCGTCGAGGGTGACTCCGCCGGCGGCTCGGCCAAGTCCGGCCGCAACCCGCAGTACCAGGCGATCCTCCCGATCCGCGGCAAGATCCTGAACGTGGAGAAGGCCCGGATCGACAAGATCCTGCAGAACCAGGAGATCCAGGCGCTGATCTCCGCCTTCGGCACGGGTGTGCACGAGGACTTCGACATCGAGAAGCTCCGCTATCACAAGATCATCCTGATGGCGGACGCCGACGTCGACGGCCAGCACATCAACACGCTGCTGCTGACCTTCCTGTTCCGCTTCATGCGGCCGCTGGTCGAGGCCGGCCACGTGTACCTGTCCCGCCCGCCGCTGTACAAGATCAAGTGGGGTCGGGACGACAGCGAGTACGCGTACTCGGACCGCGAGCGCGACGCGCTGATCGAGATGGGCCGCCAGCGCGGCAAGCGCATCCGCGAGGACTCGATCCAGCGCTTCAAGGGTCTCGGTGAGATGAACGCCGAGGAGCTGCGCGTGACCACCATGGACCAGGAGCACCGCGTCCTCGGCCAGGTCACCCTGGACGACGCCGCCCAGGCCGACGACCTGTTCTCGGTGCTGATGGGCGAGGACGTCGAGGCGCGCCGCCAGTTCATCCAGCGCAATGCCAAGGACGTCCGCTTCCTCGACATCTGAGTCGGTCTCAGCTGACCGCACAAGGAAGGATCTTCACCAGCAATGGCCGACGAGAACACTCCAGTCACCCCGGAAGAGGGCGGCGAACTCGCCATGCGTGTCGAGCCCGTCGGGCTTGAGACCGAGATGCAGCGCTCGTACCTGGACTACGCGATGTCCGTCATCGTGTCCCGTGCGCTGCCCGACGTCCGGGACGGCCTCAAGCCGGTCCACCGGCGCGTGCTCTACGCGATGTACGACGGCGGTTACCGCCCCGAGCGCGGCTTCTACAAGTGCGCCCGCGTGGTCGGCGACGTCATGGGCAACTACCACCCGCACGGCGACAGTTCGATCTACGACGCCCTGGTGCGGCTCGCCCAGCCGTGGGCGATGCGGATGCCGCTGGTGGACTCCAACGGCAACTTCGGCTCCCCGGGCAACGACCCGGCCGCGGCGATGCGCTACACCGAGTGCAAGATGGCGCCGCTGTCGATGGAGATGGTCCGCGACATCGACGAGGAGACCGTCGACTTCACGGACAACTACGACGGCCGCTCCCAGGAGCCGACCGTCCTGCCCTCCCGCTTCCCGAACCTGCTGATCAACGGCTCCGCCGGTATCGCGGTCGGCATGGCGACCAACATCCCGCCGCACAACCTGCGCGAGGTCGCGGCCGGCGCCCAGTGGTGCCTGGAGAACCCCGAGGCCTCCCACGAGGAGCTGCTGGACGCGCTGATCGAGCGCATCAAGGGCCCCGACTTCCCGACCGGCGCGCTGGTGGTGGGCCGCAAGGGCATCGAGGAGGCGTACCGCACCGGGCGCGGCTCGATCACGATGCGCGCGGTGGTCGAGGTCGAGGAGATCCAGGGCCGCCAGTGCCTGGTGGTCACCGAGCTGCCGTACCAGGTGAACCCGGACAACCTGGCGCAGAAGATCGCCGACCTGGTGAAGGACGGCAAGATCGGCGGCATCGCGGACGTCCGTGACGAGACGTCGTCGCGTACCGGCCAGCGCCTGGTGATCGTCCTGAAGCGGGACGCGGTCGCCAAGGTCGTGCTGAACAACCTGTACAAGCACACCGACCTCCAGACGAACTTCGGCGCCAACATGCTGGCGCTGGTCGACGGCGTGCCGCGCACGCTGTCCCTGGACGCGTTCATCCGGCACTGGGTGACGCACCAGATCGAGGTCGTCGTGCGCCGGACCCGGTTCCGGCTGCGCAAGGCCGAGGAGCGCGCGCACATCCTGCGCGGTCTGCTGAAGGCACTGGACGCGATCGACGAGGTCATCGCGCTGATCCGGCGCAGCGAGACCGTCGAGGTCGCGCGCACCGGCCTGATGGGCCTCCTGGAGATCGACGAGATCCAGGCCAACGCGATCCTCGAGATGCAGCTGCGGCGCCTGGCGGCCCTGGAGCGGCAGAAGATCGTCCAGGAGCACGACGAGCTCCAGGCGAAGATCAACGAGTACAACGCGATCCTGGCCTCCCCGGTGCGCCAGCGCGGCATCGTCAGCGAGGAGCTGGCCGCGATCGTCGAGAAGTACGGCGACGACCGCAAGACCAAGCTGATCCCGTACGAGGGCGACATGTCCATCGAGGACCTGATCGCCGAGGAGGACATCGTCGTCACGGTCTCGCGCGGCGGTTACGTCAAGCGGACCAAGACGGACGACTACCGTGCGCAGAAGCGCGGCGGCAAGGGCGTGCGGGGCACGAAGCTGAAGGAAGACGACATCGTCGACCACTTCTTCGTCTCCACCACGCACCACTGGCTGCTGTTCTTCACCAACAAGGGCCGGGTGTACCGGGCGAAGGCGTACGAGCTGCCCGAGGCGGGCCGTGAGGCGCGCGGTCAGCACGTGGCGAACCTGCTGGCCTTCCAGCCGGACGAGGCGATCGCCGAGATCCTGGCGATCCGGGACTACGAGGCGGCGCCGTACCTGGTGCTGGCCACCAAGTCCGGTCTGGTCAAGAAGACGCCTCTGAAGGATTACGATTCGCCCCGCTCCGGCGGTGTGATCGCGATCAACCTGCGGGAGCGCGAGGACGGCAGCGACGACGAGCTGATCGGCGCCGAGCTGGTCTCGGCGGAGGACGACCTCCTGCTGATCAGCAAGAAGGCGCAGTCGATCCGGTTCACCGCCACGGACGAGTCCCTTCGCCCGATGGGCCGCGCCACCTCCGGCGTCAAGGGGATGAGTTTCCGCGAGGGCGACGAGCTTCTCTCGATGAATGTCGTGCGACCCGGTACGTTCGTGTTCACTGCCACCGACGGCGGGTACGCGAAGCGGACCGCCGTCGACGAGTACCGCGTCCAGGGCCGCGGCGGCCTCGGCATCAAGGCCGCCAAGATCGTGGAGGACCGCGGTTCGCTCGTCGGGGCGCTGGTCGTGGAGGAGACCGACGAGATCCTCGCGATCACCCTGTCCGGCGGTGTGATTCGCACGCGAGTCAACGAGGTCAGGGAGACGGGCCGTGACACCATGGGCGTCCAACTGATCAACCTGGGCAAGCGCGATGCCGTGGTAGGTATCGCACGTAACGCCGAGGCGGGGCGCGAGGCGGAGGAGGTCGACGGCGAGGACGCCGACGACATCACCGCCGAGGGCGCCCAGGCCGCCGGCACGGACGAGGGCGAGGCGCCCTCGGCCGAGTAGCACGAGGAGTGAGTCATCGTGAGCGGAGCCACGGGCGCCGGATCGGCCGGTACCTCCACGGGTACGGAGACGGACGGCGGCGGCCGTGGCTCCGCCGCGCATGCGGGGACTGCCACCGACCCGCATACGACCAACCTGAAGCCGGTGCGGGCGTCCGCGGCGGACGCCTCCGGCACGTCTGCACCCCAGGGGGGAACTGTGACGGACACCCGAGGCCCGGCCGCGGCCGGCGAGGCGCACTCGTCGTCTCCGCTCCCCGGGGAGCGGAGCCCGGAGCAGCCGAGCGGGCCGTACCACCCGCCGCAGGCCTATCCGGCGCAGCAGCCGGCCGGTGCGGTACGACGCCCGCGCACCGGGGTGCGCACGGCGCCGCGCACCCGCAAGGCGCGGCTGCGGGTGGCCAAGGCCGACCCGTGGTCGGTGATGAAGGTCAGCTTCCTGCTCTCCATCGCGCTCGGCATCTGCACGATCGTCGCGTCGGCGGTGCTGTGGATGGTCATGGACGCGATGGGCGTGTTCTCCACGGTCGGCGGCACGATCTCGGAGGCGACGGGCTCGAACGAGGCGAACGGCTTCGACCTCCAGTCCTTCCTCTCACTCCCCCACGTCCTGATGTTCACGACGATCATCGCCGCCATCGACGTCGTCCTGGCCACCGCGCTCGCCACGCTCGGCGCCTTCATCTACAACCTCTCCGCGGGCTTCGTCGGCGGCGTCGAACTGACCCTCGCCGAGGACGAGTGACGGCCGGGCGCCGTCCGGCCGCCGGTCCTCCGACAACCGATTTTGGGACTGACGTGGTCGTGCGCTAATCTTCAGGAGTCAGCGCGCGGGACATACACCGCAGAGCGCGGCGGGGCTATAGCTCAGTTGGTTAGAGCGCATCCCTGATAAGGATGAGGCCACAGGTTCAAATCCTGTTAGCCCCACAGTGAGAAGACCCCCGGTCCTGCGGACCGGGGGTCTTCGGCGTTCACGGCTCCGGTCCGAAACGGCAGCGGGTGATGACGGCGGCCGCAGGACGCGGACCGAGGTCATGTCCGGGGAGGGATCGTGGGAATCGTCGAGCGGGAGTTGACCGAGCCCTGGGAGGGGTTCCTGGCCGCTCCCACGGGGGGCGGCGGAGCCGGGGTGCTGGTGCTGGCCGGGTCCAGTGGGCGGGTCATGCGGGAGCGGGCGCGGCTGCTCGCCCGGCAGGGGTTCGCCGCGCTGGCGATCCGCTGGTTCGGGGGGAGGGGACAGCCGCCGGGGATCTGCGAGGTCCCGTTGGAGACGTTCACCGCCGCCGTCGATCTCCTGCGGAGCGCCGGGGCGCGGCGGATCGGCGTTCTCGGGGTGTCCAAGGGGGCCGAGGCGGCGCTGCTCACGGCGGTGCGCGAGCCGCGTGTGGACGTGGTGGTCGCGCTGTCGCCCACCCCGCTGGTCTGGTGCAACGTCGGGCCGGGGCGGGACGGGGCCGACCGGCCGTACCGGTCGTGCTGGACGTGGCGGGGGCGGCCGTTGCCCTTCGTACCGATGGACGACTCCTGGACGCCGGCCGAAGAGGAGGGCGGACCCGTCGCGATCCGCGGCTGGTACGAGCGCAGCGAGCGGACCTTCGCCCGTCTGCTCCCGGCGGCGGAGATCCCCGTCGAGGAGGCACGGGCGGAGCTGATCCTGGTCGCGGGCGGCGACGACCTGATGTGGCCGTCGCTGCCCTACGCCGAGCGCCTGGCCGCACGCAGGCGCGCCGCCGGGGCCGGTGTCCGGCTGGTGGCCCGCGACGACGCCGGCCACCGGCCCCTCCTGCCCGGCGAGCACCTGCCGCCGCCGGCCCCGCGGTTCCGGTACGGCGGCACACCGGAGGCCGACGCGCTCCTCGGCGCGGCCGCCTGGCCGCACGTCCTGGACGCGCTGCGCGGCTGAGGTACTCCAGCGTCACCTCCGCGGACCTGTACGTGGTCGGGCCCGGGGCCGCGTGGGTCGTCGCCCCGGGTCGCGGACCGAGGGCGTACGGGCATGAAAAGACCCGATCGCTGGCGACGGGGGATGCACCAGCGATCGGGCTATGGCCAAGGGTAACAAGGTTGCCGGTCGTGTGGAGCCAAGTCGGAGCAGAAAGAAGCAAGTTGGCCGATCAGCTGCCGCACGGAGGGTCGTAGGACAGGCGCGGGAGGTACTCGTGCCACTTGGCGGGGGTGAGGACGCCCCGGGTCACCGAGCAGATGTGGCCGATGGCCGTGTCGGCGTCCAGGTCCCACAGACGGACCGTGTCGGGGCCGCTGGAGACGCCGAGGACCCGGCTGCCGGGGCTGAACGACAGGAAGGTGCCGGTCTTGGCGTTGGGCGTCATGGACTGGCCGATCGGGCGCGCCGCGGCGGGGTCGGTGACGTTCCACAGGCGGACCGTGTTGTCGTCGCCGCCGCTGGCCAGCGTCCGCCCGTCCGTGTCGAAGGTCAGCGAGGTGACCGCCTCGGTGTGGCCGGTGAGCGGTGCGCCGAGCGGGCGCGCCGCGGCGGGGTCGGTGACGTTCCACAGCCGGACCGTGTCGTCGTCGCTCCCGCTGGCCAGGGTCGCCCCGTCGGGGCTGAAGGCCAGCGCGTTGACCGGGCCGGTGTGCCGGGTGAGCGGGGTGCCGAGCGGCTTCACCGCGGCCGGGTCGGTGACGTCCCACAGGCGTACGGTGCTGTCCGCGCTGCCGCTGGCCAGCGTGTGCCCGTCGGGGCTGAAGACGAGCGCGTTGATGTAGCCGTGGTGGCCGCTGAGCGGTGCGCCGAGCGGGGCCGGGCGGGCCGGGTCGGCCACGTTCCACAGCCGTATGGTGCGGTCGTCGTTGGCGGTGGCCAGGGTGTTCCCGTCCGGGCTGAACGCGAGCGCGTTGGGGCCCATGAAGCGGGTGCGCAGCGGCAGGGGCGGGCCCGGCTGGAAGGGATGGGCCGGGTCGGAGACGTTCCACAGGTACACCTTCTGCTCGCCCGTCAGGACGGCGAGGGTGCGGCCGTCCGGCGAGAAGACGAGGGTGTCGGCCCCGGTCCCGCTGATGAACGGCGGGCCCAGCGGCACCGGTCGCCCGGGACTCGCCACGTTCCACAGCCGCATCCGCCCGTCGCGCGCGGTCGTGGCCAGTATCCGCCCGTCCCGGCTGAAGGCCCCGCTGCGGCCGATCATGTCCGAGGTCGGGATCGACCACAGGCGCGCCTTGGCGTCCCCGCTGCCGGTGGCGAGGGTGCGCCCGTCGGGGCTGAAGCCGAGCGCGTACATCTCGCCGCTGCTGCCCGCGAGGGGCTCGCCGATCTGCGAGGGGGAGCCCGGGTCGGTGACGTTCCACAGGCTGGCCGTGCTGTCCGCGCTCGCGGCGGCGAGCCGCCCGCCGTCGGGACTGAACGCCACCGACCAGACGGGTCCGGTGTGCCCGGTCAGAGGCGCGCCGAGCGGCTTGGCCGCGGTCGGGTGGGCGACGTTCCACAGCCGGACGGTGTCGTCCGCGCTGCCGCTGGCCAGGGTGTGCCCGTCGGGGCTGAAGGCGACCGAGTGCACGATGTCCGTGTGGCCGCGCAGCACGCCGAGGGTGGCGGGCCTGCGCGGGTCGGTCACCTTCCACAGCCGGATCGTGTCGTCGTCGCCGCCCGCCGCGAGGGTGTGCCCGTCGGGGCTGAAGGCGACGCTGCGCACGGCCGCGGTGTGCCCGTGCAGCACGGTGAGCGCGGCGGGGTGCGCCGGGTCGGCCACGTTCCACAGCCGTACCGTGCCGTCCTCCCCGGCCGAGGCGAGGGTGCGGCCGTCGGGGCTGAAGGCGACCAGGTAGATGGTGCCCGCGTGCCCGGTGAGGGGCGCGCCGAGCGAGGTAGGACGGGCCGGGTCGGCGACGTTCCACAGCCGGATCGTGCCGTCGTCGCCCGCGCTGGCCAGCACCCGCCCGTCGGGCCTGAACACGGCGCTGCTCACCCAGCTGGAGTGCCCGGTCAGGGGTCGGCCGAGGGGGCGGGGCCGGGTCGGGTCGGCCACGTTCCACAGCCGTACCGTCCGGTCGTAGCTGGCCGTGGCCAGGGTGTGCCCGTCGGGGCTGAAGGAGGTCAGGTAGACGGCGCCGGTGTGGCCGGACAGCGGGGTGGCCAGCGGCGCGTTGACGATGGAGATCAGCCGGCTGTAGGTGCCCTCGTCGCCGGGCCGCAGGTGATGGGCGACCAGGTCCAGCTGGGCGGCGAGCGAGGGGTCGGTGCGCTGGACCCGGTCCGCCTCGGCGAGCACCTGTTCGAACACGGCGTCGTCGCGCTGCTGCCAGGCGATCACCGCCGAGCCGCCCGCGACCAGCGCGAGCACCACCAGGGCCGCCACCGCGGCCCGGCTGAGCCACACCGTGCGCTTGCGCAGCCGTACGGACGCGGCCAGGAACTCCACCGCGCTGCGGGTCAGATACGTGTCCCCCGCGGAACCCGCCCACAGGCGGGCCTGTTCGAGCCGGGAGCCCCGGTACAGCAGCGAGCTGTCCCGCTCCGAGTCCTCCCAGGAGCGGCCGTCCTCCTCCAGGCGCTGGCGCAGCAGATGGTCGTTGCGGTTGTCGTCGATCCAGTGCCGCAGCCGGGGCCAGGCGTGCAGCAGCGCCTCGTGGGTGATCTCCACGGTGTCCGCGTCCAGCGTCACCAGCCGGGCCCGGACGAGCGCCTCCAGGGATTCCTCGGTCTTGCCGGGGTCCGCCGACTCCTGCGCCAGCTGCCGCCGGGTGCCGCGCCGCCGGGTGGCCACGGTGTCCTCGCCGAGCCGGACCAGGCGCAGCAGGAGCAGCCGGGCCGCCGTACGGGCGGCCGGGTCCAGCCCCGACCAGGCGCGTTCGGCGGTCGCCGCGACCGCGCCCTGGATGCCGCCCGCCGCGCGGTAGCCGGCCAGCGTCAGCTTCCCGCCCTTGCGGCGCTGCCAGGTGGCCAGCAGCGCGTGCGACAGCAGGGGGAGCACGCCCGCGTCGTGCGCCCCGCGCGGGCCGTCGGCGCTCACCTCGCGCACGATCAGCTCGGCCAGCCCCGGTTCCAGCTCCAGGCCCACCGCCTTGGCCGGTCCGGTCACCGCGTCGCGCAGTTCGCCGCTGGTCAGCGGGGAGAGCACCATGTGCCGGTGCTGGAGCGCGTCGGCGAGCTCGGGGTAGCCGAGGCACTGTTCGTAGAAGTCGGCGCGTATGCCGAGGACCACCAGGACGGGGGCGGGTCCGGCCCCGCCGGAGGGCGGGGTGCAGCAGGCGTGCAGCAGCTGGACGAAGGTACGGCGGTCCGCCTCGTCCGGGCAGAGGGTGAACGTCTCCTCGAACTGGTCCACGATCAGCACCGGCCGGACGCCCGGCGGCGCCTCCCGGCGCGTCCACTCGGTGACCGCCTCGCGTGCGCCGCGCACGATCCGGGGCGCCTCGCCACCCGTCGGCGCGGAGCCCTCGGAGACCTCCTTGCGGGCCGCGGCCTCCCGCTCGGCCGCGCGCGCCTCGGCGGCCACGGGCGCGAGATCGGGGATACGGCGGACCAGCTCGGCGAGCGGATCGGCGCCCGGCACCAACTGGACGACGGGGGTCTGCTGTTCGGGTGCGCCGTCCGGCTGCGGGGCGAGAGCCGGGCCGGCCAGGGCGCCGCCCGCGATCGCCGGGACCAGGCCGGCGTTCAACAGCGAGGACTTGCCCGCGCCCGAGGCGCCGACCAGCATCACCAGGCCGCCGGTACGGCCCACCGTGCGCAACTGGGTGATGATCGCGTCGGTGCTGCGCTTCCGGCCGAAGAACCAGCGCGCGTCCTCCTGCCGGTACGGCGCGAGACCCCGGTAGGGGCACACGCTCCCGGCGACGGGCGGGGCCTGGGCGGGCGGCCGTCCGTTGTCCTCGGCGGGCGTGGCGGGCGGCGCGGCCCGGTCGCCCACCGGGTCGGCCAGCGCGCGCTCCCACTGCCGCTGCCAGTGGGCGAGGTCGTACAGGCCCGTGGAGACCGGGTGCGGGCGGGCGCGCCGCGCCTCCGGGATCAGGATCTGGAGCACCGCCGCGAGGGCGGTGAACTGGGCCGGCACGTTCTTGGCCCGCCGCCAGTCGCTGATCCGCTGCGCGGACACCCGCACCGGACGGCCGCGCTCGTCGACCCGCTGCAACCGGCCGACCGCCTCGGCGACGCTTTTCAGGGGAGGATTTCCGGCCTCCTTGTAGAGCAGCGCGAGACGCTCGGCGAAAGCTGTGCGTGCCCCTGAGTCGGAACCCAAGGCCCCACCCCTCACTTCCCCCCGTCTGTGGACGTCCGGACCGGAAAACTCACCTTATACGGCTGACCTGCGGATAAGCCCCGCTCCGGAGACCAGGATCTCCTCCCCGGTGGCGTCAGATGGCAGGATCGCAACCCCGGTAGCGGAACCGTCACACACCGTCCGGACAGGCCAAACGGCCCGGCGCTCGGAGAGACACCTCATGGCGTTGCACATTTTCGGTCGACTTCCATCGAAAGCCGCGAGCGGTCGGCGGTCCGTCATCTGAGCCGGGCGCACCCGGTTGACCCCGCCCCCACGACCCCGACCGCCTCCCATGCTTCGATCCGCGCCACTACGCCGACGAGGCGCGGATCGACGTCCCGCACCGCCCGGCACCGGTCCCCACGAGGGGAGGGACCGGTGCCGGCGGGCAGGGGACCTTTTCGCTGCGGCACACCTGATTATCTGACGAAGTGTCAGTCACGGTCGCGGGCACCGGCTCTTCCCGAAGGGGTGCGCGCCATGCAGAAGCCCTCCTCGTGCCCGCGTCCGTCCGGCGCCCCGCGCTGGGTCGCCATGGTCCGCGGAGCCGCCCGGGACGCCTGGGTGCCGGCCGCGGAGTCCCCGTACCGGGCGCCCGTGCTGTACGCCGTCGGCGAGATGACCCGGACCGTGCGGGCCCGCGGGGGCGAACCGACGGTCGCGCCGTGGGGGCCGGGGGGCGGCGGCCGGCGGCTGTACGACGCCCCGGCCGGGAAAGCCGCCGCGGCGCATCAAGCCGTAACCGGATGAAACCCCTGAACCGGCCGGACCGGCCGCATGCATGACGAACCGTCGGCACCAGGTGCTCACCGCCGCCCTGAGCGGGGCCGGCCTGTACGACCCCGCCCCCGAGGACGACACCGCGGTGCGGGCGCCGGCCGACCGGCTGGACGAGCCCACGGTCCGCCGGGTCGCCCACTGGCTCGCGGCCGCGGGCGGGGCCGGCCGGTTGAGCGCCCGGTCGGCCGGGCAGTGACGTCCTGGAACCCCGATCGCCCAGGACTGGAGGACGTATGAAGGTCACCGTCGACCGCGCCGCGTGTTACGGCTCCGCCGAGTGCGCGTTCCGGGCACCGGCCGTGTTCGCCTTCGAGGACGGCTACGGCGTGGTGCTGCCCGGCAAGGAGGAGGCCGCCGACGAGCCGGGGGTCCGGGAGGCGGCGGAGCGGTGCCCCTCGCAGGCGATCGTGTTCGGGGAGTAGGGCCTGCGGGGGCCCGCGAAGGACGCACCGAGGTCCACGGGGGTCTGGGCGGGGTGCGGCACGGGGTCCGCGCCGTTGAGCGCGACGGGCTCACCGCGCCGGATACGTCCAGCCGAGGCCGGCCAGCGCACGGGCCCTGGCCTCCGCGACCGCCGCGCGGGCCGTGCGCTCGGCGGGATCGGTGTGGGACGACTGGCCGGTGGCCTGCCCCTCCCACTTGCGGTAGAGCAGCCCCGCCTCGGCCGAGAACCAGCCGCGGCTCACCGCGTCCAGCGCCAGCAGCAGCCCCGTGTCCTCGGAGGCGGGCAGCGCCATCCAGCCGCCGAGCGCGGTCAGCAGGTCCCGGCGCACGCAGAGGGTCGCCGGATGGACGGGGGGACGGAAGTCGTGCGCCGTCCAGTGGGCGAGTACGGACCCGCGCTCCACCGGGCCCTCGTCCGGGTCGCCGGGGAAACCGGCCGTGGAACCGTCGGGCAGCAGGTCCAGGACCCGGCACGTGGCCCAGCCGAGGCCGGGGTCCGCCTCCAGGACGGCGAGGTCGCGGGCGAGCGCGCCCGGAGTGAGCCGGTCGTCGGCGTCCAGGACCTTCACATACGTGCCCCGCGCGTGCGCGAGCGCGATCGTGCGGGCGACCCCCGGGCCACCGGGTCTGCCCTGGCGGAAGGTGACGCGCGGGTCCTCGGGGACGTACGGGCGGACCTCGTCCGTCGTGCCGTCCTCCTGGATCACCCACTCCCAGCCCGCGCCGCCGGGCAGTTCCTGGTCGCGCAGGGAGGCCCAGGCGTCCGGCAGGAACCGGGCCGAGGGGGCGTGCACGGCGGTGACGACGGTGACAACGGTGGCGCGCCGGGTCACGGCAGCACTCACCACCTCTCAAGACCTCTCCGGGATGTCGCGGCCATCGTCTCAGGGCCCCGTCCCGGACGGTTCCGCCCCCTCCGAACGCGCGCGTGACCCCCGGCCGGGGCCGGGGGTCCTTCCGTGTCGACTGGTGCGTACGCAAGTCGCCGAGTTGTCGAGACGTCGCGGTGCCGAGGAGGAGAGAGAGCCGGTTCAGCAGTCGAGCGGTGCGGAGGGCGCTCGGGCCCCGGTCTCCTGCTCGGTCTGATCCGTCTCCTGCGTCTCACGGGTCTTCTGTGTCTCGCGGCTGTCCAGTGTCAGCTCGGTCTCGTCGAGGGATCGGTGACGGCAGCTGGGGGACTTCCCGTGGGCCTCGGCCCTGATCCGCTGCTTCATCGTGGGGGGCAAGGCCCTGGCGGTGGGCCAGGACCAGTGGCGTGGTGCCGGGATCGCCGGGACCGTGCCGTGCGCGGTCTCGGTGCGGGGACTCTCGGTGTGCGGCGCGGCGGTCGCGGGGGCGGTGGCGGCGCTCATGAATCCGAGCGCCGTGCACAGCGCGAGAAAGGCGGTGACGATGGCGGTCCACAGCTTCATGACCTTGTTCTGGTCCATGGCCCCTCACTTTCGGGTTGGGCGATTTGCGTACTTTCCTCATGATGTGTATGTGGATCGCGAAGTGGTGGACCGACGCCCGTGGCGCGGCGATGTTCAGATGAACACCACTCGGATGGCCGTAAGAAGGTCGGAAAACCCCTAAATCGCGGTGAGCGTGAGCGAAGGGGGAGCAAAGTGACCGTCCGTGGGGATGTGCTCACCCTCCGATCGGAACGGCTTCCGACCTGGGCTATTGCGCTGGCAGGGGCCGGAGTTGGGGCCGGGCGCAGGTCACCGATCGATATCGGTCGGTGTGTATAGTCGGGCGCCAGAGGTCCCCTACGTCAAGGAAAGACGAGGTCGCGCGGTGAAGAAGCTGCTCCTGGTCGCACTGGCCGCCATCGGCGGGCTCCTCGTGTACCGCCAGATTCAGGCGGATCGCGCCGAGCAGGACCTGTGGACGGAGGCGACTGACTCCGTGCCCACGGGTTCGTGAGTCCGATTCCAGATTTCAGCAGGCCCCGGTCGCACCAAGCGGCCGGGGTCTTTGCGTGGGGTTGCGGGGTCTCACGGGGCGGGGTACGCGGGGCGGCACCGGGCGGGTCGGGGCGGAGTCTTTCGGACGGTCCCGCGCATTGCCCTGATGGCGCGGCGGCTCGCGGGGCAGGATGGGCCCACGAGGCCGTGACATAGGGGGTGCACACGTGCGGGGGCGCAGGCGTACGGCGGCGTGGGGCGGGCGTACGGCCGCCGTGATCCTGGCACTGGGGCTGTGCGGTACGGTCCTGCTGCCGGCCGCCGCCGCGACGGCCGCCCCCGACCCCGGGACCTACGCCTTTGCCCCGGGCGCCCGCCCCGTCGACGGCACGGCCTCCCCCGCCGACGCCCCGCGGCTCGACCCCGGCCGCGTCTACCGCGGCTCGCTGCCCGCGCACGGCAGGCTCACCTACCGCCTCGACCTCGCCGACGTCACGGCCACGGCGTACGTCCCCGTCACCGCCGTACCGCCCGCGCACGCCACCGTCACCTCCACCGACGGCATCCGGGTCTCCGTCCGGGACGCGCACGGCACCGCCTGTTCCTATGCCACCGCCCGCTTCGGCGCCGGGCTCAGCCCGCGTCCGGTCACCGCCCTCGCCGAACGGGAGGCGGGCCGGGCTCTGTGCCAGGGCGCGGGGAGGTACTCCGTGCTGGTCGAACGCCTCGACACCGGGGGCACGGGCACGTCCGCGCCCTGGGACCTGGAGATCGCCCCCGCCCTGGAACCCCGGCTCACCTCCCCGGCGGCGACCGGCGCGCCCCCGTCCTGGGACTCCGCCTCGCCCGAGCCGCTCACCGGCGAGGCCCGCGAGCGCGGCGGTGGAGCGGGGTTCGCCACGGCCCGGCCGCTGGGCCAGGGGGTCTGGCGGACCACGCTCGTGCCCGGCCGGACCCAGTTCTACAAGGTGCCGCTCGACTGGGGCCGCCGGCTCCAGGCCTCCGCCGAACTGGGCGGCGCGCCGGGGCACGGCTACGTCGGCGGCGCGCTCGACCTCTCCCTGTACGACCCCGTGCGCGGCCTGGCCGACGACGCCTCCCTCGGCTACACCGGTGTCCGTAGACCCGTCGCCCTCGCCCCGCTCCCGCCCGTCGAGTACGCGAACCGCTTCGCCGCCCCCGCCGCGGTCTCCGCCCTGCGCTTCGCCGGGGACTACTACCTGGTGCTGCACCTCAGCGACCAACTGACCGCGACGTTCGGGCAGGGGCCGTACGACGTGACGCTGCGGGTCCGGGTGGACGGCCGGGCGCACTCCGGGCCGGGGTATGCCGGGCGGCCCGAGCCGGACGGCATCCTCACGCCCTCGGCGTCGGACGGGCCGGCGATGGCGGTCGAGGGCGACGGCGGTGCCGGGGCCGGCGGCCCGGCGGGGATGAGGGCCCTCGCGGCCGGCGGGATCGGGCTGGGGACCGCCCTGCTGCTGGTGCTCGGCGGCTGGACGCTGGTGGCCCGGCGGGCTCAGACGCGGGTCAGCGCCCAGAAGCCCACGGCGTAGCAGGCCAGCGCCAGCAGGAGGATCGGGACGACGGCCTTGGCCGGGGGGCCGGGACGGCGGCGCGCGCGGCGGCCGTGGGCGGCCGGGGTGCGGGGTGCGGCGAGCGGGGGTGCCTGGGGGGCCGGGGCGGTGTAGGCGGCGGTGACGCTGTCGCCGGGTCGCACGGGATGCGGGGGCCAGGAGCCGTAGGTCGGCGTGGGCGTGGGAGTGGGCGTGGGAGTGGGAGTGGGAGTGGGCGTGGGCGTGGGCGTCGGGGGTGCGGCGGGGGGAGGCGGCGTGAGAGGCGGGGGTGGGGTGGGGTCGGTGGCCGGGGGAGGCGGGAGGCGGAAGCTTCCGGTGTCCGACAGGTTGTCGGTGCCGGAGGAGGTCTCCGGCGGTGGGGTGGCGCCGGGACCGGGCTTCGGCGAACCCCTCAGGGGGCCGTCGGGACCGAAGCCCGGCGGCAGCGGGGGGAGTTGGTCGAAGATCTCGATCGGTTCGTCGTCCAGGGTCGGCTCCGGCAGGAGCTCGATGACGGCGGCCAGCGACTTGCGCGCTCCCGTGGCGGAGCGGTACCGGGCCTGCGGATCGGGCTGGAGCAGCGTGGCGACGACCTCCCACAGCGGCCCGGGGATGCCCTTGGGCGCGCCCGGTGTGCCGTGCTCCGTGAAGTACCGGACGATTTCCCCGGCGTCGGGTTTGGCGCCTTCGAGGAGATAAAGGGCGACGAGGCCCACGGCGAACAGGTCGGCGGTGAAGTCGGGGTCGGCGCCCGCGAGTTGCTCCGGAGCGAGGTAACCGGGCGTGCCCACCACGAGGTTGGTCTCGGTCAGGCGCGGCTCGCCGAACCGCATGGCGATACCGAAGTCCCCGAGCCGCAGCCGCGGGCGGCCCGTACCGGTCGCCTCCAGAAGGATGTTGGCGGGCTTGATGTCCCGGTGCACGACGCCTTCCGCGTGCACGGCGGCGAGTCCGGAGAGCAGCTGGTCGAGCAGGACGCACACGAACGCCGGCGGCAGGGGGCCGTAGTCGTTGACGAGGCGGACGAGGGAGCCACCGGCGACCAGGTCCATGGTGAAGAGCACCTGGTCGTCGTCGGCGGCCCAGCTGGCCGGGGCGAGCACATGGGGGTGGTCGATCCGCAGGGCCTGCTCGCGCACGAAGCGCAGGAGGGAGTGGGCGTCGCGCTGCTGGAGCACCTTGGCGGCCACGTAGCGCCGCCGCCGGTGGTCCCAGACCCGCCATACGTCGCCCGCGCCGCCGCGCCCGATCGGGTCGGCCAGTTCGTACCGGCCGTTGAACATCTCACCCATGACTGCCGCAGCTCCTCCCCCTCGGGCCCCCGCCCCTTCCGGCTTCCCCTGGTGCCGGACGGGTGTTCAGTTCTGGTGCGACTGGTAGTGCGCGACCGCGTCGGAGGTGCGGCCGGCGCCGTAGACCCGCAGGAACTCGGCGAGTTCGGGCTGGGTCGGGGCGAGCGCGTCCGCGGCCTCGATGATGTCGCTCGCGGCGGCCACCGAGCGCAGCAGCGACTGGATCTCGCGGACGACCCGCTTGACGGTGGGCGCGCCCGAACCGTTCGTCGTCTGTGTGGTGTTGCTCAGCACCGAGCCCCCCTGGGACTTCTTGATCTCGTCCATCCGCTCGGTCGCCTCGGCGGCGCTGACACTGCCGTCCGCCACCTGTGCCGCCAGCTCCTGGAGCAGCTGCACCCGCTGGACCACCGCGGGGTTGCCGATCTTGGCCCGCTGGCCGCTCATCAGCTGTGAGAGCATCGGAGCGGACAGCCCCAGGACCGCCGCGAGACGGGCCTGGTTGAGCCCCAGATCGTCGATCAGCTTACGGAAGAGCGCCCCCAGCGGCTCTCCGTACCAGTTCCGCTGAAGCTCTCTCGCTCTCGCGGTGGCTTCCTGCTGTGCGGCGTCCATTGCGTCTCCCCATCGCTTCCCCTGAATACCGCGGTTCGCTGTAGCGAACCACGGTTGAGCATCTTACGGAGCGTGGTCATCCCCGGGGACCCCCAATCTTTTTGCGGGATACGGGGGGTGACCCGGTACTCTGGTCCCCGGCACCGGCCGGGACACGCACCCTCCGGGAGCCACTCCCTTCCCGGGGCCTTAGCTCAGTTGGTAGAGCGCCGTCTTTGCATGGCGGATGTCAGGGGTTCGACTCCCCTAGGCTCCACTTCCTCAAGGGCCCTCTGACCTGCGGAAACGTTGGTCAGAGGGCCCTTTTCCGTGCTGCCGCCCGCCCGTTCGGGCGCGGAGACGCCGACTCATCCGGCGAGCGCTCCCAGCGCCTCCCTCGTCGCCTCGTCGTCGGGAAGGCAGGCCGACAGGTGGTGGCCCGGCTCGTCCTACGTCGGCAGCGCCCTGGCCGGTGCCTTCGCCGCCGGACCCGCGGAACACCACGCCGACCGGGAGATGTTCCCGATGGCCGCGGTCCTCAGCGTCCCGCTGACCGTGGCCGCCGCCGTGGGCCGCGCCCGTTACCAGAACCGACCGACCCGCGCGCGCCGGGCACCGCCGACCGGGTGGGTTTTCCGGGGGTGGTGCGGGTGTCGGCTGGGAGGTGGCGCGGGGAATCCCGTAGGAGAGGGGTCGTGAGATTTTCTTCGTATGCGATGAGACCACGACCGCGGGGCGGGGCAGGTGCCGCGCTGACGGCGCTGCTGGCGGTCCTGTTCGCCCCCCTGTTCGCCGCCCTCGCTCTGACCGGCCTCGCCGCGTCGTCCGCGCGTGCCATCGCGCCGGCCCGGGCCGCCGACGGCCAGGGGCGGTCGGGAACCGGCGCGGACACCGGCGGCCGCCCGTGGGTCGGGGCCCGCTCGCCCGGCCGCCGCGTCTCCGCCTCGCCTCCCCGGTCGCGGTCGCCTCCGTGGAGGCCGGCCCGGGAGCGCACCGGAGCGAGTCGCACCAGAACGGCCCTGTGATCCACACGCCCCGGCAAGCGGGCGCCCGGTCGCCGGGCGGGCCGATTGCGGTGATCCTGTCAGGGAGAGCGTGGCCGGATTCGCACGGCCGCTGTGCGTACTCGGCCGTGCCGCACAGGAAGGCGACGCCCATGGCAGCGATATCCAACAAGACACAGCACGGGCACGGGGAGGCTGGTGGCGGTCCCGCCGTCGACAGCGCTTCCCTGGCCGCCGGGGCCATGCTGATGCTCAGCGGGCCGCTCAGCATCCTCATGGGCGCGGCGGGCATCGCGAACGACAGCCTGTTCGCCGCGTCGACCGGGTACGCCTACGGCTTCGGTCTGACGGCCTGGGGCATCATCCACCTCGTGATCGGCCTGGTGCTGGTCGTGGCGGCCTTCGGCCTGCTCGCCGGCAAGAGCTGGGGCCGCGGGGCCGGCATGGTGGCAGCGGGCGTCAGCCTGATCACCCAGTTCATGTTCGTCCCGTACTACCCGGCGTGGGCGATACCCGTGATGGCCCTGGACCTGCTGATCCTGTTCGCCCTGACCAGGACCCACATCGAGGCCGCCCGGTAAGCGCCTCCTCGACCCGGTCGTCCCCTTTCCCGGCGGATTCCCGGTCGGCCGCGGCGGACGTTTCACGTGAAACGGGCTCCTCCCGGGGTACGGGAAGGAGCTCGCTCCCGAGGTCGTGTTTCAGGCAGGCTCGTCGCCGCCGCTGCCGTCCACCGAGCCGAGGCCGCCGCCCGACTCGGGTACCTCCGTCGCGGCCGGCGGCTCGACCAGCCACTCGGGGTTGGCCTGCCGGTCCCACCACTTCCATGCCGCGTAGGCACCGCCCGCCATCAGGGCCGCCAGCGCCAGCATCTTCGCGGCGCGGCCGGCCCGGCACCTGCGCGCGTTGCGCCGGGCCAGCTTCCGGATGTCCTGCGCGGAGACCTGACCGCGCAGCGCGGCCAGTGCGGCGGCGCCCCGGGCCGCGGCCTCGTCCGCGACCGGCGCGGCGGCGGCCATCGCGTGCTCGATCCGGGGGCGCGAGTACTCGGCCGCCTGCCGGGCGGCCTTACGGGTACGGCAGGCCGCCTCGTGCGCGGCGAGGTCCACCTTCGGCGGGACACAGGTGCGCCGAGCCTGTTCCAGACGCGGGGCGAGCCGGGCGTCGTACTGCACGCGGGCCTGTTCGGCGGCCTGCGACACCACGGGCGCCAGCCGTACGCGTGCCTCCTGCGCGTAGAACGCGGCACGCTCCTTGGCCGTGTCGGCGTAAGGCGCCACCACTTCCGCGGCGTGCAGCACGCTGTCCTTCGCCGAGCCGGTCGCGGCGCGCACGCTGTCAATGCGGGTCACGGTTTTCCTCCTCCTCGGTGGCGTACGGAATTCGACTTTCCACCCATTTACGGATCATGCCTGTCCGTGCTCCATGCGGCATGCGCGGACGGGCATACGGGTGCCGCTCCTTCCTTCGGTTGGCCGACTGGCGCCGTGGGGGCCCATACGTGCGAGGATCGGAGCGTCACAGGAAGACAACGGAAGGCAGATCGTGGCTGAGCAGCTTTACGCCACCCTGAAGACCAACCACGGCGACATCGAGGTCCGGCTGCTGCCGAACCACGCGCCCGTCACGGTCAGGAACTTTGTCGAGCTGGCCAAGGGCGAGCGCGAGTGGACCCACCCGCAGACCGGCAAGAAGAGCAGCGACCCGCTCTACGACGGCACGATCTTCCACCGTGTCATCAGCGGCTTCATGATCCAGGGCGGCGACCCGCTGGGCACCGGCATCGGCGGTCCGGGCTACAAGTTCGCGGACGAGTTCCACCCGGACCTGTCCTTCAACAAGCCCTACCTGCTGGCCATGGCCAACGCCGGCCCGGGCACCAACGGCTCGCAGTTCTTCATCACCGTCGCGCCGACCACCTGGCTGACCGGCAAGCACACCATCTTCGGCGAGGTCATCGACCCCGCCAGCCAGAAGGTCGTGGACGAGATCGCGGCCGTGAAGACCGGCCGCAACGACCGTCCCGCCCAGGACGTCGTGATCAACTCGGTCGTCGTCGAGACCCGCGAGGGCTGACGGAACGCCCCACTGGGAACCAAACGCCCCGCTCGTCCGTAAGGATGGGCGGGGCGGGGTATGTGCCGGGGGAGTGCCAGAGGAGCGAGGGGATCATGGACCACGTCGCAAGCAGCACGCCGGACGCCCGGAGCGTGCCCGTGTGCTACCGGCACCCGGACCGTGAGTCCGGGGTGCGCTGCACCCGCTGTGAGCGTCCCATCTGCCCCGAGTGCATGGTCAGCGCCTCCGTCGGCTTCCAGTGCCCCGAGTGCGTCCACGGGGGCGGCCCCGCCCACCCGGACACCCCGGCGGGCGCCGGCGCCGGGCGCTCGATGGCCGCGGCCCGTCCGCGCACCCTGGCCGGCGGCACCATGACGGCGGACCCCCGGCTGTTCACCAAGGTGCTGATCGGGGTCAACATCGCCCTGTTCCTGATGCAGCAGGCCGTCGGCGACAGCTTCACCGTGCGCTTCGCGATGATCGGTCAGTACCCGGGTGTGCAGGGTGTCGCCGATGGGCAGTTCTACCGCCTGCTGACCGCGATGTTCCTGCACGGCGGTATCACCCACCTGCTGTTCAACATGCTCAGCCTGTGGTGGATCGGCGGACCCCTGGAGGCGGCGCTCGGCCGCGCCCGCTATCTCAGCCTGTACTTCGTCTCGGGCCTGGCGGGCAGCGCGCTCACCTACGCGGTCGCCCCGCACACCCTCTCGCTCGGCGCCTCCGGAGCGATCTTCGGCCTCTTCGGCGCCACCGGCGTGCTGATGCGGCGGCTCAACTACAACATGCGGCCGCTGTTCGCCCTGCTGGTGATCAACCTGATCATCACCTTCACCCCGGGCTTCAACATCGCCTGGGAGGCGCACGTCGGCGGCCTGGTGGCGGGCGTCGTCACCGGGTACGCCATGGTGCACGCCCCGCGCCGCAACCGGGCACTCGTCCAGTACGGCACCTGCGCGCTGGTGCTCGTGGCAGTGGCCGTTCTCACCCTGGTCCGGACGACTCAGCTCACCTGATACCGAACCGTTGTCCACAGCGAGTGCCGGATCTTGTGCATCCTGTGCGGGATCAGTTGCGCCTCTTACCGCTCGGATGTTTTTTCGCAGGTGGGGTGGGGTGCGAACGGATGTGTGTCAACCAGTAGGGCAGTCGTACCGGCGTCAACGCCCGATGAGTTATCCACAGATCGTAGTCTTTTCCCCAGGGACATGTGGAAATCCTCAGGCCTGTGGATAACTCAGCGGAGAAGCCATGGGCAGAGCCCCGCGGCGGTTGACGGACCGCCCTACTTCCACTGCGTGGAGACACCGAACCCGGCGGCGATGAAGCCGAAGCCGACCACGATGTTCCAGTTGTCCAGCGCGTCGATGGGCAGCGAGCCGTCGGTCACATAGAAGACGACGATCCAGGCCAGGCCGATGACGAACATGGCCAGCATGACGGGGGCGACCCAGCCGTGGCTGTTCAGCTTGATCGCCGCGGCCTGCTTCGCCGGCGGCGGCGTGAAGTCGGCCTTCTTGCGGATACGTGACTTCGGCACGAGGGTCTCTCCTGTCGATGCGCTGCGTGGCCGCGCAGGTAACTGGGTCGGGCTCGGGCAGCGTACAAGTGGCCAACATGACGACTCTGTGTGCTCCCCCGGGCGTCCGTTAGCGTAGTGCTTCCGTGGCGCCGAAGGAGAGTAAGGGTCCGTTGAGCAATTCTGCCGACTCCCCCGGTACGGGAGCAATGGGTTCCGGCCCCCGCCGTGGGCCTCGGGTGCGCCCGGCGCGGATGCTCACCGCGGCCGTCTTCGCGCTCGCGGGGCTGATCTTCTTCACCAGCTTCGACACGGCCAAGGGCACCGACATCCGCCAGGACGGCTCCCTGCTGAAGCTGTCCGACCTGATCCAGCAGCGCAGCCGCAAGAACAAGGACCTGGACGAGTCCAACGCCTCCCTGCGCGGCGGCGTGGAGTCCCTGGCCAAGAGCGACGGTGGCAGCACCGAGGCGCAGGACCGGCGGCTCACCGGTCTGGAGAAGACCGCGGGCACCCGGAAGCTCACCGGCAGGGCCGTCACCGTCACCCTGAACGACGCCCCGCCCAACGCCACCGCCAAGCTCCCCGGCTATCCCCCGCCACAGCCCGACTACCTGGTCATCCACCAGCAGGACCTCCAGGCCGTGGTGAACGCCCTGTGGCAGGGCGGCGCCAAGGGCATCAAGGTCATGGACCAGCGGCTGATCTCCACCAGCGCGGTCCGCTGCGTCGGCAACACGCTGATCCTCCAGGGCCGCGTCTACTCACCGCCGTACAAGATCACGGCGATCGGGGACCCGGGGCGGCTCCAGCAGGCGCTCGCGGACAGCAAGGCGATCCAGACCTACATGGTGTACGTCAACGTCTACGGCCTCGGCTGGAAAGTCACCGACGACGGCACGGTGACTCTTCCGGGTTACTCCGGAACAGTGGACCTGCACTACGCGACGCCCGTGCCGTAGCCGTCCGCCCAGGAGCCGTCGGCGGTCCGGTACGGGCTTGTCCCACGCACCGGGCCGGTGCTCACCGACGGGACCACCTGGTTCACGTATCGGATCGACAAAGGGCCCTACAAAACCGTCCCGACCGACATCGGCGTCATCGACCCTGTGCCACGGAAGTCCGGATACGCGCGTCCCGGCCGCCATCTGACGCTGACCACCTGCGATCCCGAATGGGGCCACAGCCACCGGCTGATCGTCCGGGCGCATCTGGACTCCACCCGGCCTGTGGAGTCAGGCGAACCGGACGCGCTGCGCCGCTAGTCTGGTGACGTACGGCGTGTGTCTGGTGCCGTAGGGATACGGAAGGGACGGCAAGGACGGCATGTACGGCTGGATCTGGCGGCATCTGCCGGGAAACGTATGGGTGAAGTTGCTGATCTCCGTCGTCCTGGCCCTGGCCGTGGTGTACGTCCTGTTCCAGTACGTCTTCCCCTGGGCCGAGCCGCTGCTGCCCTTCAACGATGTGACGGTGGACAACCAGTGAGTGCGCGCATTCTCGTCGTGGACAACTACGACAGCTTCGTCTTCAACCTCGTCCAGTACCTGTACCAGCTGGGCGCCGAGTGCGAGGTGCTGCGCAACGACGAGGTGTCGACCGCGCACGCCCAGGACGGCTTCGACGGCGTCCTGCTGTCGCCCGGACCCGGCACCCCCGAGCAGGCCGGCGTCTGCGTGGAGATGGTCCGCCACTGCGCGGCCACCGGGGTGCCCGTCTTCGGTGTCTGCCTGGGCATGCAGTCCATCCAGGTGGCGTACGGCGGCGTGGTGGACCGGGCGCCCGAGCTGCTGCACGGCAAGACCTCCCTGGTCGAGCACGAGGGCAAGGGCGTCTTCGCCGGACTGCCCTCACCCTTCACCGCGACCCGCTACCACTCCCTGGCCGCCGAGCCCGCGACGGTCCCGGCCGAGCTGGAGGTCACGGCCCGCACGCACGACGGCATCATCATGGGCCTGCGCCACCGTGAACTGCCCGTCGAAGGAGTGCAGTTCCACCCGGAGTCGGTGCTGACCGAGCACGGGCACCGGATGCTGGCCAACTGGCTGGTGGAGTGCGGCGACCAGGGTGCCGTGGCGAGGTCGACGGGGCTCGCCCCGGTGGTGGGCAGGGCCACGGCGTGACCGCCCCGCGCCCCGAGCGCGAGGACTTGTACGGCGGCGGGGAACCGTACGAGTCCCACGGCGGTGCGCCTCATGAAGCTCCCTTCGACGCGGAGACCATGGCGCTGCGGGTGGCCGACCCGGCGTCCGCGGGGCCCACAGGGGCCTCTGGAGCCCCAACGGCCCCGTCCGCGATCGGACCGGCCCTCGGCGGCCGCGCGGCCCGCAGAAAGGCGGCCAAGCGGCGCGGCGGGCGCCGTGCCGGGCACCGGGAGCCGGCGGCCTCGGGCACGCCCGCCACGAAGGGCTCTCCCACCTCGGCGGAGTCCGGCCCCGACCGCCCGCTGACCCGGGTCGAGGCCCGGCGGCGGGCGCGGCTGGCCAAGCCCGGCCCGGGGGTGATCGCGAGCCGGGTGATCGGCGAGACGTTCATCACCACCGGCGTGCTGATGCTGCTGTTCGTCACCTACCAGCTGTGGTGGACCAACGTCCGCGCGCACGCGCAGTCCTCCAGCGAGGCCCATCAGCTCCAGGACGACTGGGCGAGCGGCAAGCGCAACCCGGGGGTCTTCGCGCCCGGGCAGGGCTTCGCCATCCTGCACATACCCAAGCTGGACGTGGTGGCGCCGATCGCGGAGGGCGTCAGCACCACCCGGGTCCTCGACAAGGGCATGGTCGGGCACTACGGCGAGGCGCCGCTGAAGACGGCGATGCCCGACGCCAAGACCGGTAACTTCGGGCTCGCGGCCCACCGCAACACCCACGGCGAGCCGTTCCGGTACATCAACCGGCTCACCCCCGGTGACCCCGTGGTGGTCGAGACCCAGGACACCTACTACGTCTACAAGGTGACCTCGACACTCCCGGTCACCTCGCCGTCCAACACCAGCGTGCTGGACCCCGTCCCGCGGGGCTCGGGCTTCACCGGGCCCGGCCGCTACATCACGCTGACCACCTGTACACCGGAGTTCACCAGCAAGTACCGGCTGATCGTCTGGGGCAAGATGGTCGAGGTACGCCCCCGCAGCAAGGGCAAGCCGGACGCGCTCATCGAGTAAGGGCTAGGACACTGTGGCAGCCACCGCCGACGAGAACGAAGAGACCGAGGAAAGCACTGCCGCGCCCGGTCCGGAGCCCGCTGAGCGGCGCCGGCGTCCGGGCAGGATCGCGCAGGCCGTCAGCGTCTTCGGGGAACTGCTCATCACCGTGGGCGTGTTGCTCGGCCTCTTCGTCGTCTACTCGTTGTGGTGGACGAACGTCCTGGCGGACCGCAAGGCCGACAGACAGGCCGAAAAGGTGCGCGAGCACTGGGCGCAGAGCACGGACACCCGACCCGGCGCGCTGGACACCAAGGACGGGATCGGCTTCCTGCACGTGCCCGCGATGAAGAACGGCTCGGTCCTGGTCGAGAAGGGCACCAGCACCGACGTCCTCAACAACGGCGTCGCCGGCTACTACACCGACCCGGTCAAGGCCGTGCTCCCCATGACCGGCAAGAAGGGGAACTTCACCCTCGCCGCCCACCGCGACGGCCACGGCGCCAAGTTCCACAACATCGACAAGCTGCGCAAGGGCGACCCGATCGTCTTCGAGACCCGGGACAGCTGGTACGTCTACAAGGTCGCCTCGATCCTCCCCGAGACCTCGAAGTACGACGTCGGCGTCGTCGACGCGGTCCCCAAGGAGTCCGGCTGGAAGAAGCCCGGCCACTACATCACGCTGACCACCTGCACCCCCGTCTACACCTCGCGCTACCGCTACGTCGTGTGGGGGGAACTGGTCCGGGTGCAGAAGGTCGACAGCAAGCGCACGCCACCGGCGGAACTGCGCTGACCGTCCTCGGAACATGGGAGTGGGCCCCTGCCGGAAGATTCCGGCAGGGGCCCACTCGCGTCCTCGCGGTCCGTGCGGCCGTCAGCCGCTGACACCGCCGAAGATGTTGGTGCCTCCGTTGTCGCCGCCCCCGTTGCCCGGGTTGCCGCCCATGGTGGTCACGTCGATGGCCTGACCCTGGTTGACCGGGGTGCCCTGCTGCGGGTTCGAGCTGATCACGAGCGCGTTGTCGTCGTTCGTGCCCTGGACGTTGCCGAGCGACAGGCCGGCCTGGGCGAGCATCTGCTTCACCTGGCCGAGCTTCTTGCCGAGGATGCCCGGGACCTGGACCTGGCCGCCCTGCGCCTTGCCGACGTTGACCGCGATCGGCGTGTTCTTGGCGACCTGCTGACCGGCCGCCGGGTTGGTCGCCAGGACCTTGCCGTCGTCGTCCGGGTTGGTCGTCGGCTGGTCGGTGCAGGTCGGCACCAGGCCCATGCCCTGCAGCTCCGCCCTGGCCTCGTCGCAGGACTTGCCGATGACGTCGCTCGGGATGGTCACCTTCTCCTCCGCCTTGGCGACGGTGAGGGTGATCGTGGTGCCCTTCTGCTGGCTGGTGCCGCCCTGCGGGTTCTGCTCGGTGACCACGCCCGGCGTCTGGGTCGACACCACGTCCTTGCGCTCGACGTTGAAGCCCTTCTCCTTGAGCTGGGCCTCGGCCTGGTCGTACTGGATGCCCCGGACGTCCGGCACGGTCACCTTGGGCGCGCCCGTGGAGATCACCAGGCCGATGGTGGTGTTCTTGGCGACCTTCGTGCCCTTCTCCCGGTCCTGCGAGCACACGAGGCCCTTGGGCTGGTTCTCGCAGGGCTTGCGGTCGGAGACGGTGACCTTCAGGTCGACGTTCCCGGCGGTGTTGCGGGCGTCCTTCTCCGACATGCCGACGAAGTTGGGCACCGAGGGCTTGTCGTTCACGCCGTGCCCGCTGAACGCGTACTTGCCGATCAGGATGGCGCCGATGAGCACCAGGACGCCGGCGACGATCAGCAGGATCGTGGAGGTGTTCGCCTTCTTCGGCTGCTGGCGGCGCCGGTCGGGGCGGTCGTCGTAGCCGAAGCCGCCGTCGTCCGGGTTCATCGGCGGGAGCATGGTCGTGGCGGCCGCGGGCGACTCCGGGCGCAGTGCCGCGGTCGCCTGGTCGTCGCCGTAGCCGGCGTAACCGACCGCGCCCATCGCGGCGGTGGCGCCGACCGGCTGGCCGTCCAGGCACGCCTCGATGTCGGCGCGCATCTCGTCGGCCGACTGGTAGCGGTAGTTGGGGTCCTTGACCAGCGCCTTGAGGACGATCGCGTCCATCTCGGGGGTGATCTCGGGGTCGAAGACGGAGGGCGCCTGCGGCTCCTCGCGGACGTGCTGGTAGGCCACGGCCACCGGGGAGTCGCCGACGAAGGGCGGACGGACGGTCAGCAGCTCGTAGAGGAGGCAGCCCGTGGAGTACAGGTCGGAGCGGGCGTCGACCTGCTCGCCCTTGGCCTGCTCCGGCGAGAGGTACTGGGCGGTGCCGATGACCGCCGCGGTCTGCGTCATCGTCATGCCGGAGTCGCCCATCGCGCGGGCGATGCCGAAGTCCATCACCTTGACCTGACCGTTGCGGGTCAGCATCACGTTGGCCGGCTTGATGTCGCGGTGGACGATGCCGTTGCGATGGGCGTACTCAAGGCCCTGGAGGATGCCGATGGTCATCTCCATGGCGCGCTCCGGCAGCAGCTTGCGGCCGGAGTGCAGCAGCTCACGCAGTGTGGAGCCGTCGACGTACTCCATCACGATGTACGGGATGGACACCCCGTCGATGTAGTCCTCGCCGGTGTCGTAGACGGCGACGATCGCGGGATGGTTGAGCGAGGCGGCCGACTGGGCCTCCCGGCGGAACCGGGCCTGGAAGGACGGGTCGCGCGCGAGGTCCGCGCGCAGCGTCTTCACCGCCACGGTGCGGCCGAGCCGGGTGTCATGCGCGAGGTAGACCTCGGCCATGCCACCACGGCCGAGCACGTGGCCCAGCTCGTACCGGCCGCCGAGGCGACGCGGCTCTTCCATAGCTACCTACCAGCCCTCTCCGTCGGTCTCGGACGCCACATCGGATGTGCGCCGAGGCTGCCGTCCGGGCCTACGGTACCCGGCTCGCTTTGTATGACCTGGCCAAGCCCGGATCCCGATATCGGACCGGTATCGCAACGTGCATCGTTGTGAAGGGGATGTGATGGTCGTCACTTCTTGGAGTTGATGACCGCCTCCATCACGTTCTTCGCGATCGGCGCGGCCAGGCCGCCACCGGAGATGTCGTCACGGTTGGCGTGCTCGTCCTCGACCACCACGGCCACGGCCACCGGGGAGCTGCCGTCCGGGAGCTTGGCGTAGGAGATGAACCAGGCGTACGGGTTGGCGCTGTTGGCCACGCCGTGCTGGGCGGTACCGGTCTTGCCGCCGACGACGACGCCGGGGATCTGGGCGTTGGTGCCGGTGCCCTGCTTGACCACGGTCTCCATCATCGACTGCAGGATCTGCGCGTTCTGCGGCGACAGCGGCCGGCTCATCTCCTGCGGCTTGGTCTTCTCCACCGGGTCGAGGTTGGAGGACTCCAGCTCGTCCACCATGTACGGCTTCATCAGCTTGCCGTCGTTGGCGACCGCCGAGGCGACCATGGCCATCTGCAGCGGGGTGGCCGCGGTGTTGTACTGACCGATGGAGGACAGCGCGGTCTGCGAGGTGTTCATGTTGTCGGAGAACACGGAGGCGTTGGAGCGCACCGGGGTGAACTGCTGCGCGTCGAAGCCGAACTTCTTCGCCTCCGCCAGCATCTTGTCGTTGCCGAGGTCGGCGCCGATCTTGCCGAAGACGGTGTTGCAGGAGTACTGGAGCGCGACCCGCATGGTGGCGTTCCTGCAGGGGATGTTGCCCTCGTTCTTCAGCGGAGTCGTGGTGCCCGGCATGATGTACGGCAGCGGGGAGTCGGTCGGCTGGTCGGCCGAGGTGTACTTGCCGTTCTCCAGCGCCGCGGCGGCGGTGACGACCTTGAAGGTGGAGCCCGGCGGGTAGGTCTCGCGCAGCGCCCGGTTGAGCGTCGGGTCGGCCGGGTCGTTCTCCTTCAGCAGCTTGTTCCTGGCCTTGGCGTCGTCGTTGGTGTTCCCCGCGAAGGTCGAGGGGTCGTACGACGGGTAGGAGGCCAGGGCCAGGATCTTGCCGGTGGACGGTTCGAGCGCGACGACCGCGCCCTTGCCGCCCTGGGCCTTCAGGCCGTTGTACGCGGCCTTCTGCGCGGCGCCGTTGAGCGTGGTGACGACATTGCCGCCCTGCTTCGGCTTGCCCGTGATCATGTCCAGGGTGTTGCGGAAGAAGAGCCGGTCGTCGTTGCCGGTGAGGATGCCGTCGTCCAGGTTCTCCAGCTGGGTGCCGCCGAAGGCCTGGGAGGAGTAGCCGGTCACCGGGGCCCACATGGGCCCGTTCTTGTAGGTGCGCTTGTACTTGAAGTCGCCGTGCTTGAGCTCGACCGAGCCGGTCACCGGGTTGCCGTCCACGATGATGTCGCCGCGCGGCGCGGAGTACCGCTCGATGGCGACCCGGCGGTTGAGCGGGTCGGTGCGCAGGCTGTCGGCCTTGACGTACTGCAGGTAGTTGTCGCGGACGAGCAGGGCCAGGATGAGCAGGCCGCAGAAGATCGCGATCCGGCGCAGGGGCTTGTTCATGACGGGCGGACCACCTGGGTCATCTCGGCGTCGGGGTTGGCTGCGGGGGTCGGGGCCGGGCGGCGGGCGGTGTCGCTGATGCGGATCAGGACGCCGATGAGCGCCCAGTTGGCGATCACGGAGGAACCGCCGTACGCGAGGAACGGCATGGTCATACCGGTCAGCGGGATGAGGCCCATCACACCGCCGGCCACGACGAAGACCTGGAGCGCGAAGGCGCCGGAGAGGCCGATGGCGAGCAGCTTGCCGAACGGGTCGCGGGCGGCGAGGGCGGTGCGCACGCCGCGTTCCGCGATCAGGCCGTAGATCAGCAGGATCGCCATGAGGCCGGCCAGGCCCAGCTCCTCGCCGAAGGTGGCGAGGATGAAGTCGGAGTTGGCGGCGAACTTGATCAGCTCGGAGTGGCCCTGGCCCCAGCCGGTGCCGAGGGTGCCGCCGGAGCCGAAGGCCCACAGGGCCTGCTGGAGCTGGTCGGAGTGGGCGATGCCGTCGTGGGTCACCATCCGGCTGAGCTTGTACTCGCGCATCGGGTTGAGCCAGGCCTGCACACGGGTCTGGATGTGCGGCTCGAAGCTCGCCACGCCGACGGCGCCGACCGCGGACATCAGCAGACCGAAGACGATCCAGCTGGTCCGCTCGGTGGCGACGTACAGCATGATCACGAACATGCCGAAGAACAGCAGCGACGTACCGAGGTCGGTCTCGAAGACCAGGATCAGGATGGACATCGCCCAGACCACGAGGATCGGTCCGAGGTCGCGGCCACGCGGCAGGTAGAGGCCCATGAAGCGGCGGCTGGCGAGAGCCAGCGCGTCGCGCTTCACCATCAGATAGCCGGCGAAGAAGATCGTCAGCACGATCTTGGCGAACTCACCGGGCTGGATGCTGAAGCTGCCGACGTGGATCCAGATCTTGGCGCCGAAGACGTTGGTGCCGAGGCCCGGCACCAACGGGAGCAGCAGAAGGATCAGCGCGCACACCATCGAGATGTAGGTGTAGCGCTGAAGCGTGCGGTGGTCCTTGAGGAAGTACAGCACTGCCACGAACAGGGCGATGCCCATGGCCGTGTACATGAGCTGGTTGGTCGCCTTGCCGCCCGCCACATGGATCTGCTGGAGCGCCTTCGACTGGTCGAGTCGCCAGATGCAGACCAGACCCAGCCCGTTGAGCAGGGTGGCCAGCGGCAGCAGCAGCGGGTCGGCGTACGGGGCGAACTTCCGTACGACGAGATGGGCCACGCCGGCCAGCAGGCCGAGCCCCAGGCCGTAGCTCAGCAGGCCGGCGGGCACCTGGTTGTTCAGGGCCAGGCCCACGTTGGCGTAGGCGAACACCGGGATGAGCACCGCGAAGATCAGCAGGGCCAGCTCGGTGTTGCGGCGGCTCGGCGCGCCGATCGCGCCGATGGTGGACGTGTGGTGCGTCGGCGAGTTAGTCGTACTGCTCATCGTGTGACAGGGCCTCTCACGGCTTGCCTACTGCTTACCGCACAGCGAGACGACCTTCTGCTCATCCTCCGAGAGGGTGGGGCCGGGGCTGGGGGTCGCGGACGGGGTCGTGGACGGAGACTTCGAAGATCCCGGGGTGTCCGTGGACGGGGACGCCTTCGGGTTCGTGGTCGCGGTCGTCTGGGTGAAGGCGGTACGGGTCACGGTGCCGGTGGCGCTGCCCTCGGTGGTCCTGCTGCCGCCGGTCTTGCTCGGCTTGCCCGGCTGGGTGCGCTCGGCGTCCTGACGCTCGGTCTCCTTCTTGCAGGCGGAGGCCTGCACGGCGAGCTCCTGGATCTTCGACTGGGCCTCCTTGAGGCCGCCCTCGGCGATCGTCGCCTTGACCTGCTTCTGCTGGTACGACGGCAGGTACTTGAGTTCGATCTCCGGGTGGTCCTGCTGCATCTTCGACAGCGACACCCAGGCCAGGTCCTGGCTGATCCCGCGGTACAGCGCGACGTGCTCCTCGTTGGCGCCGACGTAGTACTGCGTCTGCGTCCAGCGGTAGCCGCCGTAGAGACCGCCGCCGATGACCGCGAGGGCGAGGGCGCTGTAGAGAGACGCCTTCAGCCATGTGCGGCCCTTGCGGGGCTTGGTGAAGTCGCCGTCGGCGTAGTCGTCGAAGCTGCCCGCCGGGAGGTAGCCGGTGGTGTCGCCGGAGCCGGGCGGGCCGAACTCGCCGCCGCCGTGGCCCTGCCGGCCCAGGTGGGAGGCGCGGCCGGCCGGGGTCTGCATGATCCCGTTGTCGTGCAGGTGGCTCTGGTTCTCGGCGACGGCGCCGACCACGACCGGCTGGTCGGACAGCTGGCCCGCGAGGGTGTCGCCGGTGTCGAGGTCGAGGACGTCGGCCACGATGACGGTGATGTTGTCCGGGCCGCCGCCGCGCAGCGCGAGCTGGATCAGCTCCTGCACGGTCTCCTGCGGGCCCTGGTAGCTGGCGAGGGTCTCCTCCATCGTCTGGTGGGAGACGACGCCGGACAGGCCGTCGGAGCAGATCAGGTACCGGTCGCCGGCGCGGACCTCGCGGATGGACAGGTCGGGCTCGACGTGGTCACCGCTGCCGAGGGCACGCATCAGCAGCGAGCGCTGCGGATGGGTGGTGGCCTCCTCCTCGGTGATCCGGCCCTCGTCCACGAGCCGCTGCACCCAGGTGTGGTCCTGGGTGATCTGCGTGAGCACCCCGTCGCGCAGGAGGTAGGCGCGCGAGTCGCCGACGTGCACCAGGCCGAGCCGCTGGCCCGTCCACAGCAGCGCGGTGAGCGTGGTGCCCATGCCTTCGAGCTGGGGATCCTCCTCGACCATGGAGCGCAGCTGGTCGTTGGCGCGCTGCACGGCCACGCCGAGGGAGGTGAGGATGTCGGAGCCGGGCACGTCGTCGTCGAGTGTGACCAGGGTGGAGATCACCTCGGAGGAGGCGACCTCGCCGGCCGCCTGGCCGCCCATGCCGTCGGCGATCGCCAGCAGGCGCGGGCCGGCGTAACCGGAGTCCTCGTTGCCCTCGCGGATCATGCCCTTGTGCGAACCGGCGGCAAAGCGCAGTGACAGACTCATGCGCACCTCGCCCGTCGGCTCCGAATGCAGCCGGTCGTGTCGAGCCACACTGCCCACCCTCCGGTCGGGAGCGCGCCGGGGACCGGAAGACGGTCCGCCACTGCGTGCTCGCTCCGCTCGCGCTCACTCATGATGTAGCACTACTTCCGCAGCTCGATGACGGTCTTGCCGATGCGGATCGGCGCGCCCAGCGGGATCGGCGTGGGAGTCGTCAGCCGGGACCGGTCCAGGTAGGTGCCGTTGGTCGACCCCAGGTCCTCGACGATCCACTGTCCGTCGCGGTCGGGGTAGATCCTGGCATGGCGGCTGGAGGCGTAGTCGTCGTCCAGCACGATCGTGGAGTCGTGCGCCCGGCCCAGCGTGATGGTCTGGCCCTGGAGCGCGACGGTGGTGCCGGTCAGGGTGCCCTCGGTCACGACCAGCTTGCCGGGGGCGTTGCGCCCGCGCCGGCCGCCGCCGCCCTGCTGGCCGCGCTGCTGCGGGGGCGCGGCCTGCTGCCGGGCCGCCTGCCGGCCGCCCGCGGGCTGGGCCCGCCCGGCCTCCCTACGCGATCCGCGCTGGGTGACGCGCGTACCGAACAGGTCGCTGCGGATGACCTGCACGGCCACGATCACGAACAGCCACAGTACGGCCAGGAAACCCAGCCGCATGACCGTGAGGGTCAGCTCTGACATTGCCCCCGCTTCACCCTTCGGCTTGCCTATAGATAACGGTGGTGCTGCCCACGACGATCCGCGAGCCGTCGCGGAGCGTAGCGCGGGTGGTGTGCTGCCCGTCCACCACGATGCCGTTGGTGGAGCCGAGATCCTGGATCGTCGAGGGCGTTCCGGTCCGGATCTCGCAGTGCCGGCGGGAGACACCGGGGTCGTCGATCCGCACGTCGGCCTCGGTGCTGCGGCCCAGCACCAGGGTCGCCCGGGAGATCTGGTGGCGGGTGCCGTTGATCTCGATCCAGTAGCGGGTGCGTCCGCCGCTCATCGGGGCGGCCGCGGGGCGCTGGGTGGCGGGCTGCGGGTAGCCGTAGCCGCCGGGCCGGGCGCCGGGCGGCGGGGCGGCGGGCATGGGGGGCGCGCCGGCGGGCATGGCGGGCGGATAGCCGTACCCGCCGCCCTGGCCGGGGCGGCCCGCGGGTGCCGAGGGGCCCTGCCCCTGGGCCGCCGGTCCCGCCTGCTGGTTGCTGGAGGCGGCGAGGGTGCGCGAGCGCACCCGGTAGAGCCCGGTGTCCAGGTCCTCGGCCTTCTCCAGGTTCACCTTGATCGGGCCCATGAAGGTGTAGCGCTGCTGCTTCGCGTAGTCACGCACCATGCCGGCCAGTTCGTCGCCGAGCTGCCCGGAGTAGGGGCTGAGGCGCTCGTAGTCGGGCGCGCTGAGCTCCACGATGAAGTCGTTGGGTACGACGGTGCGGTCGCGGTTCCAGATGGTCGCGTTGTTGTCGCACTCCCGCTGGAGCGCGCCGGCGATCTCCACAGGCTGGACCTCGGACTTGAAGACCTTGGCGAAGGTGCCGTTCACCAGACCTTCGAGACGCTGCTCGAACTTCTTCAGGACTCCCATGGGGCACCTCCTCCGTCCCTTGTCGGTTCCTTGCCCTGCTCGGTGTGGTGCGGGTGGTGCTCGGTGCGTTGCCTTGCCGGGTACCGCCGGTACTGCTTACTGATCGTATCCACGCCCCCGGCAAACAGCCGGTTCCCCCAGCCGCTCCGCTCCGAACTCCTACCCGGCATGGATCGTAGAGCCGGGCGAAGACCAGTGTCCCGCACCCGGACCCGGTCCTGTCCCTCTCCTGCGGAGATGGCCGGGACCGGTACGAGGTTGATACGTGGTCCGGGACTCCTTGATACGCGCTCGGACGGCGTGACGCTGTGCGGATGGTCACGGGTGTGGGGACGGTCACGGTCCGGGAGCGGGGGGAACGGCCGGGGCGGGCTCCGGGGGGCGGGCGGACGGCTTGCGCGGAGGGGCGGCCGGGTGCGGTGACGCGGCGGGCGCGGTGGCCGGTGGCCGTCGGAGATGGTGGCGGGCGGTCGTCGGCGACGGTGGCGGGTGCGGCGGCGGCCGGCCGGACATGGCTCGGCCCGGGGGGTGGATGCCTGCGGGCCAGGTCGGCGGTGTCCGGGGCCTTCGGCGGTGGCCGGGGCCTCCGGGAAAGGGATGTGAACCCACCCCGTACGACGTGCTAATGTTCTGCATGTCGGAAGGGGCCAGCCCGAAAGGGCGAAACCCGGAAGACACACCCAATGCGCGGGTGGCGGAATAGGCAGACGCGCTGGATTCAGGTTCCAGTGCCCGCAAGGGCGTGGGGGTTCAACTCCCCCCTCGCGCACAACGAGACCGGGTCTCTATGGTGACGGAAGTCACCATAGAGACCCGGTTCTTTTGCGTTTCCGGCAGGCGTGTGGCCGGGCTGTTCAGTGAGCCATCTCACGCCCTGTCGCGCGGAGTCGGGGAGAGGGCCGGCGTTTTCCCGGGCCGGGCCGGGGCTTTGGCCGTCTCGCGTCGGGCAGCCGGTGGTCGAGGTCCCTCGCTGGTCAACAGGGGTGGGGCGAGGGGTCTTTGGGGACAGCTCGGCGTGACTCGGCCGGGACGTCGGCGACATGGCGGTGTGTTGTGCGCGGGGCCTGCCGGGGCGCCGGGCGATCACGGGCGATCACCTGGTGGTGCTCGCGGAACTCCGCCACCAGGGGTGCGGTAGGCGGCCCGCCGTGGTCTTCGCGGCCTCGCGGTCTTGGTGACCTCGCGGTCTTGGCGGCCTCGCGGCCTTCGCGACCTCGTGGGTACGTGGGTACGCGGATACGTGCGCCATGAGGTGCTTGTTCCCGGAAACCCCTGGGCGCCTGCCGGTTGCCGGAGAGGTGGTGGCCGAGATAGGACGCTAGCCAAGTATTTCGGTAACCGATGTAATCTGGAGGCATGGCCATCGGCACGCGACCGCACCCGTCCCTGCGGCGCGGGCTCGCCCTGCTCACCGCGGAGCGGCCCCGCCCCGAGGCGATCCGCGCGCGGCCGAACAGCTGGTGGCTGGCCGTGGGCACGGTGTGCTTCGGCGCGTTCATGGGCCAGCTGGACGCCAGCATCGTCACGCTCACCTACGGCGGTCTGCGCGCCGGCTTCCATGCCTCGCTCGCGGCCGTCGAATGGGTCTCGCTGGCCTATCTGCTGGCCCTGGTGGCGCTGCTGGTGCCCGCGGGCCGGCTGGCCGACGCCCATGGTCGCAAGCTGCTCTACCTGTACGGCTTCGCCGTCTTCACCCTCGCCTCCGCCGCCTGCGGCTTCGCGCCCTCGCTCTGGGCCCTCGTGGCGTTCCGTGTCGTCCAGGCGGCAGGGGCGGCCATGATGCAGGCCAACAGCGTGGCGCTGGTGACCACCAGCGCGCCGCGCGCGCGGATGTGCAGCGCCCTCGGGGTGCAGGCCGCCGCCCAGGCCCTGGGCCTGGCCCTGGGGCCGACGGTCGGCGGGGCCCTCGTGTCGACGCTCGGCTGGCGCTGGGTGTTCTGGGTGAACGTGCCCGTCGGCGTCGTCGCGCTCGTCGGCGGGCACTACCTGCTGCCCCGCACCCGCGCCCGTACCCAGGCCGGCCGCTTCGACTGGCCGGGCCTGCTGTTGCTGGCCGTGGCGACCACCGGTGCCCTGATGGGCGTCTCCGCCGCCTCCGGGCTGCCGGTGCCCGGCTGGGGCGTGGTCGCGCTGTTCGTGGTCGCGGCCGCGGCGGGCTGGGGCTTCGTCCGGCGCCAGCGACGGGCGGCCGCGCCCCTGCTCGACCTCGCCCTGCTGCGGGTACGGGCGGTGGCGTACGGCCTGATGGGCGCTCTGAGCGGCTACCTGGTGCTGTTCGGGCCACTGGTGCTGGTGCCCGTCGTGCTCACCGTGCGCGGCGCCTCCGAGCTGACGGCGGGGCTGGTGCTCACCGCTCTGCCGGCCGGGTTCGCGCTGGCGGCGACCGGGGGCGACCGGGTGCTGCCGCGCGGGCTCTCGGACCGGGGGCGGTGCCTGGCGGGGGCGGCGGTCTTCACCGTGGCGACGGCCGCGCTGCTGGTCGTGCCCCCGGGTGTCGGTGGGCTCGTGCCGGTGCTCGCGGCCACCGGCCTGGGGCTCGGGATGTTCACTCCGGCCAACAACACGCTGATCATGGGCGCGATACCCGCGCGGTCGTCCGGGACGGGCGGGGGGCTCGTGAACATGACACGGGGGTTGGGGACCGCGCTGGGGGTCGCTCTGGTGACGCTGGCGTTGCAGGTGGGGGGCGACGGGGACCTCCGGGGCGGGGTCCAGAGGGCCGCTGTGGTTCTCGTGGTGGCGTCGGCGGTCGCGGTGGTGGCGGCTTGGTTCGGTCCGCGGGAGGGGGCGTAGGGGCGTCCCGAGGTCGTGTCCGAGGGTCGTGTCCGAGGGTCGTGTCCGAGGGTCGTGTCCGAGGTCGTCTCCCGTGGGTGGTTCTGGGGGCTGGCTGTTCCGGGGGCTTTCCCGGAACCTCCGCGGGGGTCTGCGCGGGGCTTCGGAGGGGGGCCTCGCGGGGTCTTCGGAGGAGGCTCGGTGTCGGCGCCGGTTTCGGTGCCGGTTTCGGTGCGGGTGCGGGTGCGGGTGGGCGATGGGCTGGGCGTCGGTGCGCGTGCGCCTGCCGTCGGCCGTCCGAGCCCCGGACGGCCCGGCCGTCCCCGGACGCCGCCCGGCTACGCTTTTCGCATGTCCGCGCAGCCACGTCCCGACGTCTCCGCCGGCCCCACCGCCCAGGCGCCCGAGGCCCGTCTGCTCACCGAGGCCGTCACCCGGCTGCGCCGCGCGCTGCGCTCCTCGATCCGCACCGACTATCCGTGGGAGACCCTCCCCATGGCGCAGGTCGAGCTGCTCCAGGTGCTCGGCGAGCACTCGCCCGCGCGGATCAGCGACCTCGCCGCGCGCCGCCGCCTGGCACCGAGCACGGTCAGCGGGCTGATCGGCCAGATGATCGGTGCGGGGCTGGTCGCGCGGGACGTCGACGCCGCCGACCGCCGGGCCTCCGTCGTCACCCTCACCGACGCAGGCCGCGAGAAGCTCGCGGCCTGGACCACGGCGCATGAACGCCGCATCGACGCCGCGCTCGGCGCGCTGGACGACGCCTCGCGCGAGGCCATCGGGAACGCCCTGCCCGCGCTGTTCCGGTTGGCGGAGAACCTGGGCGCGGAGGCGGGGGAGGGCACACCGGAGCGGTGAACCCGGCGGTGCGGCGGTGAACCCGCCCGTGGCTGATGGGCCGTCCACAACCGGCGGGTTGTCCACAGGGGCTGACGCGGTCTCCGTCATCGGCTGTACCGTCTTGCCGAGTTGATGTTCGTGTCGGTGCGTACGGGGGAGGCGGTCGCCGTGGCCGGGAGCGGTGCGGGCGTCGTGGTGGGCGAGTCGGAGCACACGGAGCCGGGAGACCGGGGGAAGCCGGGGGAGCCTGGCGCGCGTCGGCTGCCCCGGGTGCGCGGGTTCGCCGCGTGGCCGCGGCATGGTTCGCCCAAGGAGGAGGGCAAGGCGCTGCGGAAGAGCGTGCCGCGCCGTGCCCATGGCGTCTTCGAACCGGCTGCCGACCGCCCGGACGCGGTGAGCGCCGTCGTCGAGTCCAACGCCGGGCGGATAGCCGAGCTGACTCCGATCCGCGTCGGCCGGATGGCGGCCACCCCCTTCGCCTTCCTGCGGGGTTCGGCCGGGCTCATGGCGTACGACCTGGCGCGCACCCCCGTGACCGGGACAGGCACCCAGATCTGCGGCGACGCACACGCCGCCAACTTCGGTCTGTACGGCGACGCCCGCGGCGGCCTCGTCATCGACCTGAACGACTTCGACGAGACCGTGCACGGCCCCTGGGAGTGGGACCTGAAGCGGCTCGCCACCTCGCTGGTACTGGCGGGCCGCGAGGCGGGTGCCGACGAGGACACCTGCCGTGCCGCGGCGCGGGACGCGGCCGGTGCCTACCGCCGCACCATGCGGCTGCTGGCGAAGCTGCCGGTGCTGGACGCGTGGAACGCCATCGCGGACGAGGAACTGGTCTCCCACGCCGACGCCCACGACCTGCTCGGCACCCTGGACCGGGTCTCGGAGAAGGCGCGGGCCAACACCAGCGGCCGGTTCGCGGCGAAGTCGACCGAGCCGCACCCGGACGGCGGGCGGCGCTTCGTCGACGCCTCGCCGGTGCTGCGCCGGATACCGGACCGCGAGGCCGCCGCGGTCGCCGCGTCGCTGGAGCAGTACCTGACGACCCTGCCCGAGGACCGCCGCCCGCTGCTGGCCCGGCACGCGGTGCACGACGTGGCCTTCCGCGTGGTCGGCACCGGCAGCGTCGGTACCCGCTCGTATGTCGTCCTGCTCCTCGACCACCGCGAGCATCCGCTGGTCCTCCAGGTGAAGGAGGCCCGCCCCTCCGCGCTGGTCCCGCACCTGGCCACCGCCGGCTTCGCGACCCCGCCGGTGGCGCACGAGGGCCGCCGGGTCGTGCTCGGGCAGCAGCGGATGCAGGTGGTCAGCGACACCCTGCTGGGCTGGACCACGGTCGACGGACGCCCTTACCAGGTACGCCAGTTCCGCAACCGCAAGGGCAGCGTCGACCCCGCCGCCCTCGCCGCCGACCACGTCGACGACTACGCGCGCATGACGGGCGCCCTCCTGGCCCGCGCCCACTCCCACAGCGCCGACCCCCGCCTGATCGCCGCCTACTGCGGCAAGAACGAGGACCTGGACGACGCCATCGCCACCTTCGCCGTGACCTACGCCGACATCACGGAGTCCGACCACTCGGCACTGGTCACGGCGATACGGGCGGGCCGCGTAGCGGCGGAGCTGGGCGTGTAAGAGAACTCCGGGAACTCGGAGGGGGCCCGACCGCGGCTCCCCCAGGGGCGCGGGGAACCGCGCGGCCGGCCGCGACGGACCCGCGCCCGCGCGCCCGCACGCCCGGACCCAGCCCGGCGCAGCGACTACGCTGGGCAGGTGACCACCCCGGAAGCCGAACAGCCCCACGCCCCCCGCCCTGAGGCGCGGCTCGAACAGGCCGTACGGGCCGCCGAGCAGGCGTTGATCGAGTACGAGATCGCCGTGGAGACCTTCCGCGTCGAGGTCGAGAACTTCTCCCGGCTGCACGAACAGCGCCTCGGCCCGCTCTACCTGCGCCTGGAAGAGCTGGACGCCGAGATCGCCGAGGCGACGGCGGCCCGCACCGGTGACCCGGAGGACGTGCGCCGCGCCGAGGAGGCCCGCGCCAACGTCCTGCCGATCCCCGGCGTCGAGGAGCTGATGCACGGCTGGATGGACGGCCACGGCCTCTATCCCGAGGCCGCCGCCATGCTCACCGACCAGGCGGTGCGTCCCCCGGAGCGGGTGCGGCCCAGCGAGGAGGCCCGCAAGCTCTACCGCGAGCTGGCCCGCAAGGCCCACCCGGACCTCGCGCAGGAGGAGGACGAGCGAGCCCGGCGCGAGGAGTTCATCACCCGCGTCAACGCCGCCTACGCCCGCGGCGACGAGGCCCTGCTGAAGGAACTGGCCGAGGAGTGGGCGGCCGGACCGGTACCGCCCGAGCGGCGCCCGAGCCCCGCCGAGGAGCTGTACGCCCGCCTCGAATGGCTCTCCCAGCGCAAGGAACTGCTCAACCTGGTCGCCCGCGAACTGGAGGACGGTGCCATCGCCGGCATGCTCCGCCTCGCCCCGGACGATCCCGACGGGCTGCTGGAGGAGATCGCCGAAAAGCTCCGCGCCGACATCACCCGGCGGGAGGCTGAGCTGGCGGCCCTGCTGGAGCAGGGCTGAACCACGCCCGCGGTCGGGTAGCGTCGGAGGCATGAACTTCGGAGCTGGTGTGCCCACGGTCGGTGTCACGGACCTCAAGGACGACGACTTCCTGTTGGACGTCCGCGAGGACGACGAGTGGCAGGCGGGCCACGCCGAGGGAGCGTTGCACATCCCGACCAGCGAGTTCGTGGACCGGTACGGCGAGCTGACCGAGGCCGCCCCGCAGGACGGCCGCGTCCATGTGATCTGTCGCTCCGGCGGCCGGTCCGCCCAGGTCACCATGTATCTGGTGCAGCAGGGCATCGACGCGGTGAACATCGACGGCGGCATGCAGTCCTGGGCCGCCGCGGGCCGCCCGGTGGTCACCGACGACGGCGGGCCGGGCCACGTGCTCTAGGCACCCCGCACCCCGGCAGGCCGCGCGGGTCAGCCGAGCGGGTGTGCCGCCAGCAGGTCCCCGAGCCGCTCCTCGTACGCCGCCGCCGGGCCGAGCGCCAGTTCCAGGTGCTTGGCCCAGGCGTGGTAGCGGTGCAGGGGGTAGTCGGTGTCCGCGCCGAAGCCGCCGTGCAGATGCTGGGCCGTCTGCACCACCCGCCGTACCCCCTCCGCCGCCCAGATCTTCGCCACCGCGACATCCCCGGCGACGGGCAGCGCGCCCGGCGCCCCGGAGGCGATCCGCCAGGCGGCCTGCCACAGGGTGGCCGCCATGGCCCGCAGATCGATGTACCGGTCCGCGGCCTGCACGGCCACCGCCTGGAAGGTCGCGATCGGATGCCCGAACTGCTCCCGCCTGCCGGTGTATTGGCTGGTCATGTCCAGCACCCGCTCGCCCCGCCCGAGCGCCTGCGCACAGGTGCCGGTGGCGAGCAGCGCGTGCAGCCATTCCCAGCCGCCCTCGGTCCCGATGACCTCGCCCGACTCCAGCCGCGCCGCTGTCAGCCGCAGTTCGGCCAGCCGCTCCCCGCTGGTGGACACCTGCTCGGCGAGCACCACGCCGTCCAACTCCCGGGACACGAGCGCGAGCACGCTCTCGCCGGCCGCCGCGCCTTCGAGGCGCGCCGGTACGACGACGACGTCCGCGTCGTACGCCCACGGCACCGCCGTCTGCACCCCGTCCAGCACCCACCCGGCCCCTCCCGCCGTGCGATGACGGCGAGTTCGGGGTCATGACCGCTGCGTCCGCTCGCGGCGACGGTCAGCACCAGCTCTCCGCCCCGCCCGCTCCAGCAGGCGCTCCCCCGACTCCTTGCTCCCGTAGGCCTGTACGACCGCCGCCGCGCTGTGCTCCAGCAGCGGCACCAGTGCGAGGACCTTCGCCGACTCCCGGAGCACCAGGCACAGGGCGATCGCGTCCAGGCCCGCCCCGCCGTACGCCTCGTCGAGCAGCAGGCTCAGCAGATCGGCGCCGGCGAACCGCGACCACAGCTCCCGGTCGAGGCCCTCTGCCACGGCGCCGGTGGTCAGCGCCGGGCTGGGCACCGCGTCCGGCAGGACACCGGCGAACACCCCGCGCGCCGCCTCGGCCGCCGCCTGCTGCTCCTCGGTGAAGGTGAAGTCCACGGCCTGTCCCGCCGACGGTGCCATTCGTCACCTGACGGGCCGTCAGGACAGAACAGTTTCTAGGAGAAGGGAACCTCGGCGGTCCTTCCTCCGCGGCGGGTTCCGTTGCGGGTTCCGCGGCGCGTCCTCAGCGGTCGAAGTCCAGCTCCACCTGTTCGGTCAGCGGATGGGACTGGCAGGCCAGTACGTATCCGGCGTCCGTCTCGTCCTCTTCCAGGGCGAAGTTGCGGTCCATGCGGACCTCACCGGAGACCAGGAAGGCCCGGCAGGTGCCGCAGACCCCGCCCTTGCAGGCGTAGGGCGCGTCGGGACGGTTGCGCAGCACCGTCTCCAGCAGGGACTCGCCCTCCTGCACGGGCCAGGTGCCGCCGCGTCCGTCGAGGCGGGCGGTGACGGTGCTGTGCGCGGCCGCCGGTGCGGTGCCCGCCGCGGTCGGACCGGAGTCCACGTGGAAGATCTCCTGGTGGATCCGCGCGCGGTCCACGCCCAGTTCGCGCAGCGCTCCCTCGGCGCCCTGCACCAGCCCGTAGGGCCCGCACAGGAACCATCCCGCCACCCGCGCCAACGGCAGCAGCGCGGGCAGGAGCCCGGTGAGGCGCGCCTGGTCGAGCCGGCCGGACGGCAGGCCCGCCTGCTGCTCCTCCCGGGAGAGCACGGTCACCAGCTGGAGCCGCTCCGGATAGCGGTCCTTCAGGTCGGCGACCTCCTCAAGGAACATCGTGGACGCGGCCGTACGGTCACCGCGTATCAGACAGAACCGGGCCGCGGGCTCCCGCGCCAGCAGGGTGGAGACGATGGACAGCACCGGGGTGATGCCGCTGCCGCCCACGATCGCCGCGTACAGCCCCGGCGCCGGTTCCAGGGTGAAGCGCCCGGCCGGGGTCATCACCTCCAGCTCGTCCCCGACGTCGATCTCCTTGAGCGCGTAGGTGGAGAAGGCGCCGCCCTCCACCAGACGCACCCCCACCCGCAGGCTGCTCGGCCCCTCGGTGTCAGGGCCGGGCGCGGGGGAGCAGATCGAATAGGTCCGCCGCACCTCCGTGCCGTCCACCCGGCGCCGCAGCGCGAGGTGCTGGCCGGGTGCGTGCCGGTACTCCGCGCGCAGCTCGGGCGGGACGGTGAGGGTGAGGGCCACGGAGTCGTCGGTGAGCCGGTCGACCGCGGCCACCTGGAGCGGGTGGAAGCGCGCCATCACAACTCCTTGAAGTGGTCGAACGGTTCGCGGCAGGACAGACAGCGGCGCAGTGCCTTGCACGCGGTGGAGGAGAACCTGCTCAGCAGCTCGGTGTCGGGCGAGCCGCAGTGCGGGCAGGGGACCGGCTCGGCCCCGGTGGCGTCGGTGCGCGTCGGGCCGAGGGTCAGCGGTACCGGACCGGAGGCATCGCGCACCCTCGGCGGAGCTATGCCGAACTCCCGCAGTTTGCGGCGGCCTTCGGGGGTGATGTCGTCGGTCGACCAGGCGGGCGTGAGCACCGTGCGCACCGTGACCTCGCGCAGGCCGTGCTCCCGCAGGACCCGCTCGATGTCGAGGGACATCGCCGCGACGGCCGGGCAGCCGGTGTAGGTGGGGGTCAGGTCGACCTCGGCGGCGTCGGTGCCGTGCAGGTGCACCGCGCGCACCACGCCCAGCTCATGGAGCGTCAGCACCGGAAGCTCGGGATCGGGGACCGAGCCGGCCAGCTCCAGCAGCTCCGCCTCCAGGGCGGTGGCGGTCACCATGACGCCCCCGGATGGCTGCGGTGCAGATGCTGCATCTCCGCGAGCATCCGGCCGAAGGGCTCGGTGTGGATGCCCTGGCGGCCCGCGCCCGCCGACCAGGCCCCGGTGCGCGGCCCCTCGGGAACCGTCAGGGTGGCCCGGACGAGCACCTCGGTGACCGACTCCAACCAACGGGACTCCAGAGCCGCCCAGTCGACGTCCAGTCCCTCCACCGGCTGGAACATCTCCCCGGTGAACCGCCACAGCGCGGCACAGGCGCGCCGCATCCGCTCGTGGCTGGTCTCGGTGCCGTCGCCGAGGCGCAGGGTCCACTGCTCGGCGTGGTCGCGGTGGTAGGCGACCTCCTTGACCGCCTTCGCGGCCAGCGGAGCGAACGGTCCGTCCCCGGCGGCGAGTTCGGCGTGCAGGAGATGCTGGTAGGTGGAGAAGTACAGCTGGCGGGCGATGGTGTGGGCGAAGTCGCCGTTCGGCTGCTCGACCAGCTGGAGGTTGCGGAAGGACCGCTCCTCGCGCAGATAGGCCAGTTCGTCCTCGTCGCCGGCCAGGGACAGCAGGACCCGGGCCTGGCCGAGCAGGTCGAGGGCGATGTTCGCGAGGGCGACCTCCTCCTCCAGGGCGGGGGCGTGCCCGGCCCACTCCCCCAGGCGGTGGGAGAGCACCAGGGCATCGTCGCCGAGCGCGAGCGCGGCGGTCACCGGGACGGTGGCGGGGCCGGTGGCGGTCACAGGTGCTTCACCCCTTCCGGGATCTCGTAGAAGGTCGGGTGCCGGTAGGGCTTGTCGGCGGCCGGCTCGAAGAAGGGGTCCTTCTCGTCCGGCGAGGACGCGGTGATCGCGGCGGCCGGGACGACCCAGATGGAGACGCCCTCGCCGCGCCGGGTGTACAGATCGCGGGCATTGCGCAGGGCCAGCTCGGCGTCGGGCGCGTGCAGGCTGCCGGCGTGGGTGTGGGAGAGGCCCCGCCGGGAGCGCACGAAGACCTCCCACAGGGGCCAGTCGGTGGTGCTCATGCTCGCTCCGCTCCCGTCGTCTCGTGTCCGGTGGCTTCGGTGCCACCGGTGTGCTTGGCCGCGTGGGCCGCGGCCGCTTCCCTCACCCAGGCGCCCTCGTCATGGGCGCGTTTGCGCTGGGTGAGGCGCTGTTCGTTGCACGGGCCGTTGCCCTTGAGGACCTCCCAGAACTCCGTCCAGTCGATCCGGCCGAAGTCGTGGTGCCCCCGCTCCTCGTTCCACTTCAGGTCCGGGTCGGGGAGGGTCAGGCCCAGGGACTCGGCCTGGGGGACGCAGATGTCGACGAAGCGCTGGCGCAGCTCGTCGTTCGAATGGCGCTTGATCTTCCATTCCATGGACTGCGCGGAGTGCTGGGACTCGTCGTCGGGCGGGCCGAACATCATCAGGGAGGGCCACCACCAGCGGTCCACCGCGTCCTGGGCCATCGCGTGCTGTTCCGGGGTGCCCTGGCTCAGGGCCAGCAGCAGCTCGTAGCCCTGGCGCTGGTGGAAGGACTCCTCCTTGCAGATCCGCACCATGGCGCGCGCGTACGGGCCGTAGGAGCAGCGGCACAGGGGGACCTGGTTGGTGATCGCGGCGCCGTCCACCAGCCAGCCGATCGCGCCGACGTCGGCCCAGGTCAGCGTCGGGTAGTTGAAGATCGAGGAGTACTTCTGGCGGCCGCTGTGCAGCTTGTCGAGCAGTTCGTCCCGGCCGGTGCCGAGGGTCTCCGCCGCGCTGTACAGATACAGGCCGTGCCCCGCCTCGTCCTGGACCTTGGCCATCAGGATCGCCTTGCGGCGCAGGGAGGGCGCGCGGGTGATCCAGTTGGCCTCCGGTTGCATCCCGATGATCTCGGAGTGCGCGTGCTGGGCGATCTGGCGCACCAGGGTCGCGCGGTAGGCGTCGGGCATCCAGTCGCGCGGTTCGATGCGCTCGTCGGCGGCCACGGCCGCGTCGAAGACGCGCTGGTATTCCGCCATGTCCCCGGCGGTGCTCCGTGCGCCGTCCGCCTCCGGGCGGGCCGTGCGCTGCGCGGCTGCTGTGGCCATGCGATCCCCCTGACCTCGGGCTCTGCGGTGGGATTCTCCCGACCGATCGTTCGGTCCGTGCGCATCAATGGTGGGCCGGGCCGCCGGACAGTGTCAACCGCTGTGGAAAACTCCGCGCGGAACCTGTGGACGAGTGATGCCCGTGGACCAGCGATGCCCGTGGACGAGCGAGGCCGGCGGCGGGCGGAGTCGGTGGACCGAGCGTGCGGGGAAGGGAGGGCCGACCCCCGGGGCTGCGCGCGGAGGCCGGGGCTGAGTACCGTTCCGTGCATGTGCCGCGATGGGGCGCTCGTGAACCGCGTGGCGCCTGTGCCGGGCGGCCGTATCGAAGGGGTCGGCCCCGGGTCGGCCCGGTGGGCCGATCCACGACTGAGCCGGAATTGGGGGACGGGGCGGAATGGACGCGTACGACGAGGACCCGGGGGCCGAGAGCGGCCCGGACGGGCCGGCCGGGGCGCGTCCCCCGGAGACGCCACGGGTCCCAGAGGTCCCAGAGGCCCCAGAGGCCCCAGAGGGCCCGGAGGACCCAGGGAAGTCCGAGATGCCGGAGGCCCCGGAGGCCTCAAGGCACTCCGGGATGCCGGAGGCCCCGGGAAATCGCGGGTTGCCCGAGGCCCCGGAGGGCCCGGAGGGCACGGAGATCCAGGAGAAGCCCGAGAGTCCGGCAGTCCCGGAGGACACCCCGGAACACCTCCCGGCGGGCGAGCACGACGGTGGCTCCGCCGAGCAGGAACCGGAGGACCAGCCCCCGACGCCCCAGGCTCCGACGCCCCAGGCTCCGACGCCCCAGGGTCCGACGCCCCAGGCTCCGACGCCCCAGGGTCCGGCCCTTCGCGGGCTCGCCGCCCTCTCTCTCCGCTACCAGGTCGTCGCCGCCCTGGCCGTCGCCGTCGTCGCCGTCGGGGTCGGGGTGCACCTGCTGATGGTGTTCCTCAGCGTCGCGCCGCAGAACACGGTGTCCAAACAGCACGGCAAGGCCGTCGAGGCATGGGTGTTCCCGGAGTTCGAGCAGAACTGGAAGCTGTTCGCACCCAATCCGCTCCAGCAGAACATCGCCGTGCAGGTACGGGCCGATGTGCGGATGAAGGACGGCAGCGTGCGCACCACCGGCTGGACCGACCTGTCCGCCCAGGACGGCGCCGCCATCGACGGCAACCCGGTGCCCAGCCACACCCAGCAGAACGAGCTGCGCCGCGCCTGGGACTTCCTCACCGCGACGCACACCGCGGACAACCGTCCCGTCGGCCTGCGCGGCTCCCTGTCCGAGGAGTACCTGCGCCGGATCGTGGTGATGCGCCTGTACCGCACCGATCCGACCAGCCGGCTCGGCGTCGTCCAGCGGGTGCAGGTCCGGTCCTGCACCGTCAATGTGCAGCCCCCCTCATGGAGTGGTGAGCAGGTGTCCGACAAGCCCTTCTACCGCGTGCTGCCCTGGTGGACGGTGAGCGCCGACGAGGCCGCCGGAGGTGTGCGGTGAAGCGGTTCTCCCCGTCCCTGTCCCGCGGGCTCGCCCGTATCACCGAGGCGGCCCTCGGGCCGTACCAGAGCGCCGTGATCCGGATCGGCTTCGCCGGGACCTGGCTGTTCTTCCTGCTGCGCGAGTTTCCCCACCGTCAGGAGCTGTACGGCCCGAGCGGTCCCTGGGACTGGGGCATGGGCCGGCAGCTGACCGAGGACAACCACGCCTTCACGGCCCTGATGTGGTCGAGCGGGCAGCTGTGGTTCGAGTGCTTCTACACGCTCGCGATCCTCGCCAGCGGCGCGCTGCTGCTCGGCTGGCGCACCCGTACGGCGTCCGTGCTGTTCATGGTGGCCGTCCTGTCGCTGCAGAACCGGAGCGTCTTCGTCGGCGACGGCGGCGACAACGTGCTGCACCTGATGGCCATCTACCTCGTGTTCACGCGCTGCGGGCAGGTGTGGTCCCTCGACGCCCGGCGCAGAGCGTGCGGCGAGCGGGCCCCCTCCGACCGGGCCCTTGCCGACGGCGCCCCCTCCGACCGGGCCCTTGCCGACGGCGCCCTCGCCGACCGGGCTCCCGCCGACTTGGTCGGTGCGCTCCTGTGGGCGGTTCTCGGCCTCGCGCTGATCACGGTGACGGCGACCGGCCGCCTCTTCGGCAACGCCTGGCTGATCCCGGTCCTGTTGTGGACCATATGGGTGGCGCTCGGCCTGTGGTGGCTGGTCCAGCGCCTGGCGCGCTCGGCCGAGCCGCGGATCCTGCTCGACGTGATCGCCAACGTCCTGCACAACGGCGCCCTCGTGGTGATCATGGCCGAGGCGTGCCTGATCTACGCCACCGCCGGCTGGTACAAGATCCAGGGCTCGCGCTGGCAGGACGGCACCGCCGTCTACTACCCGCTCCACCTGGACTACTTCACGCCCTGGCCCGGCCTCGCCGGCCTGATGTCCACCAGCGGCACCATCCTGACGATCGTGGCGTACGGCACCGTGATGGTGCAGGTCGCCTTCCCCTTCACCCTGCTCAACCGGCGGGTGAAGAACGTGCTGCTGGTGCTGCTCATGCTGGAGCACTCCGTGATCGCGGTCGTCCTCGGACTGCCGTTCTTCTCGCTGGCGATGATCACCGCGGACGCGGTCTTCCTGCCGACCTCGTTCCTGCGCAGGGTCGGGGCCCTCGCCACTCGCGCGCGCGGCCGGTTCGTCACGGACGACGGCCACGGCGACGGCCGGGGCATGGGCCGGGAAGCAGGCGAGGACGCCACGGTGCCGGCGCCCCGCTCCCCGGAGGACAGCACGCCCGGCCCCGTAGGGTTCACGGCATGACCGACCCGCTGATCCGCTGGCGCGAGCACGCCGCCTCCACCGTGCTGCTCGACGGCTTCCACGCACTCAAGCACGCGCTGCGCTTCGGGGCCGAGGTGCCGGTGGCGGTCACCACCGACCGGCGGGCGGCGCTCGCCCTGGCCGAGGAACTGGCCGGGGACGTACGGGAGACTCTGGCCGGGCTGCTCGCCGAAGTTCCCGAACAGACGTACGTCGCGCTCGTCCCGCGCCCCCATCCGACGGGTGTCGCCGCGCTCGCCGTACGACCCTCACGCGAGGCCCGTCTGGAGGCGCTCGCCCGGATGCCGCGCACCGCCCCCGTGGTGGTCCTCGACAACCCCCGCAACCTCGGCAACGCGGGCGCCGTGATCCGGCTGGCCGCCGGTTTCGGGGCGACCGGCGTGGTCACCACCGGCACGCTCGACCCCTGGCATCCGACCGTGGTGCGCGGTGGCGCGGGACTGCACTTCGCGACCGCCGTGGAGCGCCTGGACGTCGACGAGCTGCCGCCCGGCCCGCTGTTCGCCCTGGACCCGGAGGGCGAGGACATCCGCGGCACCGAGCTGCCCGACGACGCCGTCCTCGCCTTCGGCTCGGAGCGCAGCGGGCTTTCCGCCGAGGTGCGCGCGCGGGCCGACCATCTGCTGCGGCTGCCGATGCGCCCCCAGGTCTCCAGCTACAACCTCGCCACCAGCGTGGCGATGACGCTGTACCACTGGAGCACCACCGGGGGCGCTCCCGTCTAGCCCTCTGCGGCCGTCGGGAGGAGGGACCCGTCCTCCCGACGGCCCTCGGCCGCTAGCCCTCCCGGCGCACCTCGACCACCCGGAACCGGTTCGCCACGAAGGCGCCGTCGCACAGGGCCGCGTTCGCCGCCGGGTTGCCGCCCGAGCCGTGGAAGTCGGAGAAGGCGGCGGTCTGGTTCACGAACACCCCGCCGGTGAGGTTGAAGGACAGCTGGGCGGCCTCTTCCAGGCACACCTCCTCGATGGCCCGCTCCACCTCGCTGTCGGTGGTGTACGCGCCGACCGTCATCGCGCCCTTCTCGCGCACCGTGCGCCGCAGCAGCTCCACCGCGTCGGTCACCGAGTCGACCGCGACGGCGAAGGAGACGGGACCGAAGCACTCGCTCATGTAGGCGGCCTCGGCGTCCGGCTTGGCACCGTCCAGCTTGACGATCACCGGGGTGCGCACCACCGCGTCCGGGAACTCCGGGTTGGTGATCTCACGCGAGGCGAGGGCGACCTCGCCGAGGCCGGCCGCGGCCTCCAGGCGGGCCTTGACGTCGGGGTTGACGATGGCGCCCAGCAGCGCGTTGGCCCGCGCGTCGTCGCCGAGCAGTCCGTCGACCGCGCGGGCGAGGTCGGCGGTGACCTCGTCGAAGGTCTTCGGCCCCTGGTCGGTGCCGATGCCGTCGCGCGGGATCAGCAGGTTCTGCGGGGTGGTGCACATCTGGCCGCTGTACAGGGACAGCGAGAACGCCAGGTTGGACAGCATCCCCTTGTAGTCGTCCGTGGAGTGCACGATCACCGTGTTGACGCCGGCCTTCTCCGTGTAGACCTGCGCCTGGCGGGCGTTGGCCTCCAGCCAGTCGCCGAAGGACGTCGAACCGGTGTAGTCGATGATCCGGATCTCCGGGCGGGTGGCGAGCGACTTGGCGATGCCCTCGCCGGGGCGCTCGGCGGCCAGGGCGACCAGGTCGGCGTCGAAACCGGCCTCGGCGAGCACCTCGCGGGCGATGCGCACGGTCAGCGCGAGCGGGAGCACCGCGCGCGGGTGCGGCTTGACCAGGACCGCGTTGCCGGTCGCCAGGGAGGCGAACAGGCCCGGGTAGCCGTTCCACGTCGGGAAGGTGTTGCAGCCGATGACCAGGCCGATGCCGCGCGGGACGGGCGTGAAGTCCTTGGTCAGCACCAGCGGGTCGCGCTTGCCCTGCGGCTTGGTCCACTCGGCGGTCCCGGGGGTGCGCACCTGCTCCGCGTACGCGTACGCCACCGCCTCCAGGCCGCGGTCCTGGGCGTGCGGGCCGCCCGCCTGGAACGCCATCAGGAAGGCCTGGCCGCTGGTGTGCATGACCGCGTGCGCGAACTCGTGCGTCCGGTCGCTGATCCGCTTGAGGATCTCCAGGCAGACCACGGCACGCACCTCGGCGCCCGCGTCCCGCCAGGCCGGCTGCCCGGCCTTCATCGCGGGCAGCAGTACGTCCAGGTCCGCGTGCGGGTAGCTCACGCCCAGCTCGATGCCGTACGGCGAGACCTCGCCGCCCACCCAGTCGTCCGTGCCCGCCTGGCCGAGGTCGAGGCGGGTGCCCAGCAGGGCGTCGAAGGCGGCCTTGCCCGCGGCGGCGTCCAGGCTGCCGTGTTCGCCGTACGCCTTGGGGTGCTCGGGGTGCGGGGACCAGTACGCGCGGGTGCGGATCGCTTCCAGGGCCTGGTCGAGAGTGGGCCGGTGCTTCGCGATCAGCTCGGGGGCGGTCAGTTCGGCGGCCATGCGGGACCAACTCCTCGTCTGGAGAACTCGTCTTCGAGTTCAGGACCTGGCAGAAAGAGCAGCGGGATGGGACGGTCAGGGCTAGAGTAACCGAACGATCGGTCGGTTCAAGGGGGTCCGCCGCATCTGTGGAAAACCCCGTGCGGGAGGATCGCGCACATGACAGCACTCGACCTCAGCAGCCCCGTGGCAGTCGTCGGCACCGGCACCATGGGCCAGGGCATCGCCCAGGTCGCACTGGTCGCCGGCCACCCCGTGCGGCTCTACGACGCCGCGCCCGGGCGGGCCCGGGAAGCGGCCGCGGCGATCGGCGCGCGCCTGGACCGGCTGGTGGAGAAGGGCCGGCTCGACGCCGCCGCACGGGACGCGGCCCGCGCCCGCCTCGCGCCCGCGGACGCGCTCACCGACCTGGCCGACTGCGGCCTCGTCGTGGAGGCCGTCCTGGAGCGGCTGGACGTCAAGCAGCGGCTCTTCGGCGAGCTGGAGGACATCGTCGCCGAGGACTGTCTGCTCGCCACCAACACCTCCTCGCTGTCGGTGACGGCGATCGGGGGCGCCCTGCGCCTTCCGGGCCGCTTCCTCGGCCTGCACTTCTTCAACCCCGCCCCGCTGCTGCCGCTGGTCGAGGTCGTCTCCGGGTTCGCCACCGACGTCACCTCGGCCACCCGCGCCTACGAGACCGCCCGCGCCTGGGGCAAGACCCCGGTGGCCTGCGCGGACACGCCCGGCTTCATCGTCAACCGGATCGCCCGGCCCTTCTACGCCGAGGCGTTCGCGGTCTACGAGGCCCAGGGCGCCGACCCGGCCACCATCGACGCGGTCCTGCGCGAGTGCGGCGGCTTCCGCATGGGCGCGTTCGAACTCACCGACCTGATCGGCCAGGACGTCAACGAGGCGGTGACGCACTCGGTGTGGCAGTCGTTCTTCCAGGACGTGCGTTTCACCCCGTCGCTGGCCCAGCGCCGCCTGGTGGAGTCCGGGCGCCTCGGCCGCAAGACCGGACACGGCTGGTACGACCACGGGGAGGGCGCCGAGCGGCCCGAGCCGCACACCGCCGACAAGGAGCGGCCGCCCGCCTACGTCGTCGCCGAGGGCGATCTCGGCCCCGCCGCCGAGCTGCTCGCGCTGATCCGCGAGGCGGGCATCCAGGTCCGCGAGGAGAACGGCGACGAGGGCGGCCACCTGGAGCTGCCCGGCGGCGGCCAGCTGGTCCTCGCCGACGGCCAGACCTCGGTGGAGTTCCGCGACGTCGTCTACTTCGACCTCGCCCTCGACTACCGCAAGGCCACCCGCGTCGCCCTGTCCGCCTCCCAGGACACCGCGCCGGCGACCCTCGCCGAGGCCGTCGGCCTGTTCCAGGCGCTCGGCAAGGACGTCAGCGTCATCGGCGACGTCCCCGGCATGATCGTGGCCCGCACCGTGGCCCGGATCATCGACCTCGCGCATGACGCGGTCGCCAAGGGCGTGGCTACCGAGGAGGACGTCGACACCGCGATGCGCCTGGGCGTCAACTATCCCCTCGGCCCCTTCGAATGGGACCGCAGGCTGGGCGACGAGTTCGCCTATGACGTCCTGGACGCGATGCACGAGCGCGACCCCTCCGGGCGCTACGCGCCCTCCCTCGCGCTCTACCGCCACGCCTATGCCGACGACAAGCGGGAGGGCACCTCATGACCACGCCCAGGCGCGACACGTACACCCCCGAGACACTGCTCTCCGTCGCCGTCCAGGTCTTCAACCAGCGCGGTTACGACGGCACCTCCATGGAGCACCTGTCCAAGGCGGCCGGCATCTCCAAGTCGTCGATCTACCACCATGTCAGCGGCAAGGAAGAGCTGCTGAAGCGGGCCGTCAGCCGCGCCCTGGACGGCCTCTTCGCCATCCTGGAGGAGCCGGGGGCGCGCGAGGGGCGGCCCGTGGAGCGCCTGGAGCATGTCGTACGGCGCATGGTCGAGGTGCTCATAGCCGAGCTGCCCTACGTGACGCTGCTGCTGCGGGTGCGCGGCAACACCGCCACCGAGCGGTGGGCGCTGGAGCGCCGCCGCGACTTCGACCACCGGGTCGCCGAACTGCTCAAGGCGGCGGCAGCCGACGGGGACGTACGCCCCGAGGTGGAGGTGCGGCTGGCCACTCGGCTGGTCTTCGGAATGATCAACTCCATCGTGGAGTGGTACCGGCCGGAGGCCCGTGGCGCCTCGGGCCGCGAGGTCTCCGACGCGGTCGTCCAGCTGGTCTTCTCCGGGCTGTGCCGGGACCGGCCCTCCCCGTGACAGGGCAAGGAGCCTTCCGGTCGCCGGGGAAGCGCCCTTCGGACGATCCGGGAAAGACGGCCTAGGCGTCGGGTTCCAGGTCCTCCTCCTCGAACACCAGCAGTGTGCGGGTGCTCAGCACCTCCGGGATCGCCTGGAGCCGGGTGAGCACCAGCTCGCGCAGCGCCCGGTTGTCGGGCGTGTGCACCAGCAGCAGGACGTCGAAGTCGCCGCCCACCAGTGCGATGTGCGAGGCGCCGGGCAGCTGGCGCAGCTGCTCGCGGACCGTGCGCCAGGTGTTCTGGACGATCTTCAGCGTGATGTACGCCGAGGTGCTGTGCCCGGCCCGCTCGTGGTCCACGCGGGCGCCGAAGCCCCGGATCACCCCGTCCTCGACCAGCCGGTTGATGCGCGCGTAGGCGTTGGCCCGCGAGACGTGGACGCGTTCGGCGACCGACCGTATCGAGGCGCGGCCGTCCGCCTGGAGGATGCGCAGGATGTCCTGATCGATGGCGTCCAGCGGTCGTGCCGGCAGCGGCACCGCGTCCTGCGCTGTCTCGGCCATTTGTTCAGGTGCCATGTCCCCCCGCTCCCTCGCCGTGGACTTCCTGCGTTCATTCCAGGCTGTGCAGAACCGTTTGTCCACAGCCTGGAGCCGCCTGTAGCCAAAATGTGCCGGCGACCGAACAATCGGTAGGTGAGACGGGTCACAGCCGACCCGTCTCCCGTAGCCGCTCCCACGAGGAGGTGCCGTCATGACGGTTCTGGAGCAGCGGGGCGCGTACCGGCCATCGCCGCCGCCCGCCTGGCAGCCCCGTATGGACCCCGCGCCGCTGTTGCCCGACGCCGAGCCCTACCGCGTCCTCGGCACCGAGGCGGCCGCCAAGGCCGATCCCGACCTGCTCCGCCGGCTCCACGCCCACCTGGTGCGCGGCCGCCGTTACAACACCCAGGCCACCGCGCTCACCAAGCAGGGCCGCCTCGCCGTCTACCCCTCCAGCACCGGCCAGGAGGCCTGCGAGGTCGCCGCCGCCCTGGCCCTCGAAGAGCGCGACTGGCTCTTCCCCAGCTACCGCGACACCCTGGCCGTCGTCACCCGCGGCGTGGACCCCGTGGAGGCGCTGACCCTGCTGCGCGGCGACTGGCACACCGGCTACGACCCGTACGCCCACCGGGTCGCCCCCCTCTCCACCCCGCTGGCCACCCAGCTCCCGCACGCCGTCGGACTCGCCCACGCCGCGCGCCTCAAGGGCGACGACGTGGTCGCCCTCGCCATGGTCGGCGACGGCGGCACCAGCGAGGGCGACTTCCACGAGGCGCTGAACTTCGCCGCCGTCTGGCAGGCACCCGTCGTCTTCCTGGTGCAGAACAACGGCTTCGCCATCTCCGTCCCGCTCGCCAAGCAGACCGCCGCGCCCTCCCTGGCCCACAAGGCCGTCGGCTACGGCATGCCGGGCCGCCTGGTCGACGGCAACGACGCGGTGGCGGTGCACGAGGTCCTCCGCGACGCCGTACGGCACGCCCGCGAGGGCGGCGGTCCGACGCTGATCGAGGCGGTCACCTACCGCATCGACGCCCACACGAACGCCGACGACGCCACCCGCTACCGGGGCGACGCCGAGGTCGAGGCCTGGCGCGCGCACGACCCGGTGCGCCTGCTGGAGACGGAACTGACCGAGCGCGGCCTGCTCGACGGGGCCGCACTGGAAGCCGTACGGGAGGGCGCCGAGGCGATGGCCGCCGACCTGCGCGCACGCATGAACCAGGACCCCGAGCTCGACCCGATGGACCTCTTCGACCACGTCTACGCCGAGACCACCGCCCAACTGCGCGAACAGCGGGACCTGTTGCGGGCCGAGCTGGCGGCCGAGCAGGACGGGCCCGACCAGCAGGAAGGCGACCGCCGATGACCACCGTGGCCGTCAAGCCCGCCACCATGGCCCAGGCCCTCACCCGCGCGATGCGCGACGCGATGGCCGCCGACCCCAGCGTGCACGTGCTCGGTGAGGACGTCGGCACCCTCGGCGGCGTCTTCCGCGTCACCGACGGGCTCGCCAAGGAGTTCGGCGAGGACCGCTGCACCGACACCCCGCTCGCCGAGGCCGGCATCCTCGGCGCCGCCGTCGGCATGGCCATGTACGGCCTGCGCCCGGTGGTGGAGATGCAGTTCGACGCGTTCGCCTACCCGGCGTTCGAGCAACTGGTCAGCCATGTCTCCCGGATGCGCAACCGCACCCGCGGCAAGATGCCCCTGCCGATCACCGTCCGGATCCCCTACGGCGGCGGCATCGGCGGCGTCGAGCACCACAGCGACTCCTCCGAGGCGTACTACATGGCCACCCCCGGCCTGCACGTGGTCACCCCCGCGACCGTCGCCGACGCCTACGGCCTGCTGCGCCGGTCCATCGCCTCCGACGACCCGGTCGTCTTCCTGGAGCCCAAGCGGCTCTACTGGTCCAAGGACACCTGGAACCCCGAGCAGCCGGCCGAGGTCGAGCCGATCGGGCGGGCGGTGGTCCGGCGCACCGGCCGCAGCGCCACGCTGATCACCTACGGCCCCTCCGTACCCGTCTGCCTGGAGGCCGCCGAGGCCGCGCGGGCCGAGGGATGGGACCTGGAGGTGATCGACCTGCGCTCCCTGGTGCCGTTCGACGACGAGACGGTCTGCGCCTCCGTGCGGCGCACCGGACGCGCGGTCGTGGTGCACGAGTCCACCGGGTTCGGCGGGCCGGGCGGCGAGATCGCGGCCCGTGTCACCGAGCGCTGCTTCCACCACCTGGAGGCCCCCGTGCTGCGCGTGGCCGGGTTCGACCTCCCCTACCCGCCGCCCATGCTGGAGCGGCACCATCTGCCCGGCGTGGACCGCGTCCTGGACGCCGTGGCCCGGCTGCAGTGGGAGGCCGAGGGCTGATGGCACAGGTGCTGGAGTTCAAGCTGCCCGACCTCGGCGAGGGACTGACCGAGGCGGAGATCGTGCGCTGGCTGGTCCAGGTCGGTGACGTGGTCGCCGTCGACCAGCCGGTGGTCGAGGTCGAGACGGCCAAGGCCTCGGTCGAGGTCCCCTGCCCCTACGGCGGTGTGGTCACCGCCCGCTACGGCGAGGAGGGCGCCGAACTCCCGGTCGGCGCCCCGCTCCTGACGGTCGCGGTCGGCGAACCCGCCGCGGAGTCCGAAGAAGGCTCGGGCAACGTCCTGGTCGGCTACGGCACGTCCGAGGCGCCGGGCCGCCGGCGCAGGGTGCGGCCGGTGGCGCTGACCGGCGGCGGTGCGCGCAGGGGCGTGAACGGCAGCGCTGCGGTGCCCGCTCCGGGCCGGCCCGTCGACGCGGGCCCGCCCGGCGGTCCCGTGCCCGTGATCTCCCCGCTGGTCCGGCGGCTCGCCCGTGAGGGCGGACTGGACCTGCGGCGACTGACGGGTTCGGGCCCGGACGGGCTGATCCTGCGCGCGGACGTGGAACAGGCCCTGCGAGCCGGATCCGGACCGGAGCGCGCTCGTACGGCCGAGGCCCCGGCCGTGCCCGCGCCCGCTCCCGCAGCGGCCCCGGGAGCGGGCGAGGTCCGTATCCCCCTCAAGGGCATCCGCGGTGCCGTCGCCGACAAGCTGTCCCGCAGCCGCCGGGAGATCCCGGACGCGACCTGCTGGGTGGACGCCGACGCGACGGAACTGATGCGCGCGCGGTCCGCGATGAACGCGGCCGGGGGCCCGAAGATCTCGCTCCTCGCGCTGCTCGCCCGCATCAGCACCGCCGCCCTCGCCCGGTTCCCCGAGCTCAACTCCTCGGTCGACACCGGGGCCCGCGAGATCGTCCGGCACCCGCATGTGCACCTCGGGTTCGCGGCGCAGACCGAGCGCGGTCTGGTCGTGCCGGTCGTCCGGGACGCCCACGCCCGCGACGCGGAGTCGCTGACCGCCGAGTTCGCCCGGCTCACCGAGGCGGCCCGGGCAGGGACGCTGACCCCGGGAGAACTCACCGGCGGCACCTTCACGCTGAACAACTACGGCGTCTTCGGCGTCGACGGCTCCACGCCGATCGTCAACCACCCCGAGGCCGCCATGCTCGGCGTCGGCCGGATCATCCCCAAGCCGTGGGTGCACGAGGGCGAGCTGGCGGTTCGCCAGGTCGTGCAGCTCTCGCTCACCTTCGACCACCGGGTGTGCGACGGCGGCACGGCGGGCGGCTTCCTGCGGTACGTGGCGGACTGCGTGGAACAACCGGCGGTGCTGCTGCGCACCCTGTGACCGCCGGGCTCCCGTGATCCCTCGGTTCCCCGTGAGCGGCCCGGCCCGCATACTCGGGGAGTGACCGACAAAGCCACCGCCGGGCCGGCGACCACCGCGGCCGCGAGGGCCGTGGCGGCCCCCGGAGCCGGCGCGGCCGGCGCGGCCCCCCCGCCGTACGACGCCGTCGTGCTGGCCGGGGGTGCCGCGCGGCGGCTCGGCGGGGCCGACAAGCCCGGTGTCCGGGTCGGCGGCCGGGCGCTCCTCGACCGGGTCCTCACGGCCTGCGCGGGCGCTCGTACGACCGTCGTCGTGGCCGCGCCCCGCACCACCGTCCGCCCGGTGCGCTGGGCGCGCGAGGAGCCGCCCGGCGCCGGACCGGTCGCCGCGCTGGCGGCCGGCCTGCGGCACACCACGGCCGAGCACGCCGTGGCCCTCTCCGCCGACCTGCCCTTCCTGCGACCGGCCACGCTGCACCGCCTGTTGGCCGCACTCGACGACACCGGCGCCGACGGCGCGCTGCTCACCGACGCGGACGGCCGCGACCAGCCCCTGGTCGCCGCGTACCGCACTTCGGCGCTGCGCCGTGAACTGGCCGCCCTCGCCGCCGCGCACGACGGTCTCACCGGGCTGCCGCTGCGCCGGCTCACCGGTGCCCTCCGCCTCACCCGCGTCCCGGACCCGTACGCGTCCTTCGACTGCGACACCTGGGACGACATCGTCAACGCCAGGACACGCATCAGGGAGCATGGGCACGTGTTGGATGAATGGATCTCCGCAGTCAAGGACGAACTGGGCATCGACCTGGACGTCGACACGAACGCCCTGCTCGACCTCGCCCGCGACGCCGCGCACGGTGTCGCCCGGCCCGCCGCCCCGCTGACCACCTTCCTCGTCGGCTACGCCGCGGCGCGGGGCGAGGGCGGCCCCGAGGCCGTCGCCGAGGCCGCCCGCAAGGCCGCCGCACTGGCCCTGCGCTGGGAGGAGGAGGCGGGGGAGTCCCAGGGGAGCGGGGGCCCGAGCGCCCCGGACGGGGGGCCGAGCGCCCCGGACGCCGGATGACCGCGCCCGGCCTCCGGAACGGGGCACCCGTGGAGGACAGCGACGACCTCGACGTCGAGGAGGCCCTGGCCCTCGTGAGGGAAGCCAAGGACGATGGCGCCGGCCCCGTACCGGCCCCGGCGCCGCACGCGCAGCCCGCCGAGCGGCATCGGCCCGCCCCGGCGGAGCGGCACCGCGCCACCTCCTGGCCACAGGCCCGCGAGACCGCCGCCCGAGCCGCTCGCGCCGCCCGATCGGCCCGGACCGCCGCAGGCGCCGCGGGAACCGCCGGGGCCACCGGTTCGGCCGCCTTCCAGCGCGCCCCCGTCTCCGTCCCCCTCGGCGACGCCCTCGGCCTCGTCCTCGCCGCCCCCCTCGACGCGCTCATCGACCTGCCCTCCTTCGACACCTCCGCGATGGACGGCTGGGCGGTCGCCGGGCCCGGACCCTGGGCGGTGCGGGAAGAGGGCGTCCTCGCAGGGCACGCCCAGCCCGCGCCGCTCACCGACGGCGAGGCGGTCCGCATCGCGACCGGTGCGCGCATCCCCGCCGACACCACCGCCGTCCTGCGTACCGAGCACGGCCGCACCGACGCCCAGGGCCGGCTGCACGCCACCCGGGACATGGTCCCCGGCCAGGACATCCGCCCACGCGGCCAGGAGTGCCGCAGCGGCGACCAACTGCTGCCCGTCGGCACCCAGATCACCCCGGCCGTCCTCGGCCTGGCCGCGGCCGCGGGATACGACACCGTCACCGTCGTTCCGCGCCCCCGCGTCGAAGTCCTGGTCCTCGGGGACGAGTTGCTGACCGAGGGGCTGCCGCGCGAGGGGCTGATCCGGGACGCGCTCGGCCCCATGCTGCCGCCCTGGCTGCGGGCGCTCGGCGCCGAGGTCGTCGCGGTGCGCCGGGTCCGCGACGACGCCGAGGCCCTGCACAAGGCGATCAGCGCCGCGACAGCCGACCTGGTCATCACCACCGGAGGCACCGCCGCCGGACCCGTCGACCACGTCCACCCCACCCTGCAACGCATCGGCGCCGAACTCCTCGTCGACGGCGTCGAAGTGCGCCCCGGCCACCCCATGCTGCTCGCCCGCACCAAGGACGACCAGCATCTCGTCGGCCTGCCCGGCAACCCCCTCGCGGCCGTCTCCGGCCTGTTCACGCTCGCCGAGCCGCTTCTGCGGACCCTCGCCGCCCGTCCGGCCCCCGAGCCGTACACACTGCCGCTGACGGAGGCGGTGCACGGGCACCCGTACGACACCCGGCTCATCCCCGTGGTGCTGCGCGGCGACCGCGCCGTGCCGCTGCACTACAACGGCCCGGCCATGCTGCGCGGCGTCGCCGCCGCCGACGCGCTGGCCGTCGTACCGCCGGGCGGGGCCCGGGCGGGCGACGAGGCGGAGCTGCTGGATCTGCCCTGGGCGAGCGCGGGGATCGGGGTATGTTTCACGTGAAACGTGCGGACAGCGACCCATCCGACCATGCCGCCGTCCCCCAGGACGACGCACTCATGGCGGACGAACGCCCGGTCATCCACCGGGTGAAGCTCCCGGTGAAGGTGGTGGAGCGCCCGCTCCGCCAGGTCGCCGAACGGCTGCTCATGGCGCTGCTGGTGCTGGTCGCCACCGCGATCGTCGTCTACGCCGACCGCGCGGGCTACCACGACAGCTCCGACGACTCCGTGGACCTGCTCGACTCGTTCTACTACGCCACCGTCACCCTCTCCACCACGGGATACGGCGACATCACCCCGGTCAGCGACAGCGCCCGGCTGACCAACATCTTCGTCATCACACCCCTGCGTGTGCTGTTCCTGATCATCCTGGTCGGCACCACGCTGGAGGTCCTCACCGAGCGCACCCGGGAGGAATGGCGCCTGAAACGCTGGAGGTCCGCCTTGCGCGAGCACACCGTCGTCGTCGGCTTCGGCACGAAGGGGCGGTCGGCCGTGCAGACCGTGTGCGCGACCGGGCTGAGGAAGGAGCAGGTGGTCGTGGTCGACCCCAGCGCCAAAGTGATCGACGCGGCGACCGCCGACGGTTTCGCCGGAGTCATGGGCGACGCCACCCGCAGCGACGTCCTCAGGCGGGCCGAGGTGCGCAAGGCCCGGCAGATCATCGTCGCCCCGCAGCGCGACGACACCGCGGTGCTGGTCACGCTGACCGCCCGTCAGCTCAACCGCGGTGCGAAGATCGTGGCCGCGGTGCGCGAGGAGGAGAACGCTCCGCTGCTGCGGCAGTCCGGCGCCGACGCCGTCATCACCAGCGCCAGCGCGGCCGGCCGGCTGCTCGGCCTGTCCGTCCTCAGCCCCGCCGCCGGCATGGTCATAGAGGACCTCATCCAGCAGGGCAGCGGCCTGGACCTCGTGGAACGGCCGGTGGTGCGCGCCGAAGCGGGCAAACGGCCGCGCGAGCTCGACGACCTGGTGGTGAGCGTCGTACGCGGCCACCGGGTGCTCGGCTACGACGACCGGTCCATCGGCACCCTGCAGCTGACCGACCGGCTCATCACCATCGTCCGGGCCGGCCCCGGCACCCAGGTCACCCCGCACCCCCGTCCGCTGCCCACGGACTGAGCGGGCCGTCGCGGGGCGCGAACACCGCGTGGGCCACGGGGAGTAGCGTCACCCGCATGCATGCGATCACGATTCCCGAACCTGGTGGTCCCGAGGCGCTGGTGTGGGACGAGGTCCCCGATCCGCAGCCCGGCGAGGGCGAGGTGCTGGTCGAGGTGGCGGCCAGCGCCGTCAACCGTGCCGACATCCTGCAACGGCAGGGCTTCTACGACCCGCCGCCCGGCGCCTCCCCCTACCCCGGCCTGGAGTGCTCCGGCAGGATCGCCGCGCTCGGCCCCGGGGTGTCCGGCTGGGCCGTCGGCGACGAAATCTGCGCGCTGCTCGCGGGCGGCGGCTACGCCCAGAAGGTCGTCGTACCGGCCGGTCAGCTGCTGCCCGTGCCGCAGGGCGTCGACCTCGTGCGGGCCGCCGCGCTGCCCGAGGTGACCTGCACGGTCTGGTCCAACGTGTTCATGGTCGCCCATCTGCGCCCGGGCGAGACCCTGCTGGTGCACGGCGGCTCCAGCGGCATCGGCACCATGGCGATCCAGCTGGCCAAGGCCGTCGGCGCCAAGGTCGCGGTGACCGCCGGGACCAAGGAGAAGCTGGAACGCTGCGCCGAGCTGGGCGCGGACATCCTGATCAACTACCGGGAACAGGACTTCGTCGCCGAGGTCAAGGAGGCCACCGGCGGCGCGGGCGCCGACGTCATCCTCGACAACATGGGCGCCAAGTACCTCGACCGCAACGTGCAGGCCCTGGCCGTCAACGGGCGCCTGGCGATCATCGGGCTCCAGGGCGGCGCCAAGGGAGAGCTGAACATCGGCGCGCTGCTGCACAAGCGGGCCGCCGTCAGTGCCACCTCGCTGCGGGCCAGGCCGCTGGACGAGAAGGCGGCCATCGTCGCCGCGGTGCGCGAGCACGTCTGGCCACTGCTCGCCGGCGGGCATGTGCGCCCGGTGGTGGACCGTGAGCTGCCGATGCCGCAGGCCGCCGAGGCGCACCGGGTGGTCGAGGAGAGCGGCCACATCGGCAAGGTGCTGCTGGTGGCGCCGTAGCGGACACCCGAGCGGGGAGCCCGACCGGGGAGCCCGAGCGGGGAGCTCAGCTCCGGCGCAGCCGCAGGCCCAGGAAGGCCAGGCCGAGGCCCAGGCCGATGAGGACGAGCCCGCTGCCGAGCGGGAGGATCCGCAGGACCGGCTCGCTCGTGTTCTCGCTCTGTCCGGCGGCGTTCTGCGCGGCCGACCGCCCCGGCGACCCCGTGGGATCGAGGCCCGCCTCCTCGGTCGGCGGTGAGGCCGTCGGGGTCTCCGCGGTCTCCGGCTCCGCGGGCTGCGCGGCGGCGGAGTCGGGGACCGAGTCGTCGTCGCCCTCCACCCGGGCCCAGGGCCCGTCCGGCCGCCCCGGGCGCAGCTTCCCCTCCCCGGCCCCGCTCCCCGCCCGGGACGGCTCGGCGGACGACGGGGGGTACGAGGCGGAGGCGGAGCCCGAGGGCAGGGGCGCCGGGTGCTGGGGATCGGCGCCGGCGTGATCGTGGTCCGGGCGGTCCTGGTGATCGTGCCCCGGGTGGGCGGATCCGCCGGAATCGGCCGGGTGCCCGGAGGCGCCCCCCGAGCCGCCGGTGCCGCCCGGGTGACCGGGGGGCGAGGACGGGGCCGAGGGCGAGGCGGAGGCCGGGTGACCTGTGGTGGGGGTGCGCGGGGCGCCGGCTTCGGCGGCGTACGCGGTGGCGGTGCCGTACGCGGGCAGGGCCGTCGTGAGGACGAGCAGCAGCCGCAGGCAGCGGTGGGTGAGTCGCAGCCATGGAGTCACGTCGGTGACCTCCCGGAGCCCAGCGGGCGTGAGCGCGTGATCGATGATGAACCGACGGGAACAGAGTCACATTCGCGACTCCTCCGGGCATTCCGGGTTGGGCCGACGGGTCTAAACGGCGGTTCCGCCCCACAGGGGGGCCCACGGTGGTGAGGTGGACGGGTGCGAGAGAATGACGGCATGGAGATGCCGAGGAACGAACGGTCGCCGGAGAATCCCCAGATCCTCGTCGTGGGCCAGGACGGGATGGCGCTCGGCGGAGGTGGCGGGGACGACGAGTCCCGCGAGATTCCGGTCACCGAGCAGGTCGAGCAGCCCGCCAAGGTCATGCGGATCGGCAGCATGATCAAGCAGCTCCTGGAGGAGGTGCGCGCGGCTCCCCTCGACGAGGCCAGCCGGGTGCGGCTGAAGGAGATCCACGCCAGCTCGGTGAAGGAGCTGGAGGACGGCCTGGCGCCGGAGCTGGTCGAGGAACTGGAGCGGCTGTCCCTGCCGTTCACCGACGACGTCACCCCGAGCGACGCGGAGCTGCGGATCGCGCAGGCGCAGCTGGTGGGCTGGCTGGAGGGACTCTTCCACGGGATCCAGACCACGCTGTTCGCCCAGCAGATGGCCGCGCGGGCCCAGCTGGAGCAGATGCGCCGCGCGCTTCCGCCGGGTGTCTCGGGCGCCGAGGGCGACGACCAGCACCTGGGCGGGCGCTCGGGCGGCCCGTACCTGTAGGCCCCGCACACGCGAAAGGGGCCCGGCGGTGATGCGCCGGGCCCCTTCTGTGCGTCACTGCGGCGGATTACCCGTCGACACACTCAGCTCGATGGTGCCCGGGTCCTTGGCGTTCACATCCGTGCCCTCGGAAGGGAACTGGTCCAGCACGGTCCCGTCGCCCCAGGTGTTGTCGTCCACCTTCTTGACGTGCAGCTGCCAGCCCGCGGCCTGGAAGCAGGCCTTCACGGAGTTGATGTCCTTGTAGCGGAAGTCGGGCAGCTGGATCTTGGTGGGGTCGCTGTAGGACTCGTTCGGCTCCGTGCACTTGGTCTTGTCGATCACGCGCGTGGTGTCCGGGCCCCGGTAACCGGCCTGGTGGGTAGGGGACGCGGAGGCACTGGCGCCGCCGTGGCCGCCCGTGTCGTTCCCGCCGCCGCTGTTCACGGTCAGCGCGACGACCAGGCCGACGACGGCGACGAGCGACACCGCGGCGGCGCCGATGATCACGCCCTTGTTGCCCTTGCCGCCGCCCGAGCCCGAGCCCGCGCCGTGTCCCTGCACGGCCGTCTGCGGCGGCTGCGCGTACGGCGGCGGGGTCTGCGGCCCGTAGCCCACCGGGGGCGTCTGGTAGCCCGCCTGCTGCGGATAGCCGTAGGACGGCGCGGGCGCGGCCGGCGCCGGGGTCTGGGGGCCGCCGTACGGACCCGGCCGGTACGGCGTCTGCACCGGGCCGGCCGGCGTCTGCCGGGCCTGGTCGACCGGCGGGAACACCGCGGAGCCGACGCCCGAGCCGCTCTGCTGCGGACCCGCGTTCGGCACGATGCTCGGCGCGGCGCCCTGGAGGGAGGCGGCGACCCGCAGGCACTCCTCGCGCATGGAGTCGGCGGTCGGGAAGCGCTCGTTCGGGTTCTTCCGCAGCGCTCGGGCGACCAGCGCGTCCACCCCCTGGGGCAGCGCGCGGTTGATGGAGGAGGGAGCCACCGGCTCCTCCTGCACATGCGCGTACGCGATCGCCAGCGGGGAGTCCGCGTCGAACGGCAGCCGCCCGGTCACCAGCTGGAAGAGCATGATGCCGACCGAGTACAGGTCGGAGCGGGCGTCCACACCGCGGCCGAGGGCCTGCTCGGGCGAGAGGTACTGCGGGGTGCCGACGACCATGCCGGTCTGCGTCATGGACGTCACGCCCGACTGCATGGCGCGCGCGATGCCGAAGTCCATGACCTTGACCACACCGCGCTTGGTCATCATCACGTTGCCCGGCTTGATGTCGCGGTGGACCAGCCCCATCTCGTGGCTGATGTCCAGCGCCGCCAGCACGTCCGCGGTGACCTTCAGCGCCTTCTCGGCGGGCATCGCGCCGTACTGCCGTATGTCCTCCTCAAGGACCGAGCCCAGCGGGCGGCCCTCGATGTACTCCATGACGATGTACGGCGTCGCCATACCGCCGAGGTCGTCCTCGCCCGTGTCGAAGACGGAGACGATATTGGTGTGCGTGAGCTTCGCCACGGCCTGGGCCTCGCGGCGGAAGCGCTCGCGGAAGGCCTGCTCACGGCCGAGCTCGGTGTGGAGTGTCTTGATCGCGACCTGGCGGTCCAGCACGGCGTCGTACGCGAGGTGCACCGAGGCCATGCCGCCCTCGCCGAGCAAGTCGCGCAGCTGGTAGCGGCCGCCGGCCAGCGCCTGCCCCGTATACCGGCCGTGTGCGCCGTCCTGGCTCATCTCTCCCCGTCCCCCATCGGCCGCCCGGCACTCTGGCTCGTCGCACAGGCCTTGATCGAATGTGTCATTCCCGGCCAAGTCTGCCCCAGGCCTCTGACACGTCAAGCTCGGTGCCCGTTCCGTGACCGTACGTGCAAGAAGAGTCGCGCAAGCGTTACAGGGGACCTACGACCAGCACACAGAATTTGCACGACGGCCTGTGCGGAGGGTTTCATGGCCGGTCCGTCGCAGAGTCGGTCCCGGTTCCGGTTCCGGACCGGCGGCCCCCACGGAGGCTGTAGCGTGGCCGACGGAGACCGTGACAACACCGCGCGCACCGCGGGCAGAAACGACGGCGAGGACTGATGGCACAGACGCAGCGCGCCCAGGGCCCGTCCGACCCCGAGGCGTCTGGCGGCGGCATGTCGGACGCGCCGGAGAACTGGGGCAACGCAGGACTGGTTGGCGATGGCCGGTACCGGCTCACCCATCGGCTGGGCCGGGGCGGCATGGCCGAGGTGTTCGCGGCCGAGGACGTCCGTCTGGGCCGTACGGTCGCGGTCAAGCTGCTCCGCGCCGACCTGGCCGAGGACCCTGTTTCCAAGGCCCGCTTCACGCGTGAGGCCCAGTCGGTCGCCGGCCTCAACCACCACGCGATCGTCGCCGTGTACGACTCCGGCGAGGACGTCGTGGGCGGCCAGTCGGTGCCGTACATCGTGATGGAGCTGGTCGAGGGCCGCACCATCCGCGATCTGCTGATCAACGCGGAGGCGCCCGGCCCCGAGCAGGCGCTGATCATCGTCTCCGGTGTCCTGGAGGCGCTCGCCTACTCGCACCAGCACGGCATCGTGCACCGCGACATCAAGCCCGCGAACGTCATCATCACCGACAGCGGCGCCGTGAAGGTGATGGACTTCGGCATCGCCCGCGCCCTGCACGGCGCGCAGTCCACGATGACCCAGACCGGCATGGTCATGGGCACCCCGCAGTACCTCTCCCCGGAGCAGGCGCTCGGCAAGGCCGTCGACCACCGCTCCGACCTGTACGCGACCGGCTGCCTGCTGTACGAACTGCTCGCGCTGCGGCCCCCGTTCACCGGCGAGACCCCGCTGTCGGTCGTCTACCAGCACGTCCAGGACACACCGGTGGCGCCCTCGCAGGTCCTGGACGCCTGCCCGCCGGAGCTGGACGGCCTGGTCATGCGCGCGCTCGCCAAGGAGCCGGACGACCGGTTCCAGACGGCGGAGGAGATGCGCGGCATGGTCCAGTACGGCCTGCAGATGCTGTACGACCAGGGCGGCCACACCGGCACCTGGAACACCGGCCCGGTGGCGGCGCACGACGGCCGGCACACCCCCGCGGGCGGCTTCGCGGGTACGACCGCGATGCAGCACCCGATGGCCGGCGGCGGCACCACGCAGATCCCGCAGCCGCTGCTGCCGCAGGGTTACGGCAACGGCGACGACGGCGGCTTCGAGGGGCACGGCAACAAGGGCAGCGGCCGCGGCAAGCTGTGGATCCTCGCCGTGCTCGCGGTCATCGCGATCGCGGCGGGCGTGGCGCTGGCGCTGCAGGGGGCGGGCAACGGTGGCGGCACCGGTACCGACACCAAGCCGCCGGCCACGCACACCAAGAGCACCGGCGGCGACTCCGCCCCCGCGAGCCCGACCGACGACAGCACCGGGCAGCCCACGGACACGCCCACCGACACAGGCTCGGGCACCGGTTCCGGTTCGGGCTGGTCGCCGACGTACACGCCGTCGGACACCCCGACCCAGCCGGAGACCACCGGTCCCACCGACCAGCCGACGAATCCGCAGCCCACGTCGACGCAGACCACGGACCCGACAACCGGTGGCGGCACGGACGGTGGCGGCGGCACCGTCGGCGGCGGTACGAGCACCGGCACGACGGGTGGCGGTACGGACGGCGGCACCACGGGCGGCGGCACCACCACCGACGGCAACACGGCGGCCGGCGGGGCGGCGGGTCTGCCCACCGGCTGAAACGCGGACCCCGGCGGGGCCGCTCGCCAGGTGAGCCCCGGACGGGGCCCGGTCGTCCGGGCCCCGTCCGTTCTTTGCCGACGGCCTCCGGGCAAACCCGCTCACCGGGTGAAGGCGTCGCACACCGCGTCGTACTCCCGCGTCCACCACACCACGAGAGCCGAGGCGGCCGGGAACTGGCAGTCCGCACGGGTGTCGTCGCGTTCGTAGTGCCAGCGCAGCATCCAGAAGTCATTCAGGCGTTCCCACCACACCCGGTGCACGGCGGCGGCCAGTTCCGCGGGCGTGGCACCGGCCGCGCGCCGGTACGCGCGGGCGTACGCCCGCACCTTCGGCAGGTCCAGGGCGCCCGCGGGCCGCACGAAGAAGATCGCGGCGGCGCGTACGGCCTCCTCGGCGCGGGGCTGCACCCCGAGCCGGTCCCAGTCCACGATGGCCGCCGGGGTGCCGTCCTTGTAGAGCAGGTTGAACGGGTGGAAGTCGCCGTGCACCCAGCCCACCGGTCCGCCGGGCGGCGGGCGCCGGTCCGTGTGCCGCTCCAGCAGCGACCGCCGTTCCAGCAGCCGGTGCCGGGCGAGTGCGTCGAAGGCGTCGGCGGGGCGGTGTCGGCGCACCCGGGAGAGCAGCTGGTCGATGAGGTCGAAGGTGTCGGCAGGGTCGGCGCTCTCCACGGGATGGGGACTCGTGGCCGGGCGGGTGCGCCCCTTGGGCGGCATCACGCGCTCCAGGCAGGCGTGCACGGCGCCCAGCAGCGCCCCCAGCCGTGCGCTCTCGGAGCGGGTGAGCTGGCCGCCGTGGCGGTGTCCGCCGTCGATCCAGGGATGCAGGGCGTAGGCATGGCCGCCGACGACGGCGACGGTACGGCCCTCACGGTGCGCGAGCGGCACGGCGACCGGCACGCCGAGGGCGGCCAGGCGCTGGGTGGCCCGGTGCCGGCGTTCGATGGCGGCCGGGTCGGCGGTGTCGGGGTCGAAGTGGTGCTTGAGGAAATACCGGCCGCGCGTGGTGCACAGCCGGTAGCCGCGATTGAGCAGCCCCTGGTCGACCGGTTCACAGGCGAGGGCGGTACCGGCGGCGTCGTACAGGCGGAGCAGGGCGCCCAGAGGGGGCGCGTGGGGTACGGGGGGTGGTACACAAGGGCGCGGCACGCGGCAGATGCTAGGGCACCGCAAAGGCCCTGTGAGCTGGGTCTTGTCACAGGCAGTCGTCGCCAATCGCAATCGGTCACAGAGTGAGCCGGGACGAACGCTTGCGCGCTTCCCCAGAGAAGCGGCCCAAAGGTACGACAAAAAATACGGTCGGCTTAAAGCTGTTCGACTCGTCGGTCCGCCCCGACAAACTCTTCCCGTCACCTGGGTGACCGGGATAACGTTCGGGTGCTCCGGCCTTGCCGCAAGGCTGTGACCAGCACGCTTCCGCGTCCCCTCGATTTACTTGGATATCCAAGCAAAATCGCAGGTCAAGTGGGGTTTCACAGAAATGTGGAGCACTGGGTAACGTAATGGTCGCAGGGCGCTCGCCGGGGCACCTGTCACGCCTGTTCCCGGCCGAGTGGCACCCACCCCGTGCCCGGTGGTCGAAACAGGTGAGCCGCACTGGCCTACCGGCAACCCCGGGGGCCGGAACGACGGAGGAGCACACGTGACCGTGGACAGCAGTGCCGCGCGCAAGCGCAGCGCCGCAGGCAAGGCCGGCACCACCGGCAGCAAGGCCGGTTCGGCCGGGACCAAGTCCGGAGCCACCGGCGCCAAGCGCACCAGCACGACCCCCGCCCCGCGCCCCGCGCGTGCCGGCGCGAAGAAGAGCACCGAGCCCGCGCTCGTGCAGCTTCTGACGCCGGAGGGCAAGCGGGTCAAGAACGCCGAGTACGACTCCTACGTCGCCGGCATCACCCCCGAAGACCTGCGCGGCCTCTACCGCGACATGGTGCTCACCCGTCGCTTCGACGCCGAGGCCACCGCCCTGCAGCGCCAGGGCGAGCTGGGCCTGTGGGCCTCCCTGCTGGGCCAGGAGGCCGCCCAGATCGGCTCCGGCCGGGCCCTGCGCGACGACGACTACGTCTTCCCGACGTACCGCGAGCACGGCGTCGCCTGGTGCCGTGGCGTGGACCCGACCAACCTGCTCGGCATGTTCCGCGGCGTGAACCACGGTGGCTGGGACCCCAACGGGAACAACTTCCACCTGTACACGATCGTCATCGGCTCCCAGACGCTGCACGCCACCGGCTACGCGATGGGCGTGGCCAAGGACGGCGCGGACTCGGCGGTCATCGCGTACTTCGGCGACGGCGCCTCCAGCCAGGGCGACGTGGCCGAGTCGTTCACCTTCTCCGCGGTCTACAACGCGCCCGTGGTGTTCTTCTGCCAGAACAACCAGTGGGCGATCTCCGAGCCGACCGAGAAGCAGACCCGGGTGCCGCTCTACCAGCGTGCCCAGGGCTACGGCTTCCCGGGCGTGCGCGTGGACGGCAACGACGTGCTGGCCTGTCTCGCGGTCACCAAGTGGGCCCTGGAGCGCGCCCGCAACGGCGAGGGCCCGACCCTGGTCGAGGCGTTCACCTACCGCATGGGAGCCCACACCACCTCCGACGACCCCAGCCGCTACCGGGGCGACGAGGAGCGCCAGGCATGGGAGGCCAAGGACCCGATCCTGCGCCTGCGCCGCCATCTGGAGGCCTCGAACCACGCGGACGAGGGATTCTTCGAGGAACTGGAGGCCGAGTCCGAGGCGTTGGGCAAGCGGGTGCGCGAAGCGGTCCGCGCCATGCCCGACCCGGACCACTTCGCCATCTTCGAGAACGTGTACGCGGACGGGCACGCGCTCGTCGACGAGGAGCGGGCCCAGTTCGCCGCCTACCAGGCGTCGTTCGCGGACGCAGAAGGGGGTCACTGAGATGGCCGAGAAGATGGCGATGGCCAAGGCCATCAACGAGTCGCTGCGCCGCGCCCTGGAGGCCGACCCCAAGGTCCTGGTCATGGGCGAGGACGTCGGCAAGCTCGGCGGCGTCTTCCGCGTGACGGACGGCCTGCAGAAGGACTTCGGCGAGAGCCGGGTCATCGACACCCCGCTCGCCGAGTCCGGCATCGTCGGCACCGCGATCGGCCTGGCCCTGCGCGGCTACCGCCCGGTCGTGGAGATCCAGTTCGACGGCTTCGTCTTCCCGGCCTACGACCAGATCGTCACCCAGCTCGCCAAGATGCACGCGCGCTCGCTCGGCAAGGTCAAGATGCCGGTCGTCGTGCGCATCCCCTACGGCGGCGGCATCGGCGCGGTCGAGCACCACTCCGAGTCCCCCGAGGCGCTGTTCGCGCACGTCGCCGGCCTGAAGGTCGTCAGCCCGTCGAACGCGTCGGACGCGTACTGGATGATGCAGCAGGCCATCCAGAGCGACGACCCGGTGATCTACTTCGAGCCCAAGCGCCGTTACTGGGACAAGGCCGAGGTGGACGCCGAGGCGATCCCCGCGCCGCTGCACAAGGCCCAGGTCGTCCGCGAGGGCACCGACCTGACCCTCGCGGCCTACGGCCCGATGGTGAAGCTCTGCCTGGAGGCCGCCGCCGCAGCCGCCGAGGAGGGCAAGAACCTGGAGGTCCTGGACCTGCGCTCGGTCTCCCCCCTCGACTTCGACGCCATCCAGGCCTCGGTGGAGAAGACCCGCCGCCTGGTCGTGGTCCACGAGGCGCCGGTGTTCTTCGGCTCCGGCGGTGAGATCGCCGCCCGGATCACCGAGCGCTGCTTCTACCACCTGGAGGCCCCGGTGCTCCGGGTCGGCGGCTACCACGCCCCGTACCCGCCGGCCCGCCTGGAGGAGGAGTACCTGCCGGACCTGGACCGCGTGCTCGACGCCGTCGACCGCTCGCTGGCGTACTGAGGGAGAGGGTCGTGACGACGATGACGGACGCGTCCGTACGCGAGTTCAAGATGCCCGACGTGGGCGAGGGCCTGACCGAGGCCGAGATCCTCAAGTGGTACGTCCAGCCGGGCGACACGGTCACCGACGGCCAGGTGGTGTGCGAGGTCGAGACCGCGAAGGCGGCCGTCGAACTGCCCATCCCGTACGACGGCGTGGTGCGCGAGCTGCGGTTCCCCGAGGGGACCACGGTCGACGTGGGTACGGCGATCATCACGGTGCAGGTGGCGGGCGGGGCTCCGGCCCCGGCCGCGGAGCCCGCGCGGCCCGAGGCGGCGGCACCGGCGGCTCCGGCCGAGGAGCCGAAGGCCGAGGGCCGTCAGCCTGTCCTGGTGGGCTACGGCGTGTCGGCCTCCGCGACCAAGCGCCGCCCCCGCAAGGGCCCCGAGATCACCGTCGCGGCTCCGGCCGCCCAGCCCGAGCTGAACGGCCACGCCCCGGTGGCGGGCACCCCCCGCCCGCTGGCCAAGCCTCCGGTGCGCAAGCTGGCCAAGGACCTGGGTGTCGACCTGGCCACGGTCACCCCCTCCGGCCCGGACGGCGTCATCACGCGCGAGGACGTCCACGCGGCGGCCGCGCCCGTGGCCGCGCCCGAGCCGGTGACGGCGGCCCCTGCCGCGCCCGCCCCCGTGGTGGCGTACGAAGGAGTCCGGGAGACCCGCGTCCCCGTCAAGGGCGTGCGCAAGGCGACCGCGGCGGCGATGGTCGGCTCGGCGTTCACGGCGCCGCATGTCACGGAGTTCGTGACGGTGGACGTGACCCGCACCATGAAGCTGGTCGAGGAGCTGAAGCAGGACAAGGAGATGCAGGGCAGGCGGGTCAACCCGCTGCTGCTGATCGCCAAGGCCCTGCTGGTCGCCATCAAGCGCAACCCGGACATCAACGCGTCCTGGGACGAGGCCAACCAGGAGATCGTGGTCAAGCACTACGTCAACCTGGGCATCGCCGCGGCCACCCCGCGCGGCCTCATCGTCCCGAACATCAAGGACGCGCAGGCCAAGACGCTGCCCCAGCTGGCGGACGCGCTCGGCGACCTGGTGTCCACGGCCCGCGAGGGAAAGACCTCCCCGTCCGCCATGCAGGGCGGCACGGTGACCATCACCAATGTGGGCGTCTTCGGCGTCGACACCGGCACGCCGATCCTCAACCCCGGCGAGTCGGCGATACTCGCCATCGGCGCGATCAAGCTCCAGCCGTGGGTCCACAAGGGCAAGGTCAAGCCCCGCCAGGTCACGACCCTCGCCCTGAGCTTCGACCACCGCCTGGTCGACGGCGAACTGGGCTCCAAGGTCCTGGCCGACGTCGCAGCGATCCTGGAACAGCCGAAACGACTGATCACCTGGGCGTGACCGACCGGTCCTGACCGGGCCCCCTTCCGGGAGAGCCGCGCATCCTGATCGACGGGGTGCGCGGCTCGGTCTTTCCCCGGGACGTCCACGGGCTGCCGGTCCGCCGGCCCCGTCCGCCCTTGCCCGAACGCAGAGGCCCTGCGGAGTGATCCGCAGGGCCTCGGTCATGCCGTCGCCGGCGAAGGGTCAGCGCACGTCGACGTAGTCGTAGGCGTCCGCGGCGGAGGAGGTGCTGTTACCGGCGTAGTGGAAGCGCCAGGTGCCGTCCGCCGAAGCGGTGACGGTGGTCTTCAGGTAGCCGGTGGACGAGCTGTTGATCGTCTTCACGGTGCTGTAGGTGCTGCTGCCGGCCTTCTTGAACTGCAGCTCGACGGGCTGGCTGCCGTAGCCGTAGTACTTCAGGTAGGTCCAGCTGGCGCGCTTCAGGGTGCCGGTGACCGTGATGGTCTGGCCCTTGGAGACGGGCTCCGGGGAGGCGTTGAAACCGCTGAAGCCGGCGGCACGCTTGACCCAGCGGTTCTTGTAGACGTCCGTCTCCACGTAGTCGCCGTCGTTGCCCACGGCGTAGACGGCGACGTTCCACTTGCCGCTCAGCGCGCTGTCGTAGAGGTCGGTGCCGGGCGTGGCCGTGATGGTGATCTTGCAGGTGGCGGAGGTGGCGCTCCAGTTGTCGCAGGTCGCGTCGGTGTCCGAGTAGAGCGCGCCGTCCACGTCGCTGTCCAGGCTGGTGCCGTGCCACAGCATGGCGTCGGCGGAGTAGATCCCGGACGGGTCGGTGGCCGTGACGTAGATGCTGAAGGTCTTCTGGCCGACGCCGACGACGAGGTCCTTGTTGCCGTTGTCGGTCACCTTGGTGATCTGGGTGTCGCCCTGCGTCTCGTCGGCCGGGGCGTTGAGCGCGGTCGACGGCTTCGAGGTGAAGACCTTCGGGATCTGCGGGCTGTCCGCCGCGTGCGCGGCAGGAGCGAGGAGCGCGGTGAGCGCCACGGCGCCGGACACCGTGGTGGCGGCCAGGCTGGCACGAATACGCATCTTTGTTCCCCACGTGGAGAGAGAGCCGCGCGCGTGGCGCATGGGGGGTGTGCGGGCTCTGAACGATGTAGTGAGTCTTTTGACTCGCAAGGGAGACTCACGACACCTGCGAACGGTTGTACGTCCCGCCGACTTTTTCTGAACCCCGCGTGTCCTCCCCCTCAACACCGCGGGTATGGCTTGGGTTCCCCCGTGACCCGCAGGGGAATCAGCACCTCTTGTCATGGCTCGACCCTGTGATCAGGAGGAGCGGAACGGGCTCCGGGTCGGCCCCTGATGGGGCATCAGGGGTGGGTCAGGGTCGAGCCAGGGGAGTCACGGATGGTGAGCGTGTGCTCGTCGGCGGCACGCTGGCGGCATGACGAATTCCGCTGCCACCGGGGCCGGTTCGGGTCCCGCTCGCCGTCTCGACCTGCTCCGGCGGCCCGCCGCCCGCCGTGCCGCCGCCGTCGCGGGCGCCGCCGTCCTCGCCGGTACGGCGGCCGTGTGCGCGCCGGGTGTCGCGTACTCCGCGCCCCGGGCCGCCGCGTCCGCTCCGCCCGCGACCGACTTCCGGGACTGTCCGCCCCTGCCCGACGGAGTCGATCCGGCTCGCTGGAGATGCGAAGTGCACACCGCCGCACCGGTGTTGACCATGGGCAAGGTGACGGTGCGGCTCGCTCCGATCACGATGACCCACGCCGAGGGGCCTCTGCCGGACGGTGGCGACGGACAGGTGTGGGGCGCGATGCACAGCGCGCCGACGACCGTGCCGGGAGGACTCACGGGAGCCGGCACCGTCACGGCCTCGGACGACCGCGCGCCGGTCCGGGAGCTGTCCGTACAACCCGAGTACGGCGGCCGATCCGACTTCTACACCGGCACGTTCAGTCTCCGCTTCCGGCTCCTCGACCCGCTGCTGGCCCCCGGCTGCACCATCGGCGCCACCGCCCCCGTCGACTTCCGACTGAAGCGCTCGGGCCCCTCCGTCTGGGTCTCCCAGGACCCGCCGCTGATCGAGTTCTCCGCCTACGACGACACCTTCACCGTCCCCGCCGCCGAACACTGCGGCCCGCTCACCCGTCTCCTCGACCGGCGCCTCGGCCTGCCGGCCGCCGAGGGAAACCTGATGACGTACGACGCGTCGTACACCTTCAGGACCTACGACCGACTCCCCCGGTAAGGAGGCGGGCGGGAACGCGAAGGGCCCGCCACCGGATGCGGCGGGCCCCTGGTGCCAGGACGGTGAGCGGCTGCCGGATGCCGGCCGCCGGATCGCGGATGTCAGCCGAGCCTGGCGAAGCCGTAGTTGAGGAGCTTCGTGGCGTCCGACTCGCGCTGGGGGATGGAGGTGGAGGAGAGGACGGTGCCGATGACGGTCTTGCCGTGGCGGGTGGCGGCGAAGACCAGGCAGTAGCCGGCCTCGGGACCGGAGCCGGTCTTCACGCCGATGGTGCCGCTGTAGCTCTTGAGGAGCCCGTTGGTGTTGGTCCAGGTGCCCATCGTGCGGGTGCCGCCGGACTTGGTCTTCGTCCTGGCCGTGTACGACTTGGTCTTGACGATGGTGCGGAACGTGGAGTTCTTCATCGCGCTGCTGGCGATCTTCGTCAGGTCGCGCGGCGTCGAGTAGTTCTTGCCGTTGCCGATGCCGTCGAAGGAATCGAAGTGCGTGTTCTTCAGGCCCAGGTTCTTCGCGGCGCTGTTCATCTTGCCGACGAAGTTCGACACACGGGCGGCGCGGCTGGAGCCGGTGCCGTACTTGTCGGCGAGGGCGTAGGCGGCGTCGCAGCCGGACGGCAGCATCAGGCCGTACAGCAGCTGGCGGACGGTCACCTTGTCGCCCACGATCAGGTGGGCCTGGGAGGCGTTGTTCTTGACGACGTAGTCGCTGTACGCCTTCTGGATCGTCACCGTGGCGTCGAGGTTCAGGTTCTTCTGCGCCAGCACGACCTTGGCAGTCATGATCTTGGTCGTGGACCCGGTGGACCGCTTGGTGTCCGCGGCCTTGGTGTAGAGCGTCGAACCGCTCGCGTTGTTCATCACATAGCCGCCCTTGGCCACGATCGAGGGCGTCGTGACGGCCTGTGCGGGAGCCGCGGTGAGGGCGCCGGTGGTGAGCAGCGCGCCGGAGGTGATCGCGACGGCGGCGGCTCGGCGGAGGCGGAGGCCCTTGATGCCGGTAGTCAAAGTGGTATACCCCGATTGTCTGGAATGCCCCTGGATGCGGCCCAGTTGAGGTGGTCCAGAGAGAAGGGCCGCATCTGTCTGACACGTAGGTAGCACAGAAGGTTGTGCGGCCCCCCGGAGAGAGGCAGGCGTCATGTCCGCATCGTGGACGCCGGCATGTGTTGCGTACCTGTTGTATCTATGCTGTAGACATGAAAACGGCCGTCCCGCAGTCCGCCCCGCCCGCCAAGCGGCCCCCCGCCGCCGACCGTGTCTACGCCCACGTCAAACAAAGCGTCCTCGACCGGAGCTACGAGGGCGGCACCCTCCTCACCGAGGGCGAGCTGGCCGAGGCCGTAGGGGTGTCGCGCACGCCCGTGCGGGAGGCGCTGCTGCGACTGGAGGTCGAGGGTCTGATCCGGCTCTACCCCAAGAAGGGCGCCCTGGTGCTGCCCGTCTCCGCGCAGGAGATCTCGGACGTGGTGGAGACCCGGCTGCTGGTCGAGGAGCACGCGGCGCGCAAGGCCGTACCCGCCCCGCCGGGCCTGGTGGAGCGGCTGACCGAGCTGCTGGAGCGGCAGAAGGCACAGGTCGCCGCCGGGGACCTGGCCGAGGCCGCGGTGACCGACCGCTGCTTCCACGCCGAGATCGTCCGCTGCGGGGGCAACGAGATCCTGGCCCGGCTCTACGACCAGCTGCGCGACCGCCAGCTGCGGATGGGCGTCGCCGTCATGTACTCCCACCCCGCCCGGGTGGCCAAGACGCTCGCCGAGCACGAGGAGATCCTGCGGGCGCTGCGCGCCGGGGACGCGGAGGCGGCCGTCGGTGTCGTGCACCGGCACGTGAGCCGGGTGTCGCTTCTCGCGCGGGGTGAGGACCGATGAGCAAGCCCACCCTTCCGGGGGACCCGCCCGGCGGCGTCCGGGCCGTCGGCGTGTGGTCCATAGGCGTCGCGGTCTACTTCGTCGCCGTCATCTTCCGCACCTCGCTCGGCGTGGCGGGTCTCGACGCGGCCGACCGCTTCCACGTCAACGCCTCCGCGCTGTCCACCTTCTCCATACTCCAGCTGCTGGTCTACGCCGGCATGCAGATACCCGTCGGCCTGATGGTCGACCGGCTCGGCACCAAGAAGGTGCTCGCCCTCGGTGCCGTGCTGTTCACGATCGGGCAGCTGGGCTTCGCCTTCTCGCCGTCGTACGGCACCGCGCTCGCCTCCCGGGCGCTGCTGGGCTGCGGTGACGCGATGACGTTCATCAGCGTGCTGCGCCTCGGCACCCGCTGGTTCCCGGCCCGGCGCGGACCGCTGGTCGCGCAGCTCGCGGCCCTGGTCGGCATGGCGGGCAACCTGATCTCCACCCTCGTCCTGGCCCGGCTGCTGCACAGCATCGGCTGGACGCAGGCGTTCGCGGGCAGCGCGCTGGCCGGCGTGGCCGTGCTCGTCCTGACCGTGCTGTTCCTGAAGGACCACCCCGAGGGGCACGAGCCCGAGCCGTCCCGGCACCACGGCGCCGCCTACGTCCGCCGGCAGATCGTCGAGGCCTGGCGGGAGCCCGGCACCCGGCTCGGGATGTGGGTGCACTTCACCACCCAGTTCCCGGCGATGGTCTTCCTGCTGCTGTGGGGCCTGCCGTTCCTGGTCGAGGCGGAGGGTCTCAGCCGGGCCACGGCCGGTGAACTGCTGACCCTCGTCGTCCTGTCCAACATGGTGGTGGGCCTGGTCTACGGCCAGATCATCGCCCGGCACCACACCGCCCGGCTGCCGCTCGCGCTGTGCACGGTGGCGGCGACGGCGCTGCTGTGGGCCGTGACGCTGGCCTACCCCGGGACGCACGCCCCGATGTGGCTGCTGATCGTCCTGTGCGCGGTGCTCGGCGCCTGCGGACCCGCCTCGATGATCGGATTCGACTTCGCCCGCCCGGCCAACCCGCCCGAGCGCCAGGGCACCGCGTCCGGGATCACCAACATGGGCGGTTTCATCGCCTCCATGACCACCCTGCTCGCGATCGGCGTGCTGCTGGACGCGACGGGGGACGACTACACGGTGGCGTTCAGCGCGGTGTTCGTCCTCCAGGCGATCGGCCTCGGCCAGATCCTGCGGCTGCGGGGCCGGGCCGCCCGCCGCGAGCGCGAGCGGCTGGTGGCCAGCCGGGTGGAGACGGTGCACGTACCGGCGTGAGCCCGGCTGACCGGGCCGCCCGCGTCAGCGCAGGTCCGGTACGAGGGTGAGGTACGCGATGCCGAGGACATCGCGGTAGCTCATCCACTGGGCGCGGTGCCGGTCCAGGCGGGCGCGGGTCTCGGGCGCCAGCGGATGGTCCGGGTTGCCGGCGAGCCAGACCTCCAGGTCCGCCTGGTAGCCCGACTCGAACTCCTCCCACTCCTGCGGGCTCGCCGTCTCCGTCCACTCCGGACGGAAACCGGCCTCGACCGCGAGATCGAGCAGCGCCCCGAGGTCGTAGTGATCGCCCGGAGTCGCGCCCGGCCACATGCCGGACAGTTCGGCCTCGGTGGGCGGACGCTGCCAGAAGCCCTCGCCGAGCAGCACCCGGCCCTGGTCGGTCACCAGGCGCCGCAGCGCCCGCAGCGCCTCGGCGGTGGGCGGTTCGGCCTCGCTGAGGGCGTGGCTCGCGCCGAGACAGAGCACCAGGTCGGCGGGCCCCCGCGGGGTTCCCACCGCGGACTCCTCGGCGAACTCCACCCGCGGGCCGAGCCCGCGTTCCTCGGCGTTCCTCCGGGCGCGGGCGAGGTCCTCGCCGTTCAGGTCGACGCCGGTTCCCGTGGCGTCCGGTACGGCGTCGAGCACGCGCAGCAGCAACTCGGCCCAGCCGCAGCCGATGTCCAGCACGGTGCGGGGGCGGTTCGCCGCGAGCCGCCGGACCATGGCGGTCGCGCGGGCCTCCGAGAGGGGGCCGTGGAAGGTGAGACGGGTGAGCCGGGGCAGGGCGATGGTCATACCGGGCACGCTAGAAGGCCGTCCCGGCAGGCACCACTGATTTGCCGGCGGCCCGAACCCCCGGCCGGCGCAAGGGCGTCATGGCGTCACGGCGTCACGGCGAAGCTGTGCAGGATGGCCTTCGCCAGATCCTGGTCGCCCTCGGCCTTGACGCGGTCCGCCACCGCCTCGGGGCTCACCCGGCCGCAGGCCAGCCGGACATAGGTCTCCCAGTCGAGGCTGAGGGAGGCCACCGGGCCGAGCGCCGGGGCGGTCTCCAGGGTGCCGCGGCCCTGGATGTCGACGCGGATGGTCCGCAGGAACTCCACGGGGCCGTGCACGTCGAAGACGACGGCCGAACTGCGCGGCGCGTTCGCGTCCTTCGCGACGACCTTCGGCAGTATTTCCAGCAGGAAGTCGCGGGTGACGTGCGCGCCGGGCGAGTCGAGGTTGCCGGGGCGGCCGAGCGCCGTACGCAGGTCCTGTTCGTGCACCCAGACGTCGAAGGCGCGCATCCGGTAGGCGTGTTCGAGGGTGATGTCCGTGCCCTGCGGCCCGCGCACCATGGTGCCCGGCTCACGGTTCTCGTTGCGCATCTGGCGGTTGCGGCGGATGACCGTGTACTCCAGCTCGGACGTCATCTCCGGCGCGGTGTGGTGGCGGCGGACGTCGACCTGCATCTCCATGTAGCGCTGGTGCTCGTTGGTGACGTGGAAGAGGTCGCGCGGCAGGGAGTGGATGGGGCGCGGATCACCGAGCAGTTCGCAGTCCATGCCGATGACGTGCGACACGATGTCGCGCACCGACCATCCAGGGCACGGGGTCCGCCGGTTCCACTCGGCCTCTGCCAGGGGCTGCACCATCTCGGATATCGCGTCGACGGAGTGCGACCAGGCGTCGGCGTAGGGCTGGAGGGTGGGATGCAGACTCACGGAACGGGACCCCTCGGCGGTCGGTACACGGGCAGGTTGCGGCGGCGGTGCCAGCGGGCGGCGGCTGCACGTCGGCGGGTGTCTGAGAAGCTAAGTTACGCTGCTGCCAGGCACCCCGGCAGTGCTTTCGCGTGACGATCGTAGGCCCGTATGGACGACTCGAATGCCAGGACGGTGGTAGTGTGCGCGCCTCTCTGATCCAGATGGCCGTCGACGAGGGCGAATCGGTCTCCTCGCGCAGGCGTCGCGCGGCCGCCCTGGTCCGCGAGCAGGCCGGGTCCGACCTGGTCGTGCTGCCCGAGCTGTGGACCACCGGCGCCTTCGCCTACGAGGACTTCGGCCGCGAGGCCGAGCCGCTCGAAGGACCGACGTACGAGGCGATGGCCGAGGCGGCGGCGGACGCGGGCGTGTGGCTGCACGCCGGCTCGATCCCCGAGCGCGCGGCATCCGGCGACGGCTCCGCGCAGGACGACGGGACCCTGTACAACACCTCGCTCGTCTTCTCCCCCTCCGGCCGGCTCGCCGCCGCCTACCGCAAGATCCACCGCTTCGGCTTCGACCGGGGCGAGGCCGTGCTCATGGGCGCGGGGCAGGACCTGGTGACGGTCCCGCTGCCCGGGGCGACGCTGGGCCTGGGCACCTGCTACGACCTGCGGTTCCCCGAGCTCTTCCGCGGACTGGTGGACGCCGGCGCCGAGGTGCTGGTGCTCCCGGCGGGCTGGCCCGAGCGACGGCGCGCGCACTGGACGCTGCTGGCACGGGCGCGGGCGGTGGAGAACCAGGCGTTCGTGCTCGCCTGTGGAACGGCCGGGACCCACGCGGGAGTTCCGCAGGCCGGTCACTCGATCGTGGTGGACCCGTGGGGTGAGGTGCTGGCCGAGGCGGGCCCCGGCGAGGAGGTCCTCACGGTCGACTTCGACCCGGCGAAGGCGGCCGCGACCCGGGAGCAGTTCCCCGCGCTGAAGGACCGCGTCCTCGGGCTGGCGCCGCCCCGGCGCTAGCGGGGACCGCCCGTGTGCCGGCGGCGGCCCGGCCGACGGCACGTCAGTCGCCCTCCCGCTCCTTCTCCGCGAGATGGATCACGCACACCGCGACCGCGATGAGCAGCGCCGGGTCCGCGTCCTCGCGTACGACGTCCACGCCGTACGTCTCCCGCAGACGCAGCCAGCGCCGGGAGATCACGGCCAGCGTCCCGCCGTCGTACTCGACCACGAACTCGCGGTCGAGGATCTTGCCGCTGACGTCCAGTTCGGAGCCCTCGGCCAGCGCGACGCGGTAGTGGTTGCGCAGCAGGGACAGCCGTTTGCGCCTGATGGTGGCCAGGCCCTCCCCGTCCCGTTCGATCACCATCGTGTCGCGCAGGGCGAACATCTTCTGGTGGATGTCGATCAGGACCCGGCCCCGGGCGTCCTTCAGCTCGAAGGTGTCCCGCAGCCGCATGGCCTTGCCGTCGACGAGGAACACCTTGCGGCCGTGCTCGTCCTCGATCCAATAGTCTTCGCCGATGCCGAGGAGCCGGTCGCGTACCAGGAATCTCATGCTCTGAGCCCTTCCCCGGTTCGGCCGGTTCCTCACGGCGGGAGCGGGGCGATCCCTCGGCGCGCGGCCCGCTTTTCCCCGAGGCCGCGCGGGCGGGTCGGCCAGGGCCGCGAGCCGGAGCCCGACCCGGCCGTTCGCGAGGGGGCGTCGCGCATATCCACGATGGCCGCGTCCTGCGACGACGACCCGGACATCGAGTACCCCGCCTGCCACGTCCACCAGCAGGACCGGGGCGTCCCGGTCCGCCTCACCGAGGGGGCGGCGGACCGCCTGCCGCTCGTCCTGGCGGGCATGGACGGGCAGGAGGGCGGTGCTCAGACGCCGTAGCCGTCCGTGTAACCGTCGCCGGTGTGGTGGTGACGGTGGTGGGGTTCCTCCTCCACGACCGGCGTCGTCGGCGGCACGACGACCCGCCGGCGCCGGGCGATACCGCTGAACGTGGCGACACCGATCAGCCCGACGGCCATCAGGATCAGGCCGACGACCGTGAGGTTGACGCCGTGCATGTGCCAGTCGGTCGCGAACGTGAGAATGGCCCCCACGGCGATGAGGATGATGCATCCGCCGAGCCCCATGAGGCTTCGCCTCCCCTTTCGGTTCCGGAATCTCCGGTCCCGTGCGGGTACCCGGCGCCGCCCCGCCTAGCCCTCCGAAAGGCCGCCCCGCGCAAGGACGTTCCGCGGAAGTCCGCCCGGCGGGACGCCGCCCTCCGGGAGGCCGGTGCCGGCCGGCCCTCCGGAGCACGGGCCCGGCTAGACCTCCAGGAAGGCCGTCAGGGCGTTCGCGAGGAGGAACGGGTCGTCGGCGCCGCACAGTTCGCGGGCGCTGTGCATGGAGAGGATCGCCACGCCGATGTCGACCGTGCGGATGCCGTGCCGGGCCGCGGTGATCGGGCCGATGGTGGTGCCGCAGGGCATGGAGTTGTTGGAGACGAACGACTGGAAGGGGACCCCGGCCTTCTCGCAGGCCGCGGCGAACACGGCACGGCCCGAACCGTCCGTGGCGTAGCGGTTGTTGACGTTCACCTTGAGGATCGGGCCGCCGTTGACGCGCGGGTGGTGCGTCGGGTCGTGCCGCTCGGCGTAGTTGGGGTGCACGGCGTGACCGGTGTCGGAGGACAGGCACACGGTGCCGGCGAAGGCGCGGGCGCGGTCCTCGTAGGAGCCGCCGCGGGCGAACACCGAGCGTTCCAGGACGGAGCCGAGCAGCGGGCCGTCCGCGCCGGTGTCGGACTGCGAGCCGTTCTCCTCGTGGTCGAAGGCGGCCAGCACCGGGATGCGGGTGAGGGCCGCGCCGGAGGCCGCGGCGGCGGCCAGCGCGGCCGCGCCGGCGTGCACGGACAGCAGGTTGTCCATGCGCGGCCCGGCGACCAGTTCGCGGTCGCGGCCGAGATAGGCCGGGGGCTCCACCGGGTGCACCATCAGGTCCCAGCCGGCCACCGAGTGGGCCTCAAGACCGGCCTCCTGCTCCAGGAAGGAGATCAGGTCGCCGTCGAGCACCTCGTCGCCGAGGCCCCACACCGGCTGCAGATGCCGCTGCTTGTCCAGCTTGAGACCCTCGGCGCTGACCGAGCGGTCCAGGTGGATGGCGAGCTGCGGCACCCGCAGCAGCGGCCGGTTCACGTCGACCAGGACGCTGGAGCCGTCGCGCAGGGTCAGCCGGCCCGCCAGGCCCAGGTCGCGGTCCAGCCAGGAGTTCATGAGCGGGCCGCCGTAGATCTCCACGGCGACCTGGCGCCAGCCGTGCGCGCCGCTGTCGGGGCGCGGCTTGATCCGCAGGTTGGGCGAGTCGGTGTGCGCGCCGATGATGTGGAACGGCGTGTGGGGCGCGGCGCCCTCGGGGACGTACCAGGCGATGATCGCGCCGCCGCGCAGCACGTACCGGCCGCCGCTGGTGCCGTCCCAGGCGTCCGTCTCGGCGACCTGCCTGAAGCCGGCCTTCTCCAGCCGCCCGGCGACGTTCGCCACGGCGTGGTACGGCGAGGGGCAGGCCGCCAGGAAGGACATCAGGTCGTCGGTGTGGGCGCGGTCGAAGGTGAGAGGTGCGCGCGCAGCGCTCGCTGGAGGGGTGGCGGCGGGCGACGGGCGGGATGGTGCGCTCATGGGATTCACCTTAACGACGGGCACGGGCCCGCTCCCGGTAAAGGGTGCGGGCCCGTGCGCGGAAACGACGGGGACGTCCGTAACGTCCGGAACCGGCGTCCCGGAAGGACGCCGGTCCGCTTCCTAGAACGCGGCCTCGTCCAGCTCCATCAGGTCGAGCTCGACGCCCGAGGCGATCTTGCGCGCGAGGGTGACGCCCGGCAGGACGTTCGCGGCGAAGAACTTCGCGGCGGCGATCTTGCCGGTGTAGAACGCCTTGTCCTTCGCGGAGGCCGTGGCGAGCTTCTCGGCGGCGACGGCGGCACCCTTGAGCAGCAGGTAGCCGACGATGACGTCGCCGGAGGCGAGCAGCAGGCGGGTGCTGTTCAGGCCGACCTTGTAGATGTTCTTGGCGTCGTTCTGGGTGGCGGCGAGGTCGGTCAGCATCAGGCCGACGATCGCCTCCAGCTCCACGGCGGCCTTGGCCAGGTGCTCGCGGGCGCCTGCCAGCTCCTCGCCGCCGGTGCCGAGCGCCAGGAACTTCTTGATGTCCTCGGCGAGCGAGTTCAGCGCGGCGCCCTGGTTGCGGACGATCTTGCGGAAGAAGAAGTCCTGGCCCTGGATCGCGGTCGTGCCCTCGTAGAGGGTGTCGATCTTGGAGTCCCGGATGTACTGCTCGATCGGGTACTCCTGGAGGAAGCCGGAGCCGCCGAAGGTCTGCAGCGACTGGGCCAGCTGCTCGTAGGCCTTCTCGGAGCCGTAGCCCTTGACGACGGGCAGCAGCAGGTCGTTGAGGGCGTGCTCGGCGGAGGCGTCCTCGCCGCCCGCCTCCTTGATCTGGATCGCGTCCTGGATCGAGGCGGTGTACATCACCAGGGCGCGCATGCCCTCCGCGTACGCCTTCTGCGTCATCAGCGAGCGGCGCACGTCGGGGTGGTGGGTGATGGTGACCTTGGGCGCGGCCTTGTCCATGAAGTTGGCCAGGTCCGGGCCCTGGACGCGCTCCTTGGCGTACTCCAGGGCGTTCAGGTAGCCGGTGGACAGCGTGGAGATCGCCTTCGTGCCGACCATCATGCGGGCGAACTCGATGATGCGGAACATCTGGCGGATGCCCTCGTGCTTGTCGCCGATCAGCCAGCCCTTGGCGGGGTGCTGGTCGCCGAAGGTCATCTCGCACGTGTTGGAGGCCTTCAGGCCCATCTTGTGCTCGACGTTGGTGGCGTAGACGCCGTTGCGCTCGCCCAGCTCGCCGGTCTCGAAGTCGAACAGGTACTTCGGCACCAGGAAGAGGGACAGGCCCTTGGTGCCGGGGCCGGCGCCCTCGGGACGCGCGAGCACGTAGTGGAGGATGTTCTCCGACATGTCGTGCTCACCGGAGGTGATGAAGCGCTTCACACCCTCGATGTGCCAGGAGCCGTCCTCCTGCTGGACCGCCTTGGTGCGGCCGGCGCCCACGTCGGAACCCGCGTCGGGCTCGGTGAGCACCATCGTGGAGCCCCACTGCTTGTCCACGGCGATCGAGGCGATGTGCTTCTGGACCTCGTTGCCCTCCTCGAAGAGGATGCCGGCGAACGCCGGGCCCGAGGAGTACATCCACACGGCCGGGTTGGCGCCCAGGATCAGCTCGGCGTAGGCCCAGATCAGGGAGCGGGGCGAGGTGGTGCCGCCGATCTCCTCGGGCAGGCCGAGCCGCCAGTACTCGGAGTCCATGAAGGCCTGGTAGCTCTTCTTGAAGGAGGCCGGGACCGGCGCCGTGTTGGTCTCCGGGTCGAAGACCGGCGGGTTGCGGTCGGCGTCGGCGAAGGACTCGGCCAGCTCGTTCTCCGAGAGGCGGGTCATCTCCTCCAGGATGCTCTTGGCGGTCTCGACGTCCATCTCCTCGAACGGGCCGGTGCCGTACACCTTGTCGCGCCCGAGTACTTCGAAGAGGTTGAACTCGATGTCGCGGAGATTCGACTTGTAGTGCCCCATGGCGACGGCTCCGTTGAGGGATCGGCGAGGCACTGTCTCCTCGCATCTGGTTCACGTACCAACAAGTAGCTACGATGATGCTACCCGTCGGTAATAAGACGCAACCCCGGTTCGGTCAAGTGTGAGAAGGGTCTACTCCTGTGGGCCGTTCGGGTCCATCCCTGCGGTGGGCTCGATCTCGGTACGCTTGCGCCCATGTACGGATACGGCCAGCCCATGGACGGCGGCGCCGCGCAGCAGCAGTACACGTCGGGGCAGCAGCAGATGGCGGGCGGGGCCGGCGGGTACGGCCAGCAGCCGCCGCTCTATCCGGAGCCGTCCCCGCCCTCGCTCGCGGACGCGGTGCGCGCGTTCACCACCGGGCAGATGTCCCCCGAGGACTTCCAGCAGATCTTCGCCACGTCGAAGGTGTACTGCCCACGCGGGGACACCCCCGGCTTCCTCGCCCTGCACAACACCCAGCAGCCGGTGATCCCTATGTTCACCTCGCTCAAGGAGCTGCGGCGGTACGCGGGCAAGGAGTCCAAGTACTTCGTCATCACCGGCGCCGAGGTGATCGACCTGCTGCCGACCGGCTACGGCTTCGTCCTCGACATGGAGGGCGAGCACCGGATGGTGTTCGACGCGAAGGCGGTCGAGCAGATGGTCGATTTCGCGATGCGCCGGATGTACGGCTGACCGGTACGGCCGATCGGCTGATCCTCACCGCCGCGCGGGCCCGGAGGGAATTACCTCCGGGCCCGCCCTGTTGTGGGTGGCAAGAAGTTCAACGCTCAACTAAAGTGAGCGTACGAAGGAGGTAGCCACCATGCCTGCAGTGACCGTCGCGAACCCGTTGACGCTGCCCCGTGTGACCGCTCCCGCCGACGCCGTGGCACGTAAGGTGCTCACCGTCACGACCGCTCCGAGCGGGTACGAGGGTGAGGGCTTCCCCGTGCGCCGGGCGTTCGCGGGCATCAATTACCGCCATCTCGACCCGTTCATCATGATGGACCAGATGGGTGAGGTGGAGTACGCGCCGGGCGAGCCCAAGGGCACCCCCTGGCACCCGCACCGCGGCTTCGAGACCGTCACCTACATCATCGACGGCATCTTCGACCACCAGGACAGCCAGGGCGGTGGCGGCACCATCACCAACGGCGACACCCAGTGGATGACGGCGGGCGCGGGCCTGCTGCACATCGAGGCGCCGCCGGAGCACCTGGTCGTCTCGGGCGGGCTCTTCCACGGGCTCCAGCTGTGGGTGAACCTCCCCGCCGAGGACAAGATGATGGCGCCGCGCTACCAGGACATCCGGGCCGGCAGCGTCCAGTTGCTGACCTCGCCCGACGGCGGCGCGCTGCTCCGGGTCATCGCCGGTGAGCTGGACGGCCACGAGGGTCCCGGCATCACCCACACCCCGATCACCATGGTCCACGCGACGCTCGCGCCGGGTGCGGAGATCACGCTGCCCTGGCGGGAGGACTTCAACGGCCTGGCGTACGTGCTGGCGGGCAAGGGCTCGGTCGGTGCCGAGCGCCGTCCGATCCACCTGGGCCAGACGGCGGTCTTCGGCGCCGGCGGTTCGCTGACGGTCCGCGCGGACGAGAAGCAGGACTCCCACACGCCGGACCTGGAGGTCGTCCTCCTGGGCGGGCGGCCCATCCGTGAGCCCATGGCCCACTACGGCCCGTTCGTCATGAACACCAGGGAAGAGCTCCAGCAGGCGTTCGAGGACTTCCAGAAGGGCCGGCTGGGCACGATCCCGGCCGTCCACGGCATGACCGACGAGGGCCCCGGCGCCTGACGCCTCCTCATCGAGGGCGCCCCTTCGGCCGACGAAGCCCGCAGGGGCGCCCTTTCGGCCGACGCGGGTCCGGGCGGCTCACCCGCCCGGACCCGCACGGCGGGACACCGCGCGGCCCGCGTGATCCGCTGGGGGACGTGCATCTGTTGCCCGAGCCCGTTCGGCGGCTTGCCGCGTGGTGTGCCGTGCTGCTGCTGGCCGCCGCGGTCGGATGGGTCGGGGTGCGGTTGTGCGGCGAGTTCCGTACGGCCGTCACCGCGGTGCTGCTCGCCCTCCTCGGCACCGCCCTGCTCGGCCCGCTGCACCGGCAGCTCGTACGCGCCGGTGTGCAGCGCTCGGTGTCGGCCGGGCTGACCTGTGTCGCCGTGGTGGCCGTCGTCGGCGGCGCCGTCTACATCGTCGTCGCCGCCCTCATCGACAGCGGCGACGAGATCATAGCCTCCCTCCGCAACGCCGCCCGGAGCCTCTCCCGGCACTTCGGCGCCGCCGGCAGCGGCCTGGACGACCTCGCCACCAACTCCCGCGAACTGCTGCGCCGCTTCGGCGGCACGGCCGCGTCCAACGTCATCAGCGGCGTGAGCGTCGTCGGCGAGAGCATCGCCCTCGCCGTCCTCGCCCTGGTGCTGGTCTTCTTCTTCCTGCGCGACTCCCACCTCGTCGCGGGCACCCTGCGCTCCCTCGCGCCCGAGGGCACCGCCGACATCCTGGAAGCCGTCGCGCGGCGCGCCTTCCAGGCGGTCGAGGGGTTCATGCGCGGCACCACCCTGATCGCCCTGATCGACGCCGTGTGCATCACCGTCGGCCTGCTGATCCTCCAGGTGCCCGGCGCCGTCGGGCTCGGCGCGCTGGTCTTCGTCGGCGCCTTCATCCCCTACCTCGGGGCGTTCATCTCCGGCGCGGTCTCGGTACTCGTCGCCCTCGCCGACCGGGGGTTCGTCATCGCCCTGTGGGCGCTCGGCGTGGTGCTCGCGGTGCAGGTGCTGGAGGGGCATGTGCTCCAGCCGGTGATCCAGAGCCGTACCGTGCAGATGCACCCCGCGGTGGTCATGGTCACCATCACGGCCGGCGCCTCCGTGGCGGGCATCCTCGGCATGCTCCTGGCCGTCCCGCTGACCGCGGCCGCCTTCGGCGTCGTACAGGAACTGCGCACCCGTTACGCGCCCCCGACCCCCTCGGACGCGCCCCCGCCGGACCCCCCGCCCGGCCTCGGGCCGTCCCGCTCCCCCGACCGTTCGTAGAGCTCGAACCAGATGCTCTTGCCCTCGCCCCTCGGGTCCACCCCCCAGGTGTCCGCCAGGATCCCGATCAGCAGCAGGCCCCGCCCGGAGGAGGCCAGTTCGCCGGGGCGGCGCTTGTGCGGGAGGTCGTCGCCGGTGTCGAAGACCTCGATCCGCAGCCGGCGCCGGCCGCTCTCCTCGATCACCTCGGCCAGCAGCAGCGCGTCGGTGTCCGTGTGCACCAGGACGTTGGTGAGCATCTCGGAGACCAGCAGCTCGGCGGAGTCGACCTGGTCCGGGGCGGCCCAGTCGTGCAGCAGGTCCCGTACGAACCGGCGCGCCTCCGCGATCCGCTCGGGCTCGTCCTGCCCCACCGACAGCAGCATCCGCCGCACCCGGGGCCGCGCCGCCGTGTCGTGCCCCGGCACCGCGCGGCGCAGCAGCAGCAGCGCGATGTCGTCCTCGCGCCGGTCGGCCAGCGGCCCCGTCGTGTGGTGCGAGGACGGCCCGTGCACGCCCTGCACCAGCACGTCGGCCAGCGACTCCAGGTCGCCGTCGTGGCCCTCCAGGATCGCGCGCAGCCGCTGCCAGCCGCTGTCCAGGTCGTGCCCGCCGGTCTCGATCAGCCCGTCGGTGCACAGCATCAGCGTCTCCCCGGGCTGGAGCACGAACCGGGTCGTCGGATAGTCCGCGTCCGGGTCGATGCCCAGCGGCAGCCCGCCCGCCGTCGGCCGCAGCATCACCGTGCCGTCGGCCATCCGGATCACCGGGTCCGGATGGCCCGCGCGGGCGATCTCCAGCCGCCCGGTCACCGGGTCGACGGCCACGTACAGGCAGGTCGCGAAGCGCGGGTCGGACATCTCCTCGTCGTGCGTGATCCCGTGCAGGAAGCGGGACGCGCGCGAGAGCACGGCGTCCGGGTGGTGCCCCTCGGAGGCATAGGCGCGCAGCGCGATCCGCAGCTGCCCCATCAGCCCGGCCGCCCGCACGTCATGCCCCTGCACATCCCCGATGACCAGCGCGAACCGGTCGGCGGGCAGCGGGATCACGTCGTACCAGTCGCCGCCCACCTGGAGCCCGCCGCCGGTCGGGATGTAGCGGGCGGCGATCCCCACCCCCGGGACCTCCGGGCCGATCGAGGGCAGCATGGAGCGCTGGAGGCCCTCGGTCAGTTCCCGCTCCGACTCCGCGGTCGTCGCCCGGGACAGCGCCTGGGCGAGCATCCGGGCCACCGTCGTCAGCACCGCGCGCTCGTCCGGGGTGAACGCCACCGGATAGGCGAACCCCGCCATCCACGCACCCATCGTGCGCCCGCCCACCGTCAGCGGCAGGAACGCCCACGAGCTGCGCCCGAAGGGCCGGGCCAGCGGCCAGGTCACCGGGTAGCGGTCCTTGTACTCCTCCGGCGAGGACAGGTACACCGCCCGCCCGGTGCGCACCACCTCGGCCGCCGGGTACTCCATGGCCAGCGGCATGTCGGTGAACGGGCCCATCTCGTCGGACCGGTGCCCGTGGTGGCCGGTCATCGTCAGCCGGTCGCCCTCCACCCCGAACACCACCAGGCCGTCCGGAGAGAACCCGGGCATCGACAGGCCCGCCGCGACCCGCAGCACCTCCGCCGTGGAGCGCGCCTCGGCCAGTGCCCGGCCCGCGTCCAGCAGGAACGCCTCCCGCGAACGCCGCCAGGGCCCGGTGACCGTGGTGGCGCGCCCGTCCGCCGGTTCCGGGCCCGGCTCGGCCACCTCCTGGAGGGTGCCGGTCAGCACATAGGCGCGCCGCTCGGGGTCGTACGACGGCTTCGAGCGGCTGCGTACGACGCGCAGGAGGGTGCCCTGCTCGTCCATGATCCGCACCCGTACCTCGGCGAGTGTGCTCCCCGCCACCGCGAGCTGCACCACCGAGGTGATCTCGTTCCAGTCGGCCGGATGCAGCCGGGCCCGGGTCTGGGCCTCGGTGAGGGTGGCCGGCGCGGCGGGCAGCCCGAGCAGCCGCGCCGCCTCCGCGTCCACGGTGACCAGCTTGTCCGCCGTGTCCCAGTGCCACAGCCCGGTCGCGAGGGCGGCGAGGACCTCCCCTACGGCCGGGAGCGGCTCACCTGTACGCATTGTCCCTATTTAAGAAGATGCGCTCGGTGCGTGCCACCGTAGGAGCGCGGGACTTCCGCGGGCGGCAAATGGTGGGGAGCCGATCTTGGGGTGGCCGGTACCCTTGGTTCAGTCGGGGGCGGCTGCCCCGGCGATCACCGCGAAGACCAACTCAATCCGCGAAGGACGATGAACGACGATGCATCGGTACAGGTCCCACACCTGCGGCCAGCTCCGCGCCTCTGACGTCGGCACCGACGTCCGGCTCAGTGGCTGGCTGCACAATCGGCGCGACCTGGGCGGCATCCTCTTCATCGATCTGCGCGACCACTACGGCATCACGCAGCTGGTCGCCCGCCCCGGCACCCCCGCCTACGACGCCCTGGACAAGCTCTCCAAGGAGTCCACGGTCCGTGTCGACGGCTCCGTCGTCTCGCGTGGCACCGAGAACGTGAACCCGGACCTGCCGACCGGCGAGATCGAGGTCGAGGTGACCGAGGTCGAGCTGCTCGGCGCGGCCCAGCCCCTCCCCTTCACCATCAACGCCGAGGACGGGGTCAACGAGGAGCGGCGTCTGGAGTACCGCTTCCTCGACCTGCGCCGCGAGCGCATGCACCGCAACATCATGCTGCGTACGGCGGTCATCTCCGCGATCCGCCACAAGATGACCGCGCTCGGCTTCAACGAGATGGCGACGCCGATCCTGTCCGCGACCTCCCCCGAGGGCGCCCGCGACTTCGTCGTCCCCTCCCGGCTGAACCCCGGCAAGTTCTACGCCCTGCCGCAGGCCCCGCAGCAGTTCAAGCAGCTGCTGATGATCTCCGGCTTCGACCGGTACTTCCAGATCGCGCCCTGCTTCCGCGACGAGGACGCCCGCGCCGACCGCTCCCCGGGCGAGTTCTACCAGCTCGACGTCGAGATGAGCTTCGTCGAGCAGGAGGACGTCTTCCAGCCGATCGAGCGGCTGATGACGGAGCTCTTCGAGGAGTTCGGCGGCGGCCGCCACGTGACGTCCCCCTTCCCGCGCATCCCGTTCCGCGAGGCGATGCTGAAGTACGGCTCCGACAAGCCGGACCTGCGCGCCAAGCTGGAGCTGGTGGACATCACCGATGTCTTCGAGGGCTCGGAGTTCAAGGCGTTCGCGGGCAAGCACGTGCGCGCCCTGGCGGTGCCGGCGGTCCAGGACCAGCCGCGCAAGTTCTTCGACCAGCTCGGTGACTTCGCGGTCTCGCTCGGCGCCAAGGGCCTGGCCTGGGTCCGCGTCGGCGAGGACGGCGCCCTGTCCGGCCCGATCGCGAAGTTCCTCACCGAGGAGAACGTCGCCGAGCTGACCAAGCGCCTCTCGCTGGCCCCCGGCCACGCGGTCTTCTTCGGCGCGGGCGAGTACGACGAGGTCTCCAAGATCATGGGCGCGGTCCGTGTCGAGGCCGCCAAGCGCGCGGGGCAGTTCGAGGAGAACGTCTTCCGCTTCTGCTGGATCGTCGACTTCCCGATGTACGAGAAGGACGAGGAGACCGGCGCGATCGACTTCTCGCACAACCCCTTCTCCATGCCGCAGGGCGGTCTGGAGGCCCTGGAGACCCAGGACCCGCTGGACGTCCTGGGCTGGCAGTACGACATCGTGTGCAACGGCGTCGAGCTGTCCTCCGGCGCGATCCGGAACCACCAGCCGGACATCATGCTGAAGGCCTTCGAGATCGCGGGCTACGACCGCGACACCGTCGAGGAGAAGTTCGCGGGCATGCTCCGCGCGTTCCGCTTCGGCGCCCCGCCGCACGGCGGCATCGCCCCCGGCGTGGACCGCATCGTCATGCTCCTCGCGGACGAGCCCAGCATCCGCGAGACGATCGCCTTCCCGCTCAACGGCAACGCCCAGGACCTGATGATGGGCGCCCCGACCGAGCTGGAGGAGTCCCGCCTGCGCGAGCTGCACCTGAGCATCAGGAAGCCGCAGCCGAAGTAGCCCGGCCGCTTTCGCCGAACGCCCGGAGCCCCTTGGGGTTCCGGGCGTTCCGCGTCACTCGGTGTCGTGCGCGTCTTCGGGTTCCCCGGCGTCTTCGGCGGCCTCCACGTCCGGGGAGGCGCCGTCCTCCAGCAGCCGCTCGGCGATGTCGTCCGACCACCGCTGGGCCCAGGCCCGCAGTTCGCTGATCGCGCCCTCGTCCAGTCCGTACCGGGTGAACTGGGCGTCGGAGTAGAAGTCCGTGCCGGTCAGCCGGGACTGGAGGGTGGGCAGGTCGAAGACGTCATGGGCGTGCCGGCGGCCCAGTTCCTCCAGCTCGGGCAGCGAGAACCGGCCCGACGCGGCCCGCGCGTCGATCAGGTCGACGGCCGCGCCCCGGTCGTACAGCGCGCGGATCTTCGTACCGACGGCGTCCTCCAGGCACAGGGCGGGCCCGTACGCGGTGAGGTCCGGCGGCCCCCACAGGCTCTCCTTGTGCAGGGCGAGCACGCAGGACCCGCCGGTCGGTGGATCGGTCACGGCCAGCTGCGCGGTGCGCGCGGTCACGGCCCCGACCCGGGCGCTCCGGCCACGCGCCTCCAGCGCTGCCGCGACCGCGCCGGCGATCCGCTCCATGTCCTCGCCGCTCTCGGTCGCGAGGTCCACATTGCCGTGCGGCCGCCCGACCAGTCCGTGCGCTTCGAGGGCGTACCCGCCGGCGAGGACCAGACCATGGGCGCCACCCGCCGTGACGGCGTCCGCGAGCAGCCGACGGTGGGATTCGGGAAGGTTCACGGGACCGGTACTTTGCCAGAGGGGACGGGGGGCGGTGGGGGATGCGGGCAGGGCCCGGGAGCCATGATGGCGCCCCGGGCCCCTGTGTGCCGTACGACCGTGACTCAGGCGGTCGGCTTCTCCTCCAGACGGGGGAAGAGCACCGCGCCCTTGGTGACGGTGGAGCCGGCCGGGAGCCGGCCCCAGTCGGCCGCGTCCTGGACCCGCTGTTCGGCGAGCGCGCCGAGGGAGGCCTCCGCGCCCAGGGAGTCCCACAGCTTCTGCGAGGTCTCCGGCATCACCGGGTTGAGCAGGACGGCGACCGCGCGCAGCGACTCGGCGGCGGTGTACAGGATGGTCGCGAGGCGGGCGCGGCCCTCCTCGGACTCGTCCTTGGCCACCTTCCACGGCTCCTGCTCCGTGATGTAGCCGTTGACCTGCTTGACGAAGTCGAAGACGGCCAGGATGCCGCCCTGGAAGTCCAGCTCCTCGCCGATCTTCCGGTCGGCCTCGGCGACCGCCTTGGCGAGACCCTCGTGCACCGCCGCCTCCGCCGGACCGTCGGCGGTGGCCTCGGGCAGGGTGCCGCCGAAGTACTTGCCGACCATCGCGGCCACGCGGGAGGCGAGGTTGCCGTAGTCGTTGGCCAGCTCGCTGGTGTAGCGGGCGGAGAAGTCCTCCCAGGAGAAGGAGCCGTCCTGGCCGAAGGCGATGGCACGCAGGAAGTACCAGCGGTAGGCGTCGACGCCGAAGTGCGCGGTGAGGTCCTGCGGCTTGATGCCGGTCAGGTTGGACTTCGACATCTTCTCGCCGCCGACCATCAGCCAGCCGTTCGCGGCGATCCTGCCGGGCAGGGGCAGACCCTGGGCCATCAGCATGGCCGGCCAGATCACCGCGTGGAAGCGGAGGATGTCCTTGCCGACGAGGTGGACGTCGGCCGGGAAGGTGGCCTCGAACTTCTCCTGGTTCTCGTTGTAGCCGACCGCCGTGGCGTAGTTCAGCAGGGCGTCGACCCACACGTAGATCACGTGCTTGTCGTCCCAGGGGATCGGGATGCCCCAGTCGAACGTCGAGCGGGAGATGGAGAGGTCCTGGAGGCCCTGGCGGACGAAGTTCACGACCTCGTTGCGCGCGGACTCGGGCTGGATGAAGCCCGGGTTGGCCTCGTAGTGGGCGAGGAGCTTCTCGCCGTACTCGCTGAGGCGGAAGAAGTAGTTCTCCTCGCTGAGGGTCTCCACGGGCCGCTTGTGGATGGGGCACAGCTTCTGGCCCGCGTACTCGCCCTCGCCGTCGAGGAGCTCGCCGGGGAGCTTGTACTCCTCGCAGCCGACGCAGTACGGGCCCTCGTAGCCGCCCTTGTAGATCTCGCCCTTGTCGTGCAGGTCCTGCACGAATTCCTGGACGCGGTCCGTGTGCCGCTTCTGGGTGGTGCGGATGAAATCGTCGTTCGCGATCTCCAGGTGCTCCCAGAGCGGCTTCCATGCCTCGGTGACGAGCTTGTCCGCCCACTGCTGGGGCGTCACCCCGTTCGCCTCGGCCGTGCGCATGATCTTCTGACCGTGCTCGTCCGTGCCGGTGAGGTACCACACCTTCTCACCGCGCTGGCGGTGCCAGCGCGTGAGCACGTCCCCTGCGACGGTCGTGTAGGCGTGGCCCAGGTGAGGAGCGTCGTTGACGTAGTAGATGGGCGTGGAGACGTAGTACGCCTTCCCCGCCTGCTTCTCGGATCCAGTGGCCGCCATAAGGCGAAATCCTACTGGTCCCGCGGAGATCGCCTCACACGTGTTTCGGGGGGTGGACGTGTCGGTCCACCCCCCGGGCACGTGCTCATCGGGTCATCCGGTTGTCGCCCTACGGCCGCCAGGTGGCGAGGACGCCCTCGTACAGCTCGGTGTCCGTCAGTTCGCGGGGGGCGGGGCCCGCGTGGAAGAAGGCGGTGTTGGGGGTCTTCAGCTTGCGGAGGTAGTCGAAGGCCTTGTTGTCCGGCTCGCCGAAGGCGACGAAGGAGAAGAAGACCGTGGGGTGGGTGTCCGCGGCGGCGGTCAGGGCCTGGGTCGCGGGGGTCTTGGCGTCCGGGGCGCCGTCGGTCTGGAAGACGACGAGGGCGGGGGTGCCGGGGGCGACGTGCGCGTCGTAGTGGGCGAGTACGGCTTCCACGGCGGCGTGGTAGCTGGTACGGCCCATCCGGCCGAGGCCCGCGTGGGTGTCGTCGATCCTCGTCGTGTGGTCCGGGGTGAGGGTGAGGTCCGTGGTGCCGTCCACTTCCGTGGAGAAGAAGACGGTGTGGACCGTGGCCTCGGGGTCCAGGTGGGCGGCGAGGGCGAGGGTCTGGTCGGCGAGGGCCTGGGCGGAGCCGTCCTTGTAGTACGGCCGCATGCTCGCGGAGCGGTCCAGCACGAGGTAGAGCTTGGCCCGGGTGCCGGTGAGGTCGGTCTTGGCGAGGGGGGCGGCGGCCGCGTCGTAGGCGGTGGTGAGGGCGGGGGCGGCTGCGGTGAGGGTGGCGAGGGAGGTGGCGGGGGCGCGGGTGCCGGGCTCGCCGTCGGCGGCCTGCGGGGCGGTGGGGGGTTCTTCGCTCGCGGTGGGCCGGGGCGCCTCGGCGGGCGCGGGTGCGGTCGCTTCCGGCTCGGGCTCGCCCTGCTCGGATTCGGCCGCGGCCTTCGGGCCCTCCGCGAGCGCCGTCGCGGTTTCCCCGGCCGCCTCGGTGGCGATGGCCGGTTCGGGGTCCTCCGCCGTCTCCATGGTCGGCTCAAGCTCGGCGGGCTCGGTCGCCGGGTCCGGGGTCGGTACGTCCGTGGCCGCCGACAGGTTCGAGAGGTCCTCGTCGGCGGGAGCGGCGGCTTCCTCCGGCTCCTCGCCCTCCGGCTCGGCGGCCGTCCCGGGCGTCTTCCCGGCTTCCGCCTCGGCGGACGCCTCCGGCTCCGTGGCCGTGCGGTCCGGGGAGGCGGGCTCGGCCTGCGCGGTCTCCGTTTCCGCCGTCGGCTCCGGGGACGCCTCGTCCGCCGACGACTCCGGGGAGGGAGTCGGCTCGGGGTCCGGTTCCGTCCGCCCCGCTGCCGCGACCTCGGTCTCGCTTCCCTCCGCTGCGGACGCCTCGGCCTCGGGCTCGGCCTCGGTCTGGGCCTCGGGCTCGGTCTCTTCTCGCGCCTCGGGCTCGGCCTCGGCCGTTGCCTCGGGCTTCGTCTCGGTCTGGGCTTCGGGCTCGATGTCCGTCTCGGGCTCGGCCTCGGCTTCCGGTGCGACGTCCGGCTCGGTTTCG